>SFBL01000109.1 GCA_007095785.1 Microcystis aeruginosa Ma_SC_T_19800800_S464
TCTTGGATACTCATTCCCTCGGCATTATTAAACAGATAATTATTGGTAATCTGATTACCTGTTGTATCTGCTCCGCGAAGAACAACACCGGTCGATTGATTATAATAGATGTAATTGCCCTGCACGAGAGTATTTTTTGCTCCGGCTAAATCAATTCCATCATCCCCGTTACCTAAAAAATAGTAGCCTTGGCTGCTAGTACCAATCCAGTTACTAAGGATTTGATTATTATTGGCGATCGCTCCATAGGATAATACACTTACACCGGTGTTAGTATTACCAGCAATAACGTTTTCTTGAATAAGATTATCTGAACCGTTAACTATCCCCACCCCAACCCCATTAGGAAGGGATGAAGTTCCTGATGAATCAAGACCAATGTAATTATTAATGACTTGGTTGTTAATTGCAGTTTCATTATTAATTAATACACCTGTTCCCGTATTACCAGAGACAATATTCCTTTCACTGGTAGTTGCTCCCCCAATCAGATTATTCCCAGATTCAATTAAAATACCCCCTTCTCCATTGCCCGAAAATCCCTCATAAATGTATTCAACATTACCAATATAATTACCTTGAATAGTATTATTACCTTGAGCGATTAAGCTTATTCCATAACCACTAAACTGGGTAATAATTAAGCCACGGACGGTACTGTCACCGGCACTAATAACTAGACCCGATAATCCTTCACCTGCTTGATAACCACTAATTTGAATTATCGGCGTTCCCGCGTATCCCGGTTGACTGGTACCATCAATAATGACAGGGGACGTAATTTCCGGCAAAGTCGATAAGGGAGTTATGGTATAGTATCCACCCTCACCAATATTAAACAAAATGGTATCTGTACCCGGATTATTATTAGACTCAGTTATTGCCCATCTGAGGGAACCCTCCCCATCATCGTCGGTATTAGTAACTGTGTAAGTAGTTCCTGGATTATTAGTAATGGCAAAGCGAGCAAAACCTGATCCTGGACTGCGAATACCTTCATTATTGAGAGGACCGACATTACCGTAACCGTAATCATCTGAAACAGTCAGAGTATCACCTTGGGTAACATACAGATAGCCATTTAGATAAACTGCACCACTACCTTTACCAATATTGAACGGCACATCAGGAAGGGTTTCTAACCAGCCATTTGCCCCCACTTTAGCAAAGTTACGATTGTTAATTAAACCGCGTCCCTCATTAAAAGGCCAACCATCTGTACTGGTTTCTCCTCTTAATAGATACAAGTCTCCATTAACTGCGGTGACAGAGTTACCCCATAAACTTGTTCCAGTTCCACTATTTGCCCAGCCTAAATCATTTTTCAGTGAGTAAAGTAAGGTACTTTGAGAAGCTAAAGGCAATTCACCGTTGGGAGTAGAAGTTAAGAAACTTCCTCCCGGATAAGCGTAGTCGTCATGAGTCCACATCACCAATTGATCGCCACTGAGGTGATACAAGCGATCATTAGTTGGATTATAATCCCAATCTCCATTACGGGGAAAATGCGCCCCAGTAAAACTCCAATTAGGGGTTAATTGGGTATGAGTTCCCCCACCATCAATATCATCGGTACGAGCAAAATTGTAATCTCCTCCTCCCGTATGATGGAGAATTACTGGTTCTCCATTGACATCTACCCCAAGGATTCCTGCATTACTATTAATTAATGGCGAATCTTCGCTAGTTTTTTGCCATTCCTGCGTCCAAGTACCGCTAGTACCGGTGCTTAAATCGTAGGAATAGAGAGCCGCTATTTGTGAACCTGAGCGGAATTGGTAGTAATACAATTTATCGCCTGCTACAAACAGAGGATTAACTAAATTACCGGCGGAGAAAGCATCTCCCGACACCCCTTCACCATTTAATATCGGCAAATCTTCCCAGGTATCGCTTGCGGGATTATAACGAGCAAAACGGACAGAACCGTTAGCAATACCTAGATTCTCTAAACTTTCCTCGCTATCATCGCTCAAATTCCTGTTTAAGTCAATATAATCATCATTGCCATCGCCGCTAAAGTCGGCGGCATAGATATAAGTTCCGTCAGTAGCTAGACCGCCACCAGCACTAACTCCGTAGTCAAAAGGCACTGCCGCCAATTGTTCCCAACCCAATTCCTGAACTATAATAGAAGGGGAGGTTGCAGTTGTTGTTTTCTGTACTGAGGGGGGATTATTCATATCCTTAGCTCCAACTCAAAGAAGTTTAATACTGAGGGGTTTGGCGATTAACCAACGTCCTGCTATTAGTTCTTTTAGTTTCCAAAGGTAAACTTAACTCCTCAGACAGTCAAGCGTACAATTCAAATTGTAATAGTTCTTGACAAAACCCCAGTAAAATTAGGATGAACGATCGAAGCTCTCCAGAGAAACCCTATGACTAGCTTACTGCGCGACTTTTGGTATGTGGCCACACCGGCAAATAAACTTAAACCCGGTCAGCTAATGGCCAAAAAAATGCTAGGTGAACCGATTGTTGTCGGTAGGAGAGAGGATGGAGAAGTGTTCGCATTGCGGGATATTTGCCCCCATCGTGGCATTCCGCTGCACCATGGCTGGATTGAAGGGGATGGGGTGTACTGTTGCTATCATGGCTGGAAATTTAACACTAGCGATGGCGTTTGTTCTGAGATTCCCTCATTAACCGAACACGATCGCCTTGATATTAGCAGAATTTGTGTCACCAGTTATCCCTGTCGTGAAATACAAGGTCATATCTGGGTGTTTATTCCGGCAGACTCAAAAAGAGAAATTAATCAAGAAAATCTGCCCCCTGTGCCGACTATTAGCGATTTTGGCAAACTTACCCCCAAAATAGCCGAAACTATCACTTTTGACTGCAATATTGACCATGCAGTGGTGGGATTGATGGATCCGGCCCACGGTCCCTACGTTCATACTTCTTGGTGGTGGCGCAGCGGTCCGCGCAAATTTCGGGTCAAGGAAAAACAATACGAACCTGTTCCCCTCGGTTTTCGTCTTGCTCCCTATGATATGCCCGTCAGTGCGAAACCCTATAAAATTTTGGGTAATAAGGTATCGATTGAAATTGTTTTTGAATTGCCCTCGGTGCGTACAGAAATACTACGAGGCGATCGCTATTTGGCCTGTGCTTTTACGGCAATTACTCCCATCGATGAAAATCACTGCGAAGTCCATCAAAGTTTATACTATACGATTCCTTGGTTGGCATTTTTAACCCCTCTTTTGCGTTATTTAACCCTACAATTCCTCAAACAGGATCGCGATGTGGTAATTAAACAACAGGAAGGACTTAGTTATCATCCAGCTTTGATGTTAATTGATGATGCCGACACCCAGGCTAAATGGTATTATCGCCTCAAGCAAGAATACGAAAAATCTCAAGCAGAAAAGCGGGATTTTGTCAACCCCATTAAAGCACAAATTTTACGATGGCGCAGTTAGAATTTGATGATTTTATTACTGGACTTGCCCACTGATTATTTATTCTCCGTTTTGCCTTTTGCCTATTGCCTTTTGCCTCTCCTCAATTCACAAACCAGGGGATTTTAATTGCTTTGGTTGTCGCTATTTTAGCAGGTGCGGCTAAACTTTTTTTTTACCTCCCATTAATCTGTTGATAAAATTCCTTGTAAAAAAGCGCTAGTTTTTAAATCAATCCCTGTAATTGCCGTGCCAACAACTACCGAATATGCACCAACTTCTAGGGCTTTTTTTGCTTCTGTTGGAGTTGATATTCCTCCTTCACAGATAACAGGAACTGATAACTTATTAACTAATTCTTCTAGGAAAGAAAAACTCGGCGGTGGCAGATTTTTAGTTGCTTCTGTGTAACCGTAAAGAGTTGTAGCGACAATATCAGCACCAGCTGCCACAGCATAAATAGCACTTTCGATCGAGTCTATATCTGCCATGACTAATTTACCAGTTTCCTGACGAATACGAGCGATAATTGTGGCTAAATTTTCATCATTAGGACGCTTTCTCGGGGTAGCATCCAAGGCAATTATATCGGCACCCGCATCGGCAATGGCGAGAGCATCTTGATATTTGGGAGTAATATATACCGAACAATCGGGATAATTGCGTTTCCAGAGTCCAATTATCGGTATATCCGGCAATTGTTGACGGGTGGCTTTCAGATGAGCGGGACTATCAATTCTTACCCCACAAGCACCCCTATCCACACAAGCATGAGCCATGGCGGCAATAATTGCAGGATCGTGCAGAGATGACTCCACTGGTGCTTGACAGGAGACGATTAAACCCGATTTTAAGGTTTCTATTCGCATAAATTGGGGTGTGGGGAAGTGGGGTGTGGGGTGTGGGGTGTGGGAAGTGGGGTGTGGGGTGTGGGAAGTGGGAAGTGGGGAAGTGGGGAAGTGGGGAAGTGGGGGAATTTCAACTAAAACCCTAAAACCTCAACACCCTAAACCCCTAAATCCCTATCATCCTATCTCCCGACTCCTAACTCCTAACCCCACCAACAAACTTTTTGCCGCAAACCTTACTTATAAGCAGCAATACACTGTTCAACTAAAGCATTTACTGCGTCCACATCTTTCCAACCGAGAATTTCTGTGACTTTTCTCTCTAGATTCTTATAGGTTTTGAAAAACTCGGCGATTTCCTCCAAGCGATGGGGAGAGACATCTTTGAGGGATTTTACCTCTGCATAACGGGGATCTTTAGCGGGAACACAGAGAATTTTTTCATCGCGATCACCACCATCGATCATTTCTAACATACCAATAGGACGCGCCGTAATCACACAGCCAGGGAAAGTAGGCTGATCCATGATCACCATACCATCTAAAGGATCGCCGTCATCGGCGAGGGTATTGGGAACAAAACCATAATCACAGGGATATTGTACCGAAGAATAGAGAACGCGATCGAGAGCAAAGGCGTTTAAATCCTTATCAAACTCGTATTTATTCTTACTACCGGCGGTAATTTCCACTAAAACGTTAATTAAACCAGGTTTCGGTTGGGCAGGAATGCGCGATAAATCCACAAGCTTTCTCCAAATACAAGACAATAGCGCCTTTAGAGTCACCTAAAAGCGCAAGCAAAATTAAAACACACTTTAATTAACTCCGATCCAAATTTTACCCATAAGGGGGATCGGGACGAAGAAAAAAATTTTATCTTGGCAATCGTCTATCTCAATTCTGTCACCTTATTTGCCTCGTTAGGGAGTAGGATGTGTTACCGGTAAGGGGTTCTTCGGTATAGTTAGGCGTGGAGTTATATCCAATCGCTAACAAGGGTAACGTTAGGGTCAGAATTGCGATCATGGTTCCGAGTAAATTGGCCCACCTATGACTAGGAGGTTCGGAAGTCTTCCCTGACGGGTTGCTTGATTCCATAAAGGGGTCGTGTTGAACTCGACAAGTAAAGAATACGAGAGACATATAGAGCAGTCAGCTATCGGCCTTTAGCTTTTAGCAAATTACTGCTATTTTTTGCCTTTGGGCTTGGTTAACGTCTCGCGATCAAGCGAAACATTAACAGCAACATCCCCTCTACTAATTATATTTTACCCATTTTTTTCCAAGAGTTCACTCTGATACTTTTCTTGATGATCTTTACCAGATCATGATCCATGATCTGTTGATGTTCGTCCCTGTTGCACTGTGGGTGCAAGCAGAGCCTCCTTGTCTGATCCCAAAATCAGGTTATTTACCAGTCAATCCACAAAAAAAATGTCTGAAAAGCCCAAATATTAAGCGATTCAAACATTTTCTCATTGCAATCGGAGGGTGATATTGACTTTATGTCTTAACTTTGAGCTTACGATAGAAACTTGGCTGTTAATGTAGCCTATTTAACCAAAATATCGATTTTTTGCTGATTTATCGGGATAGACAATCACCTTTTCTTAGAAATTATCCGAGTTTAGAGACAATTGGTTAGCTAATCTCCCCATAAGCAAGACTCCAGAGACCGGCAAGGCATCTTCAGTCCTTGATTTGTCCTTCCCAGTCAGGCACGGCGATCAGGGCAAGTGGAGTTAATCTACCAATATTTACATCATAACTCGATCGAGGGAGAAAAACCAAGAACCTGCGAGAAAATTGCCGATTTATCCCAGCCAATATTAATGCTCAGATCGCCCTAGATAATGCCGTCAGTCATTCTTCAGCGAGAAACCACCTCGCTAGAGGATTCTGATTCTAGGGGGAGAGAAGGTTTAATTATCCCGTATTTTGTCTCCTCCGGTGTCACTTGACGGATAACCTCCAAAGCTTCCTTGATCATTACTGCCATGGGAACTGCGACAATCACCCCCAGTAAACCGCCCACTCGCGCCCCCGTCAAGACCGAAACCAACACCCAAAAGGGATTTAACCCAGTGACACTGCCCAAAATCCGGGGAGCAATGCCGTTTTCAACAATTTGCTGCACCACTACAGCTACGGCTAAAACTTGCAGAGCTAAACCAATATCGCGCAAAGCTAGTAAAGCTGTCACCGTGACAATGCCTACGGTTCCCCCAAAAGGGATTAAGGCCATGGTACCAATCAAGAGGCCGAATAGGAGACCAAAAGGGACTTTAATCGATAAAAATGCCGTGACTAATCCCAGGGCCATGCAAGTAGCACAAATTACCTGTCCGACAAAGTAATTCTGAAAACTTAAGCGTAGGGTTAGGGAAAAGGGTTGTTGGACGGGTTTGGGCAACCATTGGATAATACTCCTCCAGATATCGGGACTGTGGAGAAGTAGATAAAAGGTGAGGATAATGGTTAGCAGCACATCAAGAACTCGCACCACGGTAAAAACGGTGAGATTAAGGGCTAAATTAACGCTTCTTCCCGCTAGAATTTGCAATTCTGCCCCTAAACGACTGTTAAACTGAGCGATAACACCATCGAAACTGATCGGAATCGGTAGATTCATCGTATCGATTTTGGTATCTAGTTGCATCAGTTGGCGCTGTCCTGAGTCTAACCATTCTGGCAATCTGTTGACAAATTGCTGCGCTTGGGTGAAGACTAAGGGAACTAGGGTGATTCCCACGGCCACAAAAATTAAAATCGTGATCAGGGAAACCACGATCGCGGCTAAACCCCGTTTTAATCCCTGACGTTCCAACCAAGTCACCGGATAACCCAAGAGAAAAGATAGAACGGCCGCTATCAGTAAAATAACAAATAAAGATTCAAAATAGCCAAAAATTGCCGATAATGCCCAAGCATTCAGGACGATAAGTGGTGCAGCTAGAGCAATCACCAGTAAGCGAGATAAGGAATTCAGGGATTGCCACCACGTCTGAACCCAATTGCGTTTCGGGGGAACGACTTTAACTTCCACCATGAAGCCTCTTAAAAGGTTTGTTTCAATACTTGTATTCTGACAGATCGAAGCCGAACCCGCTAACTCAACGAGGGACTTTTCAGTGATCAGTAAACAGTAGACCTCCTGCAAAAGTCTTATTCAGCTACTTGATTATAGCCTAAAGCAAGTTCGTAGTTGTAAATGCCAGCGATTAAATTAAATCTCAGACCAAAACGTCGTCTCCGATTCCTGTAT
>SFBL01000011.1 GCA_007095785.1 Microcystis aeruginosa Ma_SC_T_19800800_S464
TGAGAGTACATCCTGTTAATTTAGCTAATTTTTCTGCTTCTTACGTCGATAAAACTATCAGTTTTTCCCAACGTTCAGCTAACCACCTCTGTCCCTCTGTTATTGAGAGAAAACCCAAAGGAAAAGATTCAATCCTATAGTTGTGAGAATTGACCAATTGCTTGCCGCTTGAACATCATTGATCTGGCTTTTATCTTCCTGAAAAATTACATCTTTTACCGATTTTCTATTTTCCAATGTCCTCGAATAATTTGAGCAAATACTTGGGCGGATGCGGTTAGGCTACTAAAATTATTTTAACAAAATGATAAATTTGACATAATCAGAGGTTATACAGATATTTTATACTAAATCCGTTGAGTATAGGCTACATATCAGGAGAGGCAATAGGCAAAAGGGGCAATAGATAATCAGTTTTTAATAACCAGATTTAGTATTAGTTGTCTGTTGTCTTTTTTCTCCTCCTAGTCTCCTGTCTCCCGAAAAAGAAAACTTTGCACCTCACTATTGAGCAGCTTATCCATCTGCCAACCTAACTGAGTTGGCTGCTGATAAACCTTTTTTAAAGTGTTAATATCCCGGCTAGAAATCGGGGGAATATCTCTAGTTTGAGCGAAATACATCACATCCGTCTCCAGGGGACTATGACCCCAAATTCCCAAAGCGTGCCCTAATTCGTGTCGCGCTGCCGCTAAGGCCGACCGATCGGCTAAATTGGGACTAATCTGGATACTCATCCGATGAGTTAGGCGATTTTCCTTGACAAAAATCTCGTATTGTGTTATGGCAGAACGCACCCGGGGCAGTTCTAACTTACCGGTTTCGGGATTAAAACGGACTCCCGACGGCGGTAACTCCTGTTTAATGACGATATCGGCCGATTCTGCCCGATTAACCAACTCCATCGGCAAATACTGCCCCCATTCAGCGATCGCCTGTTGTACCAAACTCAGCCAAGAACTGCGATCGCTCTGAAGATAAATCTTCACGGGAAATTGCGACCAAATCAACGCTCCCACGGGACTGATTTCCACAACATCAAAATAATCCCCGGGTTGCTTTTGCTCTTGCCATTGGGCTAAATTAGCGGGTAAAGGATGGGTTTTTAACTCCGGTAGCGCTCGACTGTCGGCAATCAGAGAATAGGAAAACAGCAAAAGACTCGCCAAGGCTGCGAGTCCTAGAAAAGAGAACCAACCTCTCAGCATTTAGCGATTTAACCAGCCGGCGCTCAGTACAATAGTTAGGGTGATAAATACCGTCCCCAACGCCCAAGTCACCTGATTTAAGGTTTTTTCCGCCGTTTTTGCGCTGGTAAAAATCTGTGATTGACCGCCAATACCGCCAATACCATCCCCTTTGGGACTGTGTAATAACACCAAAATCGCCAGAAAGGCCGCCGCCAGCGCCCAAATAATCTGTACTACCAGCACCACTGTCATGATCATTACTCTCTATTTTCCATTACAAAGTATAGCAGTTATCATCAGTTATCAGTTATCAGTTATCAGTTATCAGTTATCAGTTATCAGTTATCAGATGTAAGTTTTAAATTTTTATGGCTCTCTCGGAAATTGGGTGAAAAATGTTCATTATCTTACATTCAAAGATGTCCTACACCCTTTCTTCGATAAGATTTGCTGATCAGCATAACTGCAAGAGAGCGGTTTTTATCGGTCATTTTTCTGCTAATTAGCCAATTTTTTAATTATTTCCACTGATTACTGATTACTGATTACTGATCACTGTTAAAGCGAGATTCTGACAGGAGTGCGACTGGCTTTAATTTCTACCTCAGCCGGTTTAATCAGCGATCGCCCAGTCATTTCTTTCGGGACGGGAATTTGGAGAATTTCGAGGATAGTGGGGGCAATATCGGCTAAACGACCATCATCCCGCAGCTGCACATCGCCACCGTGGCCCGGTATTTTTCTCCCTTCCCCTTCAATTAAAATTAAAGGAACGGGATTAGTCGTGTGGGCCGTCCAAGGATTACCGGACTCATCCACCATCGTTTCGGCGTTACCATGGTCCGCAGTGATTAACACTGTTCCCCCCAATTTATTGATGCTACTTAACAACTTAGCCAAGCATAGATCCACCGTTTCCACTGCTTTCATGGCCGCGTCTAAAATGCCCGTATGACCCACCATATCGGGGTTAGCGTAATTGACTACCACGAGACTATAGATCCCCTGTTCGATCGCCGCACAGACCGCTGCTGTCACCGCGGCCGCCGACATGGCCGGTGCTTGGTCATAGGTGGCGACTTTCGGACTAGGAATTAATTCGCGCACTTCTCCCTCAAAGGGTTTTTCTAATCCCCCATTAAAAAAGTAGGTGACGTGGGGATACTTTTCGGTTTCTGCACAACGAAACTGTTTTAATCCCTGTTGAGCGATCACCTGTCCTAAAATATTATTTAAATTCTGGGGAGCAAAGGCCACATCTACCGGTAATTTCGGATCGTATTGGGTAAAAGTGACAAAACTGAGGGGAGAAATTAAATCTCGATCGAAATCTTCAAAATCGGGCATAGTCAGGGCATAACATAACTGTCTAGCTCGATCGGGACGGAAATTATAGAATATCACCCCATCGCCCGCTTCGATCGCCCCCGGGGCAATTCTGGTGGGGGGAATAAATTCATCGGTAATATTTTGATCATAAAATGCCTGTAATACTTCGGTAATCGATCGCCCGTCGATACCTTGATCACTGGTCATCACGTTATAGGCTTTTTCCACCCGATCCCAACGGCGATCCCGATCCATGGCATAATAACGGCCACTGAGAGTCACCATGCGACCGAGATTGATTTTATTAATATGTGCTTGAATACGTTTAATAGCGAGCATTCCGTCGGTGACATTGGTATCGCGACCATCGGTGATGACATGAATGCAGACATCACTAATCCCTTGCACTTTCGCTAAGTCTAATAATCCCAGTAAGTGATCGAGATGGGAATGGACTCCCCCCTCGGAACACAAACCAATTAGGTGTAATTTGCTTTTTTTAGGGCGAATCTCGGCGCAGAGTTTTAATAAAGCTTGATTTTGTTGAATCGAACCATCTTCGATCGCATCGGAAATCCGTACTAACTCCTGTGGTACGACTCGCCCCGCTCCGATATTTAGGTGGCCAACTTCCGAGTTGCCCATCTGTCCTTCCGGTAGGCCGACATCCTTAGCGGAGGTGCGGATTAAGGTGTGGGGATAAACTTCCCAGAGACTATCCATAATCGGGGTTTTCGCCATTGCAATCGCATTATCCGACCTTTGCGGGCGATAACCCCAACCATCAAGGATAACCAGCACGACTGGGGATATAGGTGCGTGGGTCATGATATACAGTCCTAAATTAAGAGTGGATTTCCATGCACTAAGATAATATCATCGAAACTTCCATTGATCACTGCTGTGGAGGCGATCGACCCCCGAATGTCAGCAAATGATGGGGTAGTGGGGTAGTGGGGTGTTAGGTGTTAGATGTTAGGTGTTGGGGTAGTAGGGGGGTGGGGAATTTAGCTGAAATCTCCCCATCTCCCCAAATCCCCATCTCCCCAAATCCCCATCTCCCCAAATCCCCTAACTGATCACCGCTCACTGAATAATTATGTCTCAAAAAAACGAAACAACTGCTTTAATAATCGCTCTTTTAGCCACTGCGAGCATTTTAGGTGGGGGTTACTTCTGGCTGCAAAGTCAATGTGCCGCGGGTCAAGAATTCTTTCTCTGTGGCAGCGGCAAAAGTCCGCAAAAATCCCCAACATCAGAAAGTGCCTCCTCTCCCTTACCTCCTCCCCCCTCACCCCAGGGAGTGGTCAGTTTTGCCCCACCGACTTTTATCCCCAGTGGCACGACCATTCGCATTAATGGCTCTACCAGTATGGTACAGATTAATCAAGCCTTAAAAGCCGCTTTAACTGCCAAATTTCAGGGGGTAGAGGTCTTGACAAATGCTCAAGGATCTGATAGGGGATTAGAGGAAGTGGCCCGGGGGGCGATCGATATTGCGGCGGTGTCACGACCTTTAACCGAGTCGGAACGCTCTCAGGGATTGGCTTCTAGTCCGATTGTCCGAGATGCGATCGCTGTTGTGGTGGGAGTAAAAAATCCTTTTGCGGGGGGGTTAACCACTACCCAAGTTAAAGATATTTTTACTGGAAAAATCACCTCTTGGTCCGAGGTGGGCGGTTCTGCTGCTACTATTCAAGTGATTAATCGTCCCCCTATTAGTGGCACTTATCAAAGTTTTCGTCAGGAAGTGCTGCAAGGGGGGGAATTTGGTACAGGAACTAATTTTAAAATGATGGACAGGGATGCCACCACGCCAATTTTGCGAGTTTTGGGACTGAATGGCATTAGTTACGCCACCTATAGCCAAATCGTCAACCAAAAAACCGTCAGAGCGCTCGCTATTGAGGGAATTTTACCCAGTGAACCTAATTATCCCTGGCAGCGTACCCTTTACTACGTTTACAAAGAACCTGCTAGTGAAACGGTTAAAGCTTTTATGGGTTTTGTGTCCTCTAGTGATGGTCAGGAAGCGATTTTTCGGGCCAATGAAGACCTACAAAAGTAGTCGAGGAAAACTAACTCAGAAGACAAAACAGGATAGACTTTTCTCTAGTCCGATCAATTTTGAGGGCTATGAAGGATTTATTGGCGATTTTTAGCAAGGAATTAAGCTCTTGGTTTCGGTGCTGTTGTTAGCGGTACTATCAAGCTATAATTAGGGTTGGCTGAATAAATCTAAAAACCTTGTTGGATAACGCTTTTAGACTTTTTTTGCCTCAAAAAGTGCCGACCTTTGGAGTGATTGGGGGGAAAATTCCTGGACTTTTTTCCTGAAAATTAGGTGGGCAGGGGGGGTGGGGGTCGGGGGGGCCACACCCTGCCAGATGGTGTTTAGAACAATTAACTTTAGGAAAAAATTTATCCCGTTCGAGATTGTGACACCAATCTTAAATTTATATTCGGTTATAGCAGAGAATCAGCAGATCATCAAATCAGAGAAGCGTTAGAAACTGAAATTAGGAAATTAAGAAAAGAAACGGGAAACTTACTTTATCCCTATCCTCAAGGATAGCCAAATTAGCTAAAATGAAATGATAGGCGATCATCTCATCCCAACAACTTCACCAAAATATTAACGATGGTCAAAGTATCATCTGGCGAGATTTGAGTTAAACTAGAAAGGTTGACTATTGACAAACATCGATCGCACAGGAGCAAATTATGTCTAGAGTCTGTACTATGACGGGGAAAAAGGCCAATAACGCCTATGCGGTGTCCCACTCCCACCGTCGCACCAAAAAATTACAAGAAGCTAACCTACAATGGAAAAGAGTTTGGTGGTCGGAAGGCAACCGTTGGGTAAAACTACGCCTCTCCACCAAAGCTATCAAAACCATTGAAAAGAAAGGATTAGCCCTCTTCGCTAGAGAAGTAGGCTTAAACTTGAATTTGTACTAAGCGAGTAGTTCATAAGTGGAGACGAATCGGCCGTATCGTTGACTCCTGTGCTTTTGATTATTAAGTATTGCAACAGGGCGTGATGTGGGGTGAAAACTACCTTTAAGATTAAAAACTTAAAACGACCTGTTCAGGAGAATTTCAATGTATTCAACCCTATTAATGGCCGCCACCGCCGTACAAGGTTCCAGCGAATGGAGTCCCAAAGTGGCGATTGTCATGATTATCTGCAATATTCTCGCTATTGCTTTCGGTAAAGCGACTATTCAACAACAAAATGTCGGTCCTGCTTTACCTTCCCCCGCTTTATTCGGTGGTATGGGATTAGGCGCTTTACTGGGTACTACCAGTTTTGGTCATGTCCTCGGCGCCGGTGTTATCCTCGGTCTCTCCCGTCTCGGAGTTATCTAAATATTTGTTGATTTTCTCAATCGGTGGCCAAAAGTCACCGATTTCTTTTGTTGAAAATTACCGATTATCCAATAAATATGACTTTACCTCAAAAAAATTCTTTTTGGTACGATGAGCGATTTCAGAAGATTTTTCTACAGGTAATTATCCTGCTAATTGTCTGCCTAATTTTCTGGTTTTTTGGTCGCAATTTAGTGATTAATTTCCAACGCTTACGCTTAAGTTTTGGCTTTGGCTTTCTCTTTGATCCCGACCGACCAGCCTCTTTTGCGATTGGTGACTCTCCTATTTCCTACAGTCCCACCGATACCTATTTTCGCGCTCTTTTGGTGGGATTAGTTAATTCCCTCCGCATTATGATTACTGGCATATTTTTGGCGATTAGTCTGGGAATAGTTATCGGGTTAGGTCGCTTGTCCGATAATTGGTTAATTCGTCAGTTGGCAACAATTTATGTGGAAACTATTCGCAATACTCCTCTATTATTACAATTATTTTTCTGGTATTTTGCTGTATTTCTGAAACTGCCGAAGATTGAGGACTCTCTAGAGTTCTTTGGCAGTGTATTTTTAAATAACTCAGGAGTCTATTTACCTTTCCCCGCTAATAGTTTCAGGACATGGTTAGCCTTTGCTATCATTGCTTTAGGAATAATTATATCAGTATTTTTATACCTAAAAAATAAACTTAATTTATGTCTAACTAGCCTACTACTCCTAGTTATAATTCCTCTAATCTGGGGTTTACAATGGCAGAGTCCCCAAGTTAATCCTATTAATCAAAATATTGACTTCGGTTTACATCTTTCTTCCGAGTTTGCTACTCTCCTAATCGGTTTAACTGTTTATACAGCGGCCTTTATTGCGGAAACGGTACGGGGGGGAATTCAATCGGTTAATCGGGGACAATGGGAGGCAGCTAATGCTTTGGGATTACAACCTTTATTAGTGATGAGATTAGTAATTTTTCCCCAAGCTTTGCCGGTGATTATTCCTCCTTTAACTAATGAATGTTTAAACCTTGTTAAAAACTCTAGTTTAGCTATCGCTATCGGTTATAATGATATTTATGCTATCTCTAGTACCATCGCTAATCAGACAGGAAAAGCTGTAGAGATGTTAATAGTAGTTATGGCAACCTATTTATTCTTTAATCTGGTGATTTCTCTGGCTATGAATCAATTAAACAAACGGGTAAAAATTCAAGAAAGGTAGAAAGGTAGGGTGTGTTAGCAAGCGCGTAACGCACCGAATCGCACCAAAAGGTAGCCTAACGCACCATAATTTAGCGATAAATTAATTAATGAGCATTACCAGAATATAAAGCGGTGATAATTGCTGTCACCGCAGGACTAAGACTAGATAAAACCACCACAGAAGCGGTGGCAATGATGATAGTAGTAGCCATTCTCACCATACCGTCTGTACCTTTTTGATAGGCATCAAATTTATATTCTAAGCGGTCAACTTTTTGACCAAGTTCTTCTCGCAATTGAATCAACGCTTCTCTGATGTCATCATTACTGGGATTTTCGGGAATTTGCATAACCTTAATTAGCAATCAACTAACAACCGCCTATATTATAGCAGTTCTTAGCCATACATTACAATTTTTTATCAGGAGGAGGAGTCAATCGCCAGCGCACCAAAAAACTATCAATACTTTCTAAACATTCCAAGTCATCTTTAGGTAAATAAGAATCTTTTGACAAGAAAGAAAAAGCCTGCTGAAACTCTTGACTATCAGCTTGAATCGGACTAGCAAAATGACAAGGAATAACCTGTTTAATCGGCCATTGGCAAATTCTATCAACCCATTGACTAACCTCGTCAGTAGTGCGATTAAGAATCAAAGTTTGCAAAATTGGGGCGACTATTAACCTCCCCTCGCGACGCAAATTTAAAAAAGTATTTTGCCAATCATCCCCCCATTGAAAAGGGAATAAACCAAAATAGGCTTTTTTACTCTTTTCCTTAGCAGTAAAAGCATCTCGAAAGACCTTAATCCAATTGGGAACAGCTAAAACAGGAGGTTGAAAATAAAGAGCAAAAAGACAAATTCTTTGCCAACCCCGACGGCGATTTTCTGGGGTATCCTCCACCATATCCTTAGCCGTATTTTTAGCGTGAAACAGCAGCGGATAGGGGTCTAATTCTAAAATAGCGGGAGGATTTTCTGGTATAGAAATAATGCCATCAGTCAGCAGCAGAGTTTGAGAGTAGTGATGAAAAAAAGCCACTTCCGAGAAGTATCCCACATTTAGATCGATTGCGGGTAAAATTTCATAACTAAAATCTTTTCCTAAAGGAGTAGTTGCCGAGTCAGCAGGTAAAATTTCCGTTCGTTTTGCCGGGAAACCCAACCAACTCAAAGGTAAATTCAGGGGAAAACTCCATTGATTAGGAGCAACATAAACTATAGCCTTAGGAAAATAACGGGCAAAAGGTCCAACAAAAACCTTATGTTCAATCCCAGAAATCGTCGGCAAAATAATATATTTAACTTCCCCGTGTTCACTTTCCAACTCACGCATTAAGCGAATACATTCCGGAGTCGGGGCTACTGGTGCATAAACAAATAAACCCCCAGATGCTAACTTAATTACCGTCATGCGAATCGGCACAACCACATAAAAAATACCCTGCAATTGCTCAAATGTCCAGAGCGTATCTTGCACCACTTCTTGGCGAATTGTCCGTCTTTGACCGTAGGGATAAAGTGGTACAATTGGCCAAAAAGGCCATGATAAATCTTGCGGACTAATTGCGGCTTTTGTCATCGTCTGATTCTATGGCTGAAAATCTCTATTTTAGTTATCATAAACCCTTCTAATCCCCATGACTAATAAACTGCCCATTGATTCTTTGGTCAATACTTGGAATAGTCTCACGGGGGAAGTGATGAAAAGACTCCCCATCGACCAGTTGACTAATACTGTCCTCCAGTGGTTTAGTGTTAGTGACAGTCAAGTAGCGGAAATTTTAGAAAAAGTCCGTCAAGAATTACCCACCACCGAGGCGCTGTTAATCGGTAAACCGCAAACGGGAAAAAGTTCGATTATTCGGGGAATAACGGGAGTTTCGGCGGAAATCGTCGGGCAAGGTTTCCGTCCCCACACCCAGAACACCCAGCGCTACACCTACCCCGCAGAAGATTTACCCCTGTTGATTTTTACCGATACGGTGGGGTTAGGGGATGCCTATCAACACACAGAGACGATAATCGCCGAATTATTAGCAGATTTAGCCGAAAATACGGGACGCGCCCAGGTTTTGATCGTGACGGTAAAAATTGATGATTTTGCCACCGATAGCCTTCTGGAAATTACCAAACAACTACGGCAAAAATACCCTAAAATCCCCTGTTTACTGGCTATAACCTGCCTTCATCAGCTTTATCCTCCTAATACCGCCGATCATCCCCCTTATCCTCCCGATTTCGAGGATATCAATCGCGCCTATCAAGAAATTAAAGAAACTTTTAAGGATTTATACGACAATTCTGTGCTAGCAGACTTTACCCTAGAGGAAGACGGTTACAACCCTGTTTTTTACGGTTTAGAGGCATTTAGAGACAATTTAGCTGATTTATTGCCAAAAGCCGAGGCTAACACCATCCACCAACTTTTAGATCGGGAAACCAGCAATAAATTAGGCCATCTCTATCGGGACGTGGCGCGACGCTATATGTTAGCCTTTTCCGTCATAGCGGCGACCTTGGCGGCGATTCCCTTACCCTTAGCGACTATGCCCGTATTAACCGCCCTACAAGTGTCAATGGTGGGAGTTTTAGGCAAATTATACGGTCAAGTCTTAACCCCATCCCAAGCCGGTGGAATCGTCAGTGCGATCGCTGGCGGCTTTTTGGCCCAGGCCATCGGTCGGGAATTAGTGAAATTTATCCCCGGTTTTGGCAGTGTCATCGCCGCTTCTTGGTCCGCTGCCTATACCTGGGCCCTAGGAGAGGGCGCTTGTGTCTATTTTGGCGATTTAATGGGGGGTAAAAAACCCGATACTAAGAGGATTCAAAGGGTGATGAAAGAGGCTTTTTCCGCTGCCCAAGAAAGATTTAAAAATGTCGCTACGGGAGGAGATAAAATGTAGTTATTAGCCCCTTAATTGTTGGAGATGAAGCCAGCCTAAGACAATTAGCATATCTTCAAGTTAGCGAGATTTTAGTAATATTCGTCAGCTTTAGCCCCACTGGAAATTTACTTGGACTTCTGAACCAGATCGATGGTTCAATACAGTTGAATATATTCCGTTCAAGTAATAGACAAAACATATCAAAAATGTGCCATCAGTTTCAGTGAGTAGCAGTATAATGGCTTTATGCAGTTTGACTGGGATAAAAATAAGGCAGAACGCAATCTATCAAAGCACGAAGTCTCAATTGAGGAATCAAAAACTATTTTTGATGATTCTCTCTATGTTGAATTCTACGATACAGATCATTTAGAAGGAGTTGATATTATGTTAGTTAAAGGAATTAAAAAAGGCAAAATTATTGAGTTATTAGAGGAAGTTGATTTTCCCGATAATGAAGAGATATTAGTAGAAATTAGAGAGGTTAATGATTTTTGGTCAGCCTTGCAAGATTTTAGGCAAAGGGTAGATTTGGCAAGTCTTGATGATGATACTTTTGATAATTTACGGGACAAGTCAACGGGGAGAGATGTTCATTTATGACTCTCAAGTATTTACTAGATACTAATGTTTTGTCAGAGGCTAAACGACCTCAACCTAATCAGAAGGTCATGACAAAGCTCAGGTTATCTAAACGGGAAATAGCCACAGCTACTCTGGTTATCCATGAGCTATTATTTGGTTGTTTTCGACTTCCTTTGTCCAAAAAACGCCAAGACCTAGAAGATTATGTAAATAATGTTATTTTAGCCAATCTACCTTTATTCGATTATGACTTAAAATCAGCCCAATATCACGCACGGGAAAGGGCAAGGTTATCTAAAGTTGGTAAGAGTCCTGCTTTTGTCGATGCTCAAATAGCGTCTATTGCTTTTACCAACAATTTGACTTTAGTTACCAATAATGTTGACGATTTTAAAGATTTTCAGGGTTTAGTGATTGAAAATTGGTTTCTCTAATCTAGGGTAAGTGCATCTTCACAATCCTTGACAAAATGAAGTTTATTGAGGTTGCTTACCCAGAGGACAATTCAGGCATATTTGATTATAATTTGCCATCTCAATTGTTAAGCAATAATCGACCAAATGGGTCGATTTCGTAACTTTTATGATTGACTGGTATCACTTGAAATGCCTACACAGCAAGCAGCTCACAAAATTGGCCAATTGTCAATAGCGTTTGAGATACGCTCACCCTGTCTTTTTAATCTACCCAGAGAGTTTACCAGTATCATGATATAACCTCACTTAAACTATTGATTTCTCACTCCTTTTTCTCTGTTCCCTGTTTTCTCAAACAAGAGACTTGGTACTTCAACAGGATGAGAATTGCTATAATTGAATTAATAGTTAGGGGACAAAATTATCCAAAAAGAACACAATGACATTTTCACAACGAAAAAATATTCAACCGACGGAGGTTCCTGTCCAGATAGATTCTATGGATAGGGGATTGCGTAAGGGAGCATCTCATTTATGCAAGTGAGTAATTATACTTATCCATAAAACTGGTTTCTAGCAAGGCTTTCAAAATAGCTTGACATAAACACCTGATTTAGGGGTTACAAAGGTGAGATG
>SFBL01000110.1 GCA_007095785.1 Microcystis aeruginosa Ma_SC_T_19800800_S464
GACACTTGGAGTGATTGGGGGGAAAATTCAGGGACTTTTTCCCTGAAAATTAGGTAATTGACCACCTGAAAATGGGTAAAACCCCACACCCCACACCCCACACCCCAACCCCCAACCCCTAACCCCCAACCCCCAACCCCCACCGAAAAACTTTTTCAGCAGACCCTACTTAGATTACACTTCATCTATTTGATCATCTCTCGGTCGCAGTTCGATCGAGAGGCCTTCCTGGGCGAGAATAGTTTCAGGGAAAATCTTTCTTGCCTCTTCCCCAATGCGATCGAGAAAATCGTCATTATGGGCGGGATCGTGATGAAATAGAACTAACTGCTTAACTTGCGCTGCTTGAGCGATTTTGACTGCCTGCTGCCAAGTGGAATGACCCCAACCCACCTTAGAATACTTAGGATCGTTGTATTCCTCATCGGTATAGGTAGCATCAATAATCATCACATCCGCTTGCCGGGCTAAAGCCAGAACGTTATCATCAAAGCGATCAGGAAAATGTTCGGTATCGGTAATATAGGCTGCCGATAAACCCCGCCAATTTACCCGATAACCCACCGCTTCCCCTGGATGATTTAAAGGACGGGTTTCGACGCTGACATCGCCATAGTGGACGGTTTCGCCCATTTCTAGATTATAAAATTCTAAATCGGCCCGCATAATCTGCAAAGGCACGGGAAAATTAGGATGTGACATCTGATCGTCTAATCTTTGCTTCATGGTTGCCCCGTTGGAGGATGGCACCGCGTAGATATTAAAAGTATTGCCCCTGATAAAAGCAGGGGTAAAAAAAGGAAAACCTTGAATATGATCCCAATGGGAGTGGCTGAAAAATAAATGGGCTTTCGCTGGACTTTCTGCCATCAAAGACTGTCCTAGGGCGCGTAACCCCGTACCACCGTCAAAGATTAATCTTTCTCTACCGACTTGCATCTCCACACAGGAAGTATTACCACCATAACGAACGGTTTCCGAACCTGGACAGGGAATACTCCCCCGTACTCCCCAAAATTTGATCTGGAAGCAGTTGTCGGGCATATCAGAAGTTGGTCTACTTGTGCTGATGGACTAATATAGCGGTAAGCGCTTGAGTGAGATACAGACCAAGCTTTGCCTGGCATGGTTTATAGCTCGTGACACTGTACCTCATACGACTGCACACCGCTATAGTTAGATTAGCACTTTTCCAGAATCAAGTCTGTGAGTTGATGACAAGCACGATAATTTATGATAGAGGGAAAGGGTTATCGAAAATTTGGGTTTAAAACCCCGTCGTTCTACGACGGCTTTTCTTGATCCCTAATAGAGCATCTGAGAGCTTCCAATGGCGCACCTCTCAGTTATCAGTGGGTAAGTTAACGGTTAAAAGGATGTGCTTCAAGCAATGTTCAATCGCGCAATTACATGAGCCAAAACCATTTAATTTTATTTCAATGCTGCAATTATGTAGTCAATAGTCTGATTACTTGAATCGAAAAACCTTTGACAACTGTCCATCAAGTTTGCACTGAGGTAATCTAATGTTGAACGTCACTGTTGATGAAATACAATGCGATCCCTTGAAATATCTTCCTCAAGTAGAAGCAGGTGAAACGCTTGTCATTGTTAGATATGATAAGCTGATCGCTCAACTTAGACCTATTGCCAGTAGTAAGCAATTGCGACCATTTGGTTTGTGTGCAGGCGAGTTTACCGTTCCAGATGATTTCGATGATCCTTTGCCGGAAGCTCTTCTCAACGCATTCGAGGGCAAATGAGAATTTTGCTGGATACGCATAAGTAGGTGGGTGGAATTAAATAGTAAGATGAACGTAGGTTGGGTTGAAGCATGAAACCCACCTACTTAATAGCATGATTAACTCCCAATCCAACTTGAAAAACCCGCTCCTTTTTCCCCACTTTCCACTCCCCCATACCTGTTAAACAAGATGGTTCTTCGGTTTGTCTTATGCAATGGACGGGGTTATAAGGAATGAAAACCTTATAGAGACAGACATTGCTGCGATTTTTGTCAATTGTTTTCGCTCTAGAACGAACTAATCAATTAAGAAGAACCAACAAGATTTAGGATCAGAGCGATCGCTAGATTAAAGGTTAAGTAATGTTAAGATCATAATTCTTCATGAAGAAAGCGCATGATCGCCGAGTAACTGTAGCTAAAAATACCAAATTTTGCCCAAGTCACAATAAAGTAGGGATCAAGCGCATTCGATCGAAGCAAGAATTTTCTCCCCAGTATCTATGAATCAATCAGAAAGTTGCGGTAAGGTCTATCTCGTCGGTGCGGGTCCCGGGGATCCCGGTTTGTTGACCTTAAAAGCGAAAGTTCTCCTAGAAAATGCCGATGTTGTCCTCTATGATGCCCTAGTCAGCCCCTCGATTCTAGCCATGATTAACCCCCGGGCCGAACAAATCCATGGGGGTAAGCGTCGCGGTCGTCATTCTCTAGTACAGGAGGAAATCACCGCTTTACTGATCCAAAAGGCCCAGACTAATGCCTTGGTGGTTCGTCTCAAGGGGGGGGATCCCTTTGTTTTCGGTCGCGGGGGTGAAGAAATGCTCGATCTGATCGCGGCCGGAATTAGCGTCGAGATCGTGCCGGGGATCACTTCAGGAATTGCCGTGCCTGCCTATGCCGGTATTCCCCTCACCCATCGCAATTATAGTTCTTCCGTTACTTTCGTCACCGGCCACGAGATGGCGGGTAAATATCGTCCCCAGGTTAACTGGTCAGCGATCGCCCATGGTGCGGAAACAATTGTCGTTTATATGGGTGTGCATAATTTACCCTATATTATCGGCGAGTTAACCAAGGCGGGCAGAAGTCCAGAAACGCCGATCGCCCTGATTCGCTGGGGAACAACACCGCAACAACAGCAGTTAATCGGTACTTTCAGCACGATTATGGACCAGATCGAAGCCACTGGCTTTGAAGCCCCAGCGATCGCTGTTATCGGGGCGGTGGTGAACCTTCACGATCTCTTACAAGCGGGACAACCTTTGCTCTCCAGGACAATCCCCCCTACCCCCATTTCTCCCTGATTCGGTTGCCATGCGTCAATATCAAAAATCCCTGACGATTACCACCAGTCCCAAGAATTTCCATCGTCTTACTGCCCCCATAGAAGCGATCGTAGCCGAATCGGGCATAACGACGGGATTATGCAGTATATTTGTCTGTCACACCTCCGCTTCTTTGCTGATCCAAGAAAATGCCGATCCCGATGTTCTCACCGATTTGGCCAATTTCTTCGCCAAGTTAGTCCCGGAAGATAGCAGTCTCTACTATCACTCTACCGAAGGGCCAGACGATATGCCCGCTCACATTCGCTCGGTCCTCACCCGGACATCGGAACAAATCCCGATCGCTAGGGGTAAATTAGTTTTAGGGATATGGCAAGGTATCTATCTCTGGGAACACCGTCAGAGTCGTCACCAAAGACAAGTGGTGGTTCATATCACCGGGGTCTGAAGTGTTGCGTATAGTTTTGTAATAGAAACTTTACTCGCACCCCTCATCGGAGTAAGATTTTTTCCGTGTACGATCAAATTGTTCGCTTTTTGAACAAAGAACTTCATATTTCGTAACAAAAGGAAACAATTTATGCGAAAATTGTTCGCTCTGGCCCTGGTGCTATCTCTCTGGTTCACCTTTGCCGCTCCAGCGTCGGCTGATTTGTCCAATCTGACCCCTTGTAGCGAAAATCCCGCTTTCCTACAAAAAGCGAAGAGTTTCCGCAACACCACTCTCGACCCCGAATCGGGAGCCAAACGCGCTCAAACCTACTCCCAAGCTCTCTGTGGACCGGAAGGCTATCCTCACTTAATTGTTGATGGTCGTTGGGACCACATGGGCGATTTCTTTATCCCTAGCATCCTATTCCTGTACATTACCGGTTGGATCGGTTGGGTTGGTCGGGCCTATTTAATCGCCGTGCGCGACAGCAAAGATGCCGAAATGAAGGAAATCATCATCGATGTTCCCCTCGCTCTCAGCAAAATGTTAACGGGTTTCCTCTGGCCGTTGGCCGCTTTACAAGAAGCCACTTCCGGTAAATTAACCGTTAAGGATTCGGAAATTACCGTTTCCCCTCGTTAATTTTTGTGTCAAACCCTTGACTTTTTATTCCCTAGGAGAACTCAGATGGAAGGACTTACTAAATTTCTCTCGTCCGCACCCGTGTTAATTATGGCGCTGCTGACTTTCACCGCCGGGATTTTAATCGAATTTAATCGCTTTTATCCCGATCTCTTATTCCACCCGCTAGGTTAAAGCCAATCTCAGGTGATTAAAGGGGATACAGAATCGACTGTATCCCTTTTTAATGGCAATGATCACAGGGATTGGGGGAATATTAAGAAAAGAAAGACACTGGAGACGACAGGCTCTCAAAATCGATAAGATACAGGTATCTGCAACCCCAGAGGTGGGACAAACCATGCTGTTAGATAGAGATTTGATGCTAGAAAAGCGGCTGCGGTATCAAGAATTACAAGAAAAATTAAAAGAGATTTGGCAGGGAGAAAACGTTCCCGAATCGGATGAATACGATTATGATATTCTAGTTGTCCCTTCTTTTAGTATCGATCAGAGAGTCGGTCAAAAAGTGGCGGGTTTTTTACATTACGAAGAAAGATTATTATTTTCTCTGATTCGGTTGCGACACCCGAAAACTCGTTTAATCTATGTAACAGCGCAGCCACTTTCCCGGATGGTGATTGATTATTACCTGCAATTGTTACCAGGAATTCCCTTTTCCCATGCGAATAATCGTCTGTTATTACTGACAACTCACGATAACTCTTTTCAACCTTTAACCCAAAAAATTCTGGAAAGACCGCGCTTAGTAGCAAGAATCCGGCAAGCGTTGCGTCGAGATCGTGCCTACATGGTTTGTTTTAATTCTACTAATTTAGAGCGAGAATTGTCTTTACAATTAGATATTCCTTTATTTGCCTGTAGTCCAGACTTATTGTATTGGGGTTCTAAAAGTGGCAGTCGCGAGATTTTTGGTCAAAGTAATATTCCCCATCCTGACGGTAGTTTACAGGTAAATACGGTCAAGGATTTGTTATACGAAGCCGCTAGTTTGTGGTCTCGTCAACCGCAACTAAAACGCATGGTAGTGAAGTTAAATGAGGGGTTGTCAGGAGAAGGAAATGCGGTTTTAGATTTACGTCCTTTAGGGGAAATTGTTGATAGTAACAGCCGAGATTTAAGCGAGAGAATGAATCTATTGTCTAAACTATTAGACAAGATGAGTTTTCAAGCAAGCGATGAAAATTGGGAGAGTTTTTCGGGCAAAATTGCTGAATTAGGGGCAATTGTCGAAGCTTTTATCGAAGGAGAAGAAAAGCGATCGCCGAGTGTGCAAGGTTATATTACACCGACGGGAGAAGTGAAGATTCTCTCCACTCACGATCAAATTTTAGGGGGTCCCGATGGTCAAATTTATCTGGGTTGTCATTTTCCTGCTGATGAAAATTATCGCCTACAATTACAGGAATTAGGGCTAAAAATAGGGGAAATTCTGGCAGCCAAGGGAGCAATTGAACGCTATGGAGTTGATTTCGTTGCGGTGAAAAATCCAGAAACTTTAGTCTGGGATCTACAGGCGATCGAAATTAATCTGCGAAAAGGAGGAACTACCCATCCTTTCATGACTTTGAAACTTTTAACTAATGGTGAATATGATCGAAAAACCGGATTGTTTTTCAGTCAACCTCACCAAGAAAAGTATTATATTGCCTCCGATAATCTCCACAAACCCCAATACAAAGGTTTACTTCCCGATGATTTAATGGATATTATTGCTAAACATCGCTT
The DNA here is from genome assembly GCA_007095785.1 of Microcystis aeruginosa Ma_SC_T_19800800_S464. Classification (GTDB taxonomy): domain Bacteria; phylum Cyanobacteriota; class Cyanobacteriia; order Cyanobacteriales; family Microcystaceae; genus Microcystis; species Microcystis aeruginosa_E. The sequence continues at coordinate 5,834 of SFBL01000110.1, forward strand.
GCATTTTGATAGTAGCAGTAAAACGGGAACAGTTTTTCATCTCATGGGTGCGCTGTCAGAATTTGGTAAATTAGGGTTAACTTGTATCGGTAATTCTAGTGAGGAAGCTGCGGCAATTTATCAGCGTGTGGAACAGGTGTTAGATTGGGAAACAGAGCATAGTTCCATAAATTTAGGTTATTGTTCTGGATTACCGATCACTTGGATATAGAAGGTTTTTCTGGCAAGAATTTGCGTTTTAGGGAATCGATAGCTCGTCCGGGTACTTCCGTCGCTTGAGCGAGAATTAAATTCCAAAGATAACCGTATTTAGGGAAATTTCTCAGGAGAATCACCTCGGCAATAAAGTAAAAACGTTTAGTTCTTTTATACTCAGGAGGATTATCTTCAATCCGCAGTTGTTCGGCTATTTCTGGCAGCCAATGACCGATAGTTTTACCTTGCTCAAAAAACTTGGCCTGAATATATAAACCCAGTAATCTATCTAAACACCAAAAGGGAATATATTTAATCGGGCCAGTGACACTCATGGAAGCGGTAATCTCTTTAACTGCCGGTTGTACCAGTTCGTTTTTCCAAACTTTTTTATCAAAGTTTTCCATGTGAGGACCCTTGTGATCTCGACGTTTCCCGATCAGGGCGCTAGGATTAAAACGATTATCTAAAGGAGCGATCGGTGCTTCTAATAAATAAGTATTCTCTTTAAATAAGTTACTATTATTTTCTCTTCTGCTACAGATAGCTAAACTTTTTATATCGGGAATTGTTGGCCAAGGACTCTCTAATTTTTCTCGTTCACCGTAGGGAAATCCACATCTGGCTAATCTTAATACCCAACTATTGGGAAAGCGGTCAAAATAGTCTTTGACTAAGGTGACGATCTCAGGGTGTAAATATTCATCGCAATTGATTGTGAGAATATAAGTACCTCTGGCATTTAAAAATCCTGTACTTCTTTGAATAATTTCACCCCGTAAAGCACAGACAATCTGTTTCATGCGTGGATCATTCACCGGCGAAGGTTTGACCCCGGGAGGATGAACTAAAATAAATTCTATATCTCCCTTGACTTTCAACAATTCTCCTAGCCAATATTCGCCAAATCCCTCGCGCATCGGGATAACGATCGATAGAAAAGTATTAGACATAAATTAACTCGTTAGATTTGCTTGTGATTTATCAAAGTTGTCTTGACCGTGATGCACTTAACTGGTTTAAATGGCTTCTAAATATTTGCTATCGAGCAGAAATGAGCCTCGATCGAATTTTACCCCCCAATAACCCCCTGGCCGGCGATCGATAACCGTGCCGATATCGTCGATACTGAGTAGCTCCGGCGGCCTTAACATAGGCATAGGATCAGCGGTTTTCAGATAAGGGGGAATGGCAATCAGACGGACTTTTCCCCCGGCGCTAATTTCACTCATGGTACTGCTTAGATGCGATCGTGATAATCCTCTAAATTAGCATATTTCAAATCATCCTCAAGATAGATTCCCCAGAGAATAGGTGTTGTGTAGGCTGTGGTTGTCTGCCTTTCGTTCTGGGTTGGGGTGTTGCCTGACCTAGCGGCGAGGGTGGCGATCGCTATCAGGACAATCAAAAAAAACCCCAAAATCTGAATCGCTAGTTGGCGAGAAGAATATAAAGATTTATAAAATTGTGCTTTTTAATACAGTTGTGGGGGGGGATGTGTATAATCCCGTTGTCTCTCCCTGTAGTTGGGTTGGGGTGTTGCCTGACCTAGCAAAGAAACGACAAAAGTAGGCTAATAGCCTCAAAGCTGAGACTACAAGCTTACACATAAAAAACACTACTCAGGAGTAAGAAATGAAAAATTGGACTTTAGCCTTAGCTCTCGGAGCGGCTGCAACGACTACAACGATTGGCTTTGGAGTAAATCCTGCTTCGGCTGTTCCTGTTCCGACTGGAACTCTCACATGGAGTTTCTCCTTCGATATAGATACAAACCTACTGCCTCCGTCCGACCCTGACTATACACCTTCCCCCACACCTGTTACGGGGACATTTATTACCGAAAATACTTTATCTACCGTTCCAGTACCTTTTCCTCCCTCTACTCCTTCCCTTCTTTATACCGGGCCTTCAAGCTTTACCGGATATAAAGTTTTATCCATAACTGGAACACAGGGTATACATCCTATAACTGGTCTGGTCCCCCAAGGCACTGGCTCTACCAGTTTATTACCTTCAGGATTCACGAATGATAATCTGTTTAATCCGGCAAATATTTCTCCTGTAGGAGGTGTAGGTGCTTTTAGTGCAGGGGGATTAGCCTACATTGAAGATGGAGAAGAATATCGGTTACTTTATGATCAGGGTACATATATGGGGTGTTTAAGCCCGTGTGTTACTGTTCAAAACCTGGATGTAAAATTAGTTCCTGAACCCTCCTCAACCGCTGGACTTTTAGCTATTGGCTCCTTTGGTGCATTAGGTGCAGCTTCAACCCTGAAGCGCAAACTGAAGACCTTCCAATCCACCGAAAAAGAAACCACAAAAGTAGGCTAAATTGCCCACCAAAGTGTAATTAATGCCCCTTCATTCAGTCAGTTGAGGGGGTTTATTGTATAATAGGGACATGATTAAATCAAGAGGATTTTGGTTATGCAACAGGTGACGATTGAGCTACCCACCACCATAATTAATGCTCTAGCCGCCTACAATCAAGAGCATAAGGTATCTTCTTCTGATACAGTACAAACGGCTATAGAATCATTTTTAATAGCGAAAGGCTATTTATCCAAACCGAAAAAATCTTTTCACTTATCTCCCGCACCCCAAGGAAGTGGCTATACTGACACATCCATCAATCATGACGCTGTTTTAGCCGAATTTACTCTGTCCCATAAATTACCTTAAGCGCCAATCTTGAAAGCGATTATTGCCGACACAACCCCCCTTTACGGAGCGATAGATACCAGTGATCAATATCATAGCAGAGCGCAAGCAGAGCTAAGACGCATAGAATCGGAAGATTTAACAGTTATTATCTCTTTCCCCGTATATATAGAAACTTACAGCTTGCTTCTATATAGATTAGGATTTGAACAAGCCACTCATTTCACACAAAATTGCTTAGAATCGGCTAATCTGATCAATCCGACAGAAGATCAGTATTTCGCAGCCATAGCAAAAGCTAAACAATTTCCTGATCAAACTATTACTATTGTTGATGCTTTGACTGCTATCATCTCAATCGAATTAAATCTACCTGTTTGGAGCTATGATTATCATTTTGATATAATGCGGGTGAAAGTATGGAGATAACCCTCAAGTGCCAACTAAAACCCTCCAAACCCTCAAAAAAGGAACCCACACAAGTCTCCTAAAAACCATTAATAAAAAAACCTGCGATCGCCCCTTCATTCAGTCAGTATTTTTTGTGTATTGTTTATTGTCTATTATTTAATTGTTGCTAACTAATTGACAACAAGAGCGTTTTTTGTGGTAGAATAGTCGGCCTAGTGTAAATATAGTAAAAGTTGCAATGTCTATCACCCATATTAATAATCTTCAAGACCAGATTTTGCAAAGTATTAAGACTTTACCGCTAGAAAAACAGCAAAAAGTCCTTGAATTCGCCCAATCCTTACAAAGAAATTCACGTTTTCAGAAATGGGATAATATTTCAGATGCAGAAGCACAATCGTTACAAAATGAATTTGCTCAAGAGGATATTAGCTTTTCAGAAAGTATTTTACCCGATTACTTATCCCACCTTGAACAAGAGGATAAGAAATAAATGCGAGGCGATATTTATCTAACTGATTTGAATCCGAGTTGTGGTTCAGAACAAGCTGGTATTATACCTGTTATTATTGTCCAACATAACAATATCGATCGCTTCACTAGCACTGTTGTTGTAATTCCATTAACCAGTAATTTACGTCGCGCACAAATCCCCGGAACAATGGTTATTCCCGCAGGACAGGGAGGCTTAAATCAGGAATCAGTAGCCTTATGTTATCAAATTGTTGTTATTGATAGACAACGACTTCAGAGACAGTTGGGGACACTTTCTTCTAGTTATTTACAGCAATTGGAAGAAGCGATGCGATATACATTAGATTTAACATAAAACCCTAATATGAATGTTTAATTAGTTTAATTTTCTGTCTGGAAAACTTGAACTTTAAGTCTCCTAGTAGTCAGTACACTCGGTGCAGCTTCAACCCTGAAACGCAAACTAAAATCCTCTAAATCCGACGAAAAAGAAACCACAAAAGTAGGATAAATTGCTTGCCAAAGTGGAATTAATGCTCCTTCATTCAGTCAATTGAGAGGGTATTTTTGGCATAACTCTCTCAATTCCCATGATTTCAAGGAGTATGGTTTATCTTGGCAGCCGAGAGCTGCTACAATACAGATACAGGAAATAAAATTTTGATCAGTAGGGTGGAAGTCTTTTCCGTTATCTTAGAAGGTAAGCATCATGAAAAATTTAGAAGAAATTAAAGCGATTTTGGGTCAAGTTAAGTCCTTAGTAAAAGAAAAGTATCATGTCAGTGAATTAGGTATTTTTGGAGATTATGTAAAAGGAGAAGTGCAGGAAAATAGTGAAGTTAATATTCTGATAGATTATACAGAACCGCCTAGTTTACTAGATTTAGTAGATCTGGAATATTATTTAAGTGATTTACTTAAGGTAAAAGCGGATGTTATCAGTAAAAATGGCTTAAAAGGAAAAAGGAGAGAAAGAATTTTATCTGAGGTTATTTATGTATGACGCAACGGGAATTTAGAGATTTCTTGCAAGACATTCTCGAGGCAATTTGTCAACTAGAAAAGATGACTCAGGATCTAAGCTTTGCAGAATTTTCAACTAAGACAGAAATCTTTCTTTCGGCAGTAAAATTAATTGAAATAATCGGGGAAGCAGTCAAAAATATTCCTGATGAAGTGAGAGTTAATTATCCCAATATTCCTTGGAAAAACATCGCAGGTATGCGGGATAAATTAGTTCATGAATATTGGGCAATTGATGAAAAAGTCGTCTGGAAAGTGATTCAAAACAATCTCCCCCAGCTAAAGAGAATCATTATCAGTATCATTGAGAAATTACAATAAATTTTCCTTCCTCCTTTAAAAACCCACCTCCCCACTTCCTACTTCCCTATTCATAATTCCCACTTGCAAGAGTGCCTTTTTGAACCTGTCCCTGAAAAGGTCTTAATTTTAGGGAAATACAGTTAAAGGAATCCATTCGTAGGTGTTGACAATGCCTTGAAAATAATCATTAATAGTTTCTCTGGAATAGGGAACAACCCCGTCTTCACCAAACCAACGTTCATAAATTGTCACCGCTTGTTGTTGGTCACTAACGATCCCTTCCATGAATTTTAATAGGGTATAATTCACTGTATCGCGCCATTTAGAATCATTTTCAGGTAAAGTACAGGCATAGGATTCGTAGGCGTAGGGATAGGAGGGAACTATAGCTAAATTATTGGGATTTTTAGCACTTTTCCTTAACCCTTCTAGGGTAATGCCATCACTGGCAAAACCATCAATTTCTCCCGCTTCTAGTTTTTGTAAACCCTCGCCACGATTTTTAACTTTCACCAAAATAGCGGCGGGTTGTTGGGTTTTAATTACCGCTTCATTAGTAGTATTGGCAATCACTCCAATGCGTCTGCCTGCCAAGCTACCGATGTCATCAAGATTACTACCTTTGCGGGTGAGTAATTGAGTGCCACTGGCAAAATAACTAACGGAAAAGTCCACTTCATTTTCTCTTTTCCAAGTAAAAGTAGTGGAGCCACATTCTATATCTATAACCCCTGTTTTCAACTTTTCAAAACGATTTTGGGGAGTAATCTCAACAATTTTTAACTTAATTGGTTTTCCTAACTTCCGTTCAGTTTCCTTGCGAATTAACTCTAACATATCAAGGCTGTAACCCACCCACTTGCCTTGGGAGTTGACAAAACCAAAGGGAATAGCATCTTTACGAGCGCCGGCAGTAATTACCCCAGTTTTTTGAATGCGATCGAAGATTGCTCCGGCAAGGCTAGAATGGTTACTGGTGACGGTTAAAGCTACTGTCATCGTCATGACGGCAAGTGTACGCTTCATTTTTTTCCCTAATCTGAAAGTGGCTCAAGTCTCTGACTGTTTCAGGAGAGCGAGAGTTTCCCAGAGGAAGATTTTTTAGCGGCGATTGCTGGGGACAAAAAAAGAGGAGAGATGTTACTCTCTCCCCCTTTCAGTTTTTTCGACAACATTTTAAATTGTTTTTTCAGTTGTCGCTGTCGGGCCGAACCGCCTTTGCCTTTGTCGTTACGTCCCTGACGGCGGGGGGACTCCCATCGCTTAAGTCGCATAGTTTTTAATTCCAATTTAGTCAGTTATCTGTATTATAACAGGTTTAACGTCAGTTTGGGTTAAGGAATGCCCAACTCTAGTTAACCAACCTTGTCCACCTAATTAGTATTTTCCCATGCTTAGTCAGCAACTTTGGCAGAGCCATCAATATCTAGTGCAAGCTTGTCTAGAACAGCCTTTTGTGCGAGGTATCGCCACAGGAGAGCTTAAACGGGACTGTTTCGCTTTTTATGTCGGTCAAGATGCTTTTTTTCTGGAATCTTTCGCCCGTGCTTACAGTATCGCCGCCGCTAAAGCTCCTGATTGGCAGGGATTTACTAGCTTTCATCGGTTAGCGGCGGGGGTATTAAAGGAGTTAGAATTACACGAAAATTATGCTCTACAGTGGGGGGTTGACCTGAGAAAGGTTCAGCCCGCTAATGCCACCCGTCGCTATACGGATTTTCTTCTCGCTACCGCTTGGATGGGTGACATCGGTGCGATTGCCGTGGCGATGAGTCCCTGTATGCGTCTTTATGCTTATCTGGGTCAACAATTAGCCTTAGAACCAATTTCTGAGAATCCCTATCAAGCTTGGATTGATAGTTATAGTGGGGATGAATTCGCCGCTTTAGCAAGCCAGTTAGAGGAATTAGCTGATAAATACGCCCTGATGACGGAAAATATCTTTTTATCCTATCGTTATGCCCTTAGTTGTGAACAGGACTTTTTTAGTGCCGCCTACAGCCAGGGCAAATCTTAAAATTTTCCCGTCACAATGTTAAGAAATATAAATGACGCTAAGATTAAGGTAAGCAAAATCGTCATTATAAAAATAATGTTCCCTTCGCAACCCGCCGAAAACGAACTCCTGAAAACTATCTTGGAACCTCTACTAGAGGATTTCACCTATTGGTTTTCCCGTTCCCGTCTCCTCCTCGAATCCGAGAGATTATCCTTTCTCAGCCTCGAGGAACAAAACGATTTATTAGCAAGAGTCAAAAACGCTCAACAGGAGGTGGCCACGGCTCATTTACTCTTTAAAACCACAGGTGGTCAGGTGGGTATCGAGGCCAAGATGTTGTTGCCTTGGCACCAGCTGGTGGCAGAGTGTTGGGGGGTCAGCAGTCGTCGTCGTCGATTACAGGGTTGGGGAGAATATCAATCTCCTCAAACTGACGCTTAACCTGAAACTTTTTGGTAAGCTAGAGAGTTGAGCGAATTTTTAGCATAAAGTTTTGGCAATTAGGAATATTCACACATAATTCATGGGAGACTCAGCCAATGTTACATCTGCTCTATATCCTCGCCTTCACAGTTATCGCTTTTTTGACCATTAATAATTTAATTCGGAGTCTGATTACTGTCAGCATGGATTCCCAGAAACGTCCTGCTAAATCGGCTAATTCCTATAATCCCTACGGTTATCCCATGACTTCCCATCCGGAACTTTTGGACGAGACTGGACAACCGATTAATGAACCTCTGTTAGTGATTCGTTCTCTCACTGTGGAAGATGCTCGTCAACAGTTGGATGCCATTTATAATTCTTCTCCCAGTGCCACCAAAGAGCAAGACGAAGAAATCTAATTGGGGGTGGCTGAATAAATCTAAAAATCTTGTTGGGTAAGACTTTGAGACCTTTTTGAAATCCAAAAGTGCTAGGCAAGAGAGTGATCAGGGGGAAAATTCAGGTGCTTTTTCCCCGAAAATTAGGTAATTGACCTCCTCAAAATCGGTAAAACCCTACACCCCACACCCCACACCCTGCCCCCACCAGCAAACTTTTTCAGCAGACTCTAATTGGTTCTAGAATGGCAGTCCTTGAAAACAGATATGTTTATCTACACGGTTTTGCTTCTAGCTCCCAATCAACAAAAGCACAATTTTTGAGGCATTGTTGGCAAAACAGGGGTTTAGCGATGGAAATTCCCGATCTTAACGGTGATGACTTTTCTAGCTTAACTCTCACTCGTCAGATTGTTCAAGTCGGCCAATTGATTGAACAATCTCAGCTTCCTGTTACTCTGATTGGTTCCAGTTTTGGCGGTTTAACGGCAGCTTGGCTGGCAGAAACTTATTTTCAGGTGCAAAGGCTCGTTTTATTAGCTCCCGCTTTTAATTTCGGGCCGATTTGGTTAGGACAATTGGAAGCGGAAACCCTAGCCAATTGGCAAAAATCTGGGAGTTTATCGGTTTATCACTACGGTTATCGCCGTTATCTGCCAATTGATTACAAGTTTATCGAGGACTTAGCCAATTATCCCCAAGAAAAGTTAATCAGGCAGCTCCCCACCCTAATTATTCATGGCAGTGACGATGAGGTGATTCCCCTAGAAAATAGTCGCCATTATGCTTTTTCTCGTCCTTGGGTACAGTTAATCGAATTAGATAGCGATCATGCCCTTACCGATGTTTTGACGAGGATATGGGCTGAAATGCAATTATTCCTAGACATCGGTCTTTAGGCGATCATGACTAAACTTGAGGAACTAACGAGCGGCTCTATTGTCAACGGCATTCTGCCCAATCAAAGCATTACCGTCATCGAGGCCAAGTGGCATGGCAGCGACGCGGTAGAACTGACCTACAAAGATACCAACGGACAACCCTACACAGAACTGCTCTTTCGATACCGAGAGCCAACCCTAGAGATTCTCACCGAAGGAAGACCGTGGGGTTTCGATGGCGACGGAGCTTTGCTGCGCCTAGTTTCCGAAGCCCATCGCATCCGGTTGGCCTACCTGTTTGACCCGCTTCTAGCCGTCCATACCTCTCTGGTGGAACCACTCCCCCATCAAATCACTGCTGTTTACGGTGAGATGCTCGATCGCCAACCCCTACGCTTTTTGTTGGCCGATGACCCCGGGGCCGGGAAAACCATCATGGCGGGATTGTTAATTCGAGAACTCCTGATTCGAGGTGACTTAGCGCGCTGCTTAATCGTCTGTCCAGGCAGCCTCGCAGTCCAGTGGCAAGATGAACTACATAACAAATTTCACCTTCCCTTCGATATCCTCACCAATGACCGCCTCGAAACGGCCCGCACCGGCAACGCCCTCGCCGAAATGGGTCTGGTCATTGCTAGGCTTGATAAACTCAGCCGTAACGACGACCTCCAGAAGAAACTCCAGCAGACTGATTGGGATCTGGTCATCTGCGATGAGGCCCACAAGATGTCCGCTTCGTTTTTCGGCGGGGAAATCAGGGAAACAAAGCGTTACAAATTGGGCAAACTCCTCTCTAGCATTACCCGCCACTTCCTGCTGATGACCGCGACTCCCCACAACGGCAAAGAAGAAGACTTTCAGTTATTCCTAGCTCTACTCGATGGCGATCGCTTTGAGGGGCGATTCCGGGACGGAGTTCATGTATCAGATACTTCCGACCTGATGCGCCGTCTGGTCAAAGAGGAACTGCTCAAGTTTGACGGCAAGCCACTTTTCCCAGAAAGAATCGCTCACACGGTCAGTTACCCCCTCTCCGACCAAGAAGCGATCCTCTACAGTCGAGTCACCGAGTATGTACGCGAAGAATTTGACCGAGCCGAAGCCCTGGCCAACGACGGGCGCAAGGGGACAGTCGGCTTTGCCCTCACCATTTTGCAACGCCGCCTCGCCTCCTCTCCGGAAGCCATCTATCAATCCTTGAAACGACGACGAGAACGGCTACAAAAGCGACTCCGAGAAGAAGAACTGCTCAAGCGAGGCCAGTCGCTGGAGATAGAATTTGCTACCGTCCTTGACCAAGACGACATCGATGACGACTTTGAGGATACCGATAGCAGCGAGCGGGAGGCTACGGTCGAGGAGGTGGTCGATCAGGCCACAGCATCGCGTACCATTGCCGAACTACAGATTGAAATCGCCCTGCTGAAAAAGCTTGAAGACCTAGCCAATACCGTTCGACGGAGCGGAAAAGACCGTAAGTGGGAAGAGTTTTCCCATCTTCTCCGGGATGAAGCAGAGATGTTCGATGCAGGAGGATACCGCCGCAAAATAGTCGTCTTCACCGAACACAGAGACACCCTCAACTACCTGAAAGAGCGGATCAGTACACTCCTTGGCAACCCAGAAGCTGTTGTCACCATTCACGGTGGCATGGGTCGGGAAGACCGCAAAAAAGCCGAAGAAGGCTTCAAGCAAGACGTAGGAGTACAGGTACTTCTGGCCACCGATGCCGCCGGAGAGGGGATCAACCTGCAACGAGCGCATCTCATGGTCAATTATGACCTACCCTGGAACCCAAACCGCCTAGAACAGCGATTCGGTCGCATTCACCGAATTGGACAGACCGAGGTTTGTCATCTCTGGAATTTGGTGGCCCACGAAACCCGCGAGGGAGATGTCTATCGGACACTCCTCGAAAAACTCGAAGCCGAACAAAAAGCCTTAGGCGGACGGGTCTTTGATGTATTAGGCAAAGCCATTGCGGGAAAAGAATTGCGCGAACTTCTCATCAAAGCCATCCGTTACGGCGATCGCCCAGATATAAAAGCAGGCTCAAACCAGGTCATCTCTGAAAAGCTCGATCAAGAGAGACTAAGGGAATTGCTGGAAGAACGCGCCCTAGCACGCGATTCGATCGATGCTTCCAAGGTTCAGAAAATTCGAGAAGATATGGAGCGAGCCGAAGCCAGACGGTTACAGCCACACTTCATCGCCGCATTTTTCCTCGAAGCCTTCCAACGCTTAGGCGGCACCCTACGCCAGCGAGAGCCAAAGCGATACGAGATTACCAACGTCCCCGCCGTTATCCGTAACAGAGACCGCTCTTTAGGGATAGGAGAGCCAATTCTCAAACGCTATGAGCGCATCTGTTTTGATAAAGATCTGATTAGTGTTCCGGGTAAACCCGTTGCTACCTTTGTCTGTCCCGGCCATCCCCTGTTAGATGCCACTATCGATCTTGTGCAACATTTAACCTAAGCAAAGCTGAGTATCGCTACCCAAACCTTGAAAAAGTACGGCATCATCCCGAAAGATGACGGCTGTTGCCTGCAAAGCACGAAACATTATATTCCGTGCGC
>SFBL01000111.1 GCA_007095785.1 Microcystis aeruginosa Ma_SC_T_19800800_S464
AGAAGCCCGATTCCGTGTGTCCCACGGTACGTTTCCAGCTAAACGCTTCTTGTACTTGTTGCGCGCGACTTTTTACCCGGCCAAGCTTTTCTGGTCGGAACCCCCTAAGCCGAGTTTTCCAGGTGCTGCACCGTCCACTTGGTTTTCGAGACTGGCCTTTTAATTCTAACGTAAAGCCAACCTAGAACGGCGGGGTTTCAGACCCAAAATTTCCGATGAGAAGATGATCGGAGCGTACCAAACGCTGCTATATTTAGTTCGCCTATTTAGTTGCTTATCTATGCACTCTCTGTCTTTCCCCCGTCGCACTAAAATTGTGGCCACGATTGGCCCAGCCTCGCAAAATAAGGAAACATTACGTCAGATGATCAAGGCGGGGGCGACGACTTTTAGATTAAACTTTTCCCATGGCGATCACGATTACCATCGTCACAGCATTAACCTGATCCGTCAGTTAGCCTTTGAACTCAATCAACCCATTGGTATCCTTCAGGATCTGCAGGGACCAAAAATTCGCTTGGGCAAATTTGCCTGTGGTTCGATTACCCTAAAACCGGGGGAACCCTTTATCCTTACTTCTAGGGATGTGGAATGTAATCAGGAAATAAGTTCCATTAGCTATCCCTCGCTGGCCCAAGAAGTCCCGGAAGGTTCCAGAATTCTCCTCGATGATGGTAAGGTCGAAATGCGGGTGGAATCAGTGGATCGCCTGAAAGGAGACCTGTCTTGTCGCGTAGTGGTTGGGGGTGTCTTATCCAGCAATAAAGGGGTAAATTTTCCCAACGTCTATCTGTCGGTAAAAGCTTTAACCGATAAAGACAAAAAAGATTTAATGTTCGGACTGCTGTGGGATGTGGATTGGATCGCCCTCAGTTTTGTGCGTAATCCCCAAGATATCCTCGAAATTAAAGAATTAATCGCCAGTGCGGGTAAATCTATCCCCGTGATCGCTAAAATTGAAAAACACGAAGCGATCGAGGAAATGGAGGAAATTTTATCCCTCTGTGATGGTGTAATGGTGGCTAGGGGAGATTTAGGAGTAGAATTACCAGCCGAAGACGTGCCAATCCTGCAAAAACGCCTGATTAATACCGCTAATCAGCTAGGCATCCCGATTATCACCGCCACTCAAATGCTTGACAGTATGGCCAGTAATCCTCGTCCCACCCGCGCCGAGGTTTCGGACGTGGCTAATGCGATTTTAGATGGCACTGATGCGGTCATGCTTTCCAATGAAACGGCTGTGGGTCATTATCCCATCGAAGCGGTGGCAACGATGGCGCGCATTGCAGAAAGGATCGAACGGGAACAGATCAATAGTGCCGCTCGCTCTAACAATAAACAATCGATTCCTAACGCTATTTCCTCGGCAGTCAGTCAAATTGCCGAACAATTGGGGGCAGCGGCAATTATTACCCTGACAAAAACTGGCTCTACTGCCCGTAATGTCTCCAGATTTCGCCCAAAAACCCCGATTTTAGCCGTTACTCCCCATCGGGAAGTGGCACAGCAGTTACAGCTAGTTTGGGGCGTAAAACCGATGTTATTGCTCGATTTACCCTCCACTAGCCAAACTTTTCAAGTGGCGATGAATCTTGCCCAGGAAAATAACCTCCTAGCGGATGGTGATTTAGTGGTGATGACGGCGGGAACTCTGCAAGGGGTGGCCGGTTCTACGGATTTAATTAAGGTGGAAGTGGTAAAATCCCTTTTAGGCAAAGGTACAGGTATCGGCCAGGGTGTGGCTAGGGGCCGGGCGCGGGTAGCTCATAATGCCCGCGAAGTGGGTAGTTTTAGTAATGGGGAGATTTTAGTCGTTCCCACCACCAGCGCCGAATATGTGGATATGATGCGGAAAGCTGGCGGAATTATCACCGAAGATACCGCCATGAATAATCACGCCGCTACTATCGGTTTAAAATTGGGTATTCCTGTGATTGTCGGGGTTAAAGATGCCACGAAAATTATCCGCGAAGGGGTGATCATTAGTCTCGATGCTCAACGGGGTTTAATTTATTCTGGTATTGGCAATGGCGCCGCAACTATGAAAAACTGAGTCGGTTATCAGGGGATAGGGGATAGGGGATAGGGATTAGGGAAATGGGGAAATGGGGAAATTCAACTAATATCCCAAAACCCCAACCCCCCCACACCCAAAACCCCAACCCCCAACCCCCAACCCCTAACCCCCAACACCCATTTTCACTTGTCTATGAGCGATTCCTACTCTCCTCCCGTCGATAATCCGGCCTATACTGTTGAACAAGCGATCGCTAATATCCAGCAAAGAGAAGACCTAGGAGCGCGTTATTATGCCGCTTGGTGGTTGGGTAGATTTCGTGTGCGTCAACCGGAGGCGATTTCGGCGTTAATTGCCGCTTTAGAGGACGAAAGCGATCGCACTCCCGATGGCGGTTATCCCCTGCGACGCAACGCTGCCAGCGCTTTAGGGAAATTAGATGATCTCAGTTGTGTTCCCGCTTTGATTGCCTGTCTCGACTGCGAGGATTATTATGTGCGCGAATCGGCAGCCCAAGCATTGGAAATGCTTCAGGATCGAAGAGCGATCGCACCTTTAAAGAAACTATTAGAGGGTGGCATCGAAGTGGCCGTTTTAGTGGCGGGAAAACCCCATTTAGTCCAACCCTACGAGGCGATTATCGAGGCATTAGGAACCCTGCAAGCGACGGCAGCGATTCCCCTGATCGAGCCGTTTTTAAAGCATTTCGTCGAAAAAGTGCGTTATGCGGCGGCCCGCGCCCTCTATCAACTCACAGCTAACTCCTACTATGGCGATATTCTGATTAATGCCTTGCAAGGGGAAGAATTACAGCTGCGTCGTTCTGCTTTAATGGATTTGGGTGCTACGGGTTATCTGCCGGCCGCCCCTGCGATCGCTAATACTTTGGCGGAAAATAGTCTGAAACTGGTTGCTCTCAAGGAACTTTTAGAAAACCATCTGAAAACCAATTCTAGTCACGAAAATATCTCCGAAATTCTCACTTTAATGGATGGTTTATTGTAATTAATCATTGGTTATTTTTTATCTAAATTCAAACGGATAAGATCCAGAGTTTTTTATGCTAATTCAAACCGATTATGCCGGCTGGCTGAACGAAACAATCACTCTGTTAAAACAAAAAAAATTTGATCAAGTTGACTGGGAAAACTTGATCGAGGAGATAGAAAGTTTGGGCAGAAGTCAAAAACGTGAACTCCGCAACCGGTTAACCACCATCTTAGAACACTGCCTCAAACTCTGCTATACTGATTACCTTCAAGATTATCGAGGTTGGCAAGAAACTATTAGGCGTAGTCAACGGGAACTAGAAGAACTTTTGAGCGATTCTCCTAGTTTAAAACCCTACTGGGAGCAAGTATTTTTAGATTGCTATGCCACGGCTTTAAAAAGCTTGCGAGATAACCCAGATTATCAATCTTTTAACTTTCCCGATGATTGTCCTTTTCCCCAAGAAATTAGTCAGATCTTACAGAAAAAAGTTTGGCGATAAAATTATCTTTAAAAGTTTGTTGGTGGGATTAGGAGTCAGTATTCAGGAGTCAGTATTCAGGAGATTATTTTTATTTATTCTCCCCCCATCCCCTATCCCCCATCCCCTATCCCCCATCCCCTCTACTGATAACCAATGCTTCCTACCGTTGAAACTTTAATTATTGCCGTCGAAAAAGCCGACTCAGCTAACGGGTTGCTGACAGCCGTAGAAAATCTAGCAGCGGCTAAAAGTGAAGCGGCAATCCCCACCCTCACCGATGTCCTAAGATATAACAACCCCGGTGCCTCTGTGGCAGCCGTGGATGGTTTAATCGCCATCGGCAAAGCGGCGGTTCCCTATTTACTGGCCAACCTAGACGGTTATAATTATGGGGCGAGAGCTTGGGCAACCCGCGCCCTAGCAGGAATTGGCGATGTGCGAGGATTGGACTTATTACTTGAGGCGGCGGTGAGTGATTTTTCCTTTAGCGTGCGGCGAGGGGCGGCTAGAGGCTTAGGAAACATAATTTGGTCTGATTTGGAGGAAAGTCTGGTTTCTGAGGCTCAGAAGGCGGTTTTTGCGGCACTGGAGAAACTTTTGCAAGGGGATCCAGAATGGGTGGTTAGATATGCGGCGATTGTCGGATTGGAGGGACTAGGAACTGCGGCGGCGGCATTTCGCAGGGCTATTCGGGAACTTTTAGGACAGATTCGGGAGACAGAAGCGGAAATAGTGGTAAGATTGCGTGCCGATCAAGCTCTGGAACACTTACCTAAAATGTCGGATGAATGCCCCCGCTAGATTTTTCGACAAGATATTCACCAAAATTAGCGCGGAATGAAATCTGACCAGAATATCAACCCCAGAGCATCGGTTTAATTCTATCATCTGTGGGTAAACTATGCTATACTTAACTTAGCCAATGGTCGTGGATTGTTAGATGCTAGTCGTAGAAGCAAAGCTAAAAAACGGAACACCAGAGCAATATCAGAAACTCGATGAAGCTATCAGAACTTCTCAGTTTGTGCGTAATTCTTGTGTTCGTTATTGGATAGAAAATAAAGGAACAACCCGCAATGACCTCCAAAAGCTTTGTGCGGTACTAGCTAACAATAAAGAAACCCCTTGGGTTAATAAATTAAACTCTCAAGCTCGTCAATCGGCTGCCGATAGAGCCTGGCAATCAATTACTAGGTTTTACCAGAATTGTCATGCTAAGATACTGGAAAAAAAGGGTTTTCCTCGGTTCAAAAAGCATAGCCGTTCGGTTGAATATAAACTAACAGGCTACAAACTATCAGATGATCGACGTAAAATCAAGTTCACTGATGGCTTTAAAGCAGGAGAATTTGATTTATGGTGTAGTCAAAAGACATTAGTTTATTATTCAGAACAACAGATTAAACGGGTAAGAGTTGTTAGACGTGCTGACGGTTATTATTGCCAGTTTTTGATTGACGTAGAACGGCAAGAATACCATAAACCAACGGGACAAATAACAGGAATTGACTTAGGGTTAAAAGAGTTTTATACCGATGCCCAAGGCAATACTGTACAGAATCCACGTTATTTAAGCAAGTCAGAAAAACGACTTAAAAAAGCACAAAGGAGATTATCAAAACGATTTCGTCAAGGAAAGAAACAGTCTAAAAACTATCACAAGCAACGGATAAAAGTAGCTAAACTTCACTTGAAAGTATCAAGACAACGTAAAGACAAAGCAATTAAAGACGCTTTGGCGTTAGTCCAGTCTAATGATCTGGTAGTCTATGAGGCTTTAAAGGTAAGAAACTTAGTCAAAAACCGTAAGCTTGCCAAGTCAATTAGTGATGCTTCTTGGTATCAATTCACCGAATGGTTGAATTATTTTGCCAAGATTTATCGGATTGTCTGTGTTGCTGTCCCTCCCCATTTTACTAGCCAAGATTGTTCAGTTTGTGGGACGAGAGTTCAAAAAACATTAAGCACTAGAACTCATCAATGCCCCAATTGTCAAACAGTCTTAGATAGGGATCATAATGCAGCAATAAATATTCTTAAAAAAGGGTTACAATATTTGGGAAATCATCTCAATGCCTCGACTTCGCTCGGCATTGACACTGAGCGAAGTCGAAGTGTCAACGGTACTGTTGGGCAAACAGAAACCGACCCAAACGCCTTGGGAGAGTCCGGCCTCTGGGTTCTGAATGGAGACATTGAGAATCTAAGCTGTCTCGTTGAACAAGGAATTTCCGATAGTGATAGGTCAAGAATCCCCCGTCACAGCGTAGCTTGACGGTGGGAGTATGTCAAAATAAGCCTAAGTCGAAAGTAGAAAAACTTATTTCTCTACAGGGAGAAACAATTACACTAACATTCTATGAAATATTGGCAGGAAATTTTAGCGATCGCTCAACGAATTTTAGTGGAATTAATCCGGCGCGGGCGTAGCTTAATCCTCTGGGGCATTTTCCCGATCCTTGTCCTGCTCTTAAATGGCTATATTATGGCAGAAAAAGGCAAAATTGAGCTTGCCGAGGCAATGGCTCTGGCTACTCCTCCCACCCTCGTCGGGGCGGCACTTTTCTTTAGTTGTTTGGGGGGAACCGTGGCGACGGTAGTAGCAGAAAGGGAACAACAAACGATTAAACGGTTATTTTTATCGCCTTTAAGCGGTGTTTCCTATTTTATCGGCATTTTTCTCGCCCATTGTGTGATTGCCGCCTGTCAGACAGTTTTAGTTTATTCTATTGCTAAACAGTATGGAGCCACTTTTAAAGGCTCAATTCCTCTAGAATTATTAATTATCTTTCTTAGTATCACCGCCTATGTGGGTTTAGGATTTATCCTCGGTACTCAACTGGCGAAAAGAACAGAAGATGTTAATGCTTTGGTGGGAACTTTTGGGGTTCCTTTATTAATTTTAGGCGGTGTTTTTCTCCCCACTGCTTTATTCCCAGACAATATTCTATCTCTGGCTAAATATAACCCGATCTACCACATGAATGAAGCTTTAATTGCTGTTTGGGCAAAGGGCGAAAATCTCCAAGATATTAGCTCTCATTTTCGCTTTCTCTGTCTTTTTGCTCTAGCTATGGTAGCAGGTGGTTGGCTTACCTATCGACAAATGTTAAACCTTGAACGCCGATTATAAATCAGTTATCAGTTATCAGTTAGAAAACGCAGGAGTATTTATTGATTTGTCTTCCCATATCTTACACTCCCTAATCCTGTCTCCTGACTCCTGACTCCTGCCTCCTGCCTCCTGACTTCTGACTATCCTTATTACTTTATTAAAAATGCTGACTATTAATAATGTCAAAAAAAATTACGGAAGACGCTTAGTATTAGATCAATTAAACTTTCATATTGAAGCGGGAGAAATTTACGGTTTACTCGGTCCAAATGGTGCGGGAAAAACCACTACCATTAACTTAATTTGTAATTTATTAAAACCCTCATCGGGAGAAATTACCTTTAATTATTTGCCAATTTCGAGAGTTACTAAAGAATTAATTGGGGTTGCCCCGCAGGAAAATTTATTGTATAAATCCCTTACTTGTGAGGAAAATCTCAACTTTTTTGCTCAGATTTATGGACTCGATCGCCCCCAGCGTCGTCATCGGATTAAAGCCAGTTTATCCGCAGTAAATTTGCTTGATCGCGCCCGCAGTCCAGTGGAAACTTTAAGCGGTGGAATGCAGCGGCGAATGAATATTGCCGTGGCTATTGTTCATCAGCCAAAATTATTAATTCTTGATGAACCAACTACCGGTTTAGACATCGAATCTCGCTATGAAATTTGGGATTTAATCGGAGAATTACGGCGCCAGGGAATGACGATTTTATTAACTACCCATCTCCTGGATGAAGCACAGCGTCTTTGTCAACGTATCGGAATTTTAAAACAAGGTCGTATTATTGCCGAAGGTAATTTAAATCAGCTGCGTCAGCACATTCCTGCGAAAGAAATTATTATCATGGATACCCAGGATCAAGAAGCGGCCATAAATCGAGGTAAACAATTAGGATTTACTCCCAAATTTTACGGCAAAGATTTAGCTTTTTGGTTAGATGAACATCTAGAATTAAGCGAGATTATTCAGGCATTTGATGGTATTAATATTGATTCTATCGCCCGTCAGACGGTACAGTTAGAACATATTTATATGGAAATTATGAATCAATTTTAACACCGTTTTTGAGAATTCAGGTTGATGATCAGCATTTTTTCGGTAATTTACCTCAATTAAGCTATATAACCGTTTTTTACCGTCATATTGTTGGAAAACTGAGGCGAGTGGGCTGTTCGACCATGACTCAATCAACAGAAATTCAAGTTAAAAATCTAGACCATCTAGGATTAGTAGCCGGAATTATAGATGAAATAGGAATCGTTGAAATTATTAACGAACAAGTATCAATGGGTTCCAGGAGAAATTGTCACAGCTGGGCAAGTCGTGAAAGCGATTATCCTGAACGGATTGGGATTTGTCTCCCGAGCCTTGTATTTAGGGTCTGCTGAAAAAGTTTTTCGGTGGGGGTAGGGGACTTGCGTGGGAATAATATCCCAGCTTTGAAAATCGCTCTGTAGAAGAATCAGACCAGCCAGATGGCACAGGATCAAAGCGCAAGTCCCTAAGAGGAAGGTGGCTCTCGAAGGCTCTCGCCCTACTTAGGGTGATCAGCAAACCTGATCGCTCGGAGGGCGCAGGTTCCTTGCGCCCCTACAGTAACGGATTTTGTCCACAATGTAGGGGCGAACTGCGTTCGCCCAAAAGGTACATTATCAAAGCGCAAGTCCCTAACAAGTTGCTTCTCTAGTATAGATGGTAACTTATTAATACGCAAGTCCCTAGGGTGTGGGGTGTGGGGGATAGGGTGTAGGGTTTTACCGATTTTCAGGGGGTCAATTACCTAATTTTCAGGGAAAAAGTGCCTAAATTTCCCCCCCGATCCCTCCAATGGCTGGCACTTTTTGATTTCAAAAAAGCCTAAAAATATTATCCAACAAGGTTTTTAGATTTATTCAGCCAACCCTATCTAGACATCATCTATATCTAGTTTAAAATGGTAAAGTCCTCAGCAAGATGGAGAATCTTTGGCACAATTTGTAGATTCTTTGTTTCTTATTGAGGAGTCTAGTTAAATGATTTAGTAAAAAATTAGTAGTTTTATTTAATACATAAAAATTTAGAATAACCTGCAACTAAGACAACCATTAATAATTTTAATATACTGCTTGGTTCAGGGACACTTTGAGTCGATAAAGGCACAAATGAACGATCTGCTCTACCGATAGCAATTTGTAGCCCTTCCACCGATTGAGTCGCTCCAGCTTCTCCTAAAAAATCACTAAATTCTTTAGTGAAAAGAAAAGGAACAGGTTCTAGTGACCAAGTATTATTATTGAGGTCAACATTAGGTAATCCGGGTTCGATCGGACTGAGAAATTTAAGACCTGTATTGAGTGTATCGGTTATAAAAACCAAAAAGGGTAAGGGAATATCTGGATTAGTGTTTGTTTGGAAGGATGCGGAAAAATTTCCTATTTCTAAAACTGAGGGAAGACTCAACTTATTTTGATCAACGTTAAAAAATATACTTCCCGTAAATTCAGTCGTTCCACTAATCACTTCATAATTGCCTGTTTCTTGATCGTAACTAAATACCCAGTCAGTTCCTCGTATATTGGGATCAGAACTAGGAGGAAGAATATCAAAAGCATGATCGTATCCTGGTGCAGGAGTATTAGTATCCTTAACAGATGCCAAAGATAAACCAATACTTTCTAAGATGGCTAATCCATCGGGATCAAAGCTAAGACTTTCTTTTCCACCTGTTTCGATATAAATAACAGGTTCAGCTTTAACGGAGAGAACAGGATTAAATACTATTACAGAGGTTAATCCTAGTAAGGTAGTTAGATATTTTGAGAGCATTGTTTAAGTCTCCTGGGTCAATTTTTTAGAGTTTGTAGTCAAGAATCTTTTCTCTAACCTAAAAGAGGTTTCAGAAAAGATCAGAATTTTTCAACTTCCTATCTAGACATCATCTATATCTAGTTTAAAAGAAGAAAGTCCTCAGCAAAATGGAGAATCTTTGGCACAATTTGTAGATTCTTTATTTCTTGATGAAGAACATAGTTACGTGAAAAGTATCGGAAGATTTTATGATTTTTTTTGATGTTGTCTGATCCGACTAACGATCCCCGATCCTGCTAAGAGAATTAAAGCTAAAATTGATGAGGGTTCAGGAGTTGAAGCAGAGACTAACATCAAAGAACGATCGGCTCTACCATCAATGAATTTTAATCCCGCTACTGACTGAGTAGCCCCTGCATTTACTAACAAGTCACTGAATTCTTGAGAAAAGAATAATTCAATTCCTTCAAGCACGAAAGTTAGAGTATTAAGATCAATATTAGGAATACCTGATGATGCAACATCAAACACTCGCAAACCTGTATTGGCTGTATCAGTCACAAAAAAATTAAAATCTTCGTCAAAAGAATTGGAAAAATTGCCAATCGTGAATTGTGTTCCTAGTCCATTCAACTTGGTGGTATCTACCTCAAAGGTAAACGTTCCTAAAAATTCTTCTGTTCCGCCCAAGGGAACATAAAGAACAGGGTCATCATCATAGAGGAAAGTATAAGTCGTTCCTCGAACATTGGGGTCAGAATTGGGAGGCAATAAAACAGAACCAATGGAAAAGCCGGGGGCAGGCGTTGCGGTACTTTCAACATCGCTCAGTGTTAATCCAATATTCTCTAAAATAGCTAAAGTATTAGTGTTTAGTTCTAGGCTTTCTTTTCCCTCAACTTCTAAATAAACTTGAGGTTCGGCTTGTACCGGAAGAACAGGATTAAATACTATTACAGAGGTTAATCCTAGTAAGGTAGTTAGATATTTTGAGAGCATTGTTTAAGTCTCCTGGGTCAATTTTTTAGAGTTTGTAGTCAAGAATGTTTTCTCTAACCTAAAGGCTGTTTCAGAAAAGATCATAATTTTTCAACTTCTTTTAAGAAACTTATGGTTAGCGGTAGTTAAATTTACTTAAAAGAGTCAAGCAAAATACTTGAGTATAGTTACTGATTATTGATTCTGTATTTTGCCAAACATTACCCTTTTCTCAAACGTTCAACTAATTCAACCGCACAACCGATGCCACTTTCATGAAATCCGTAGGAATCAATGCCCCGTTTTTTGATGTGGAAATAAGTACCTGAGAAGTAAATGGGGCCAGTTTCATTGAGTTGATAAATTTGTTTTTGGGCTTCTAGAGTATTCATGTCATAAGCTGGATGTCGATACTTAAGAATGCGGATAATTTTGTCTTCATCAATGGCGATGGGGGGGGTATCTAGAGAAACAAAATAATCTTTCTTAGCCGTAAAATTATGGACTTTGTTGGCATAATAAGTCACATAAGTATAAAGCTTTCCTTCTTTGGTTAATTGCCCATAATTCCATGATTGCCATTTACTGCGATCTGGGTTCATAATAACCGGATCAGTGTGAACAGTGACGGCAGTTTCATTGTATTTAAAACAGCCTAATATTTGCTGTTCTAACTGGGTTGGTTCAGCTAGTATTCCTAATGCTTGATCAGCGTGAGTAGCCATAACCACCTTATCATAAACTTCTTCATCTGTGGTCGTTTTTACCGTTACTTTTCCGTCTTCTCTTTTTTTAACGTAAATCACTTCTTGTTCAGTACGAATCGGTTTCTTTAAAGCATCTTTGACCCTTTCAACATAACGACTACTTCCTCCTTTTACGGTTTGCCATTCGACCGTTTTTCCCCCTAACCCTCCTTGGTCATGGGTCATAAAGAAGCTGATGAAAGTTGAAGCAGGAAACTCCATCAATAAATCAGTAGGAATTGACCAAACGGCTGATCCCATCAACAAGACAAAGTTATCTCGAAAGGCTTGACTATAGTTATTTTTATCTAGATATTCTTGCATAGAAATTCTCGTTTTTCCTTCCCAGAAATCAGCCCGCGCTTCAGAGAAAAAGCGTTTAGCTTCTTGATAACAAGCTACTAATTCTGGAGGTTGTTGACGGGCAAATTCTTCCATCGGCAGCTCTAGATCTAGGGAATTAAACTGCATTCCAGTATCTAAATTATAGAAATTAAAGCCACCTAAATGATCTTGAGTCTCTGCTCCTAAATCAGCAAAAAATTTCATCAAGTTGGGATAATTAGGTTTATTACAAACCACAAAAGCCGTATCAAAAGAAATCCGTTGACCCTCCTCATCCAAATCTAAGGTGTGAGCATGACCGCCGACACGACTACTTTTTTCATAGACATCAACCTCATATTGATCTTGAAGATAATAGGCAATGGGTGTGCCAGAAATACCCGAACCAATGATTGCTAATTTTTCCATAATTTTGTCCTTGAATAAATTGTGAAGGGGGTTAATTAGTGGGGTTAAAATTTAAGAAACTTTCCTAACTATTCTCCGAAGAATGTTGATAGTCAGGATGGGACTTTTGGGACTGACTTAAACTCAGCAAAAATAAGACAAAAATGACTAACATTAATGAGAAGATATACCGAGTTCCCATCATGGTCATGACAATAGCTGATAGAATGGGACCGGCGGTACAACCTGCACTATAAATTGAGGTAAAGACAGCACTCCCGGAGGATAATTCATTAAGGGTAACGGTAGAACCAATCAGGGCTAATGATAAGGGAAAAATGGGACTCATTCCTACCCCAGAGACAAAAGCTAAAAAGGGGGTAATCATGGGATTTTCGATTAAAGATAAGCCAAAAACTGAAACAATAACAATAATTACACTACCGACTAAAACCTTAACTGTCCCCATCTTATCGGCTAAATGAGTAATAGGAACGGTTGAAATTAATCCGCCTAAAATAAACAAGCCAAAGATTAACCCCATGCGCTCAATACCATAGTTTTGTTCGAGTAAAAAAAGTGGATAAAGAGAAACTAAGGTAGCAACACTGAAGCCATAAGCAAAAGCTCCTTGTAAGGGAAGTTTGAGCTTTTGAATAATGCTAAAATTGGGCTTTTGAAACTTAACCGTTTTTTCTGGTAAGCCAAAAAAGACAACAATAACGCCACTTAAAATTAAGCCACTTCCTAATAAAAAAGTGATCTTAGGAGAAAGATTATAGGCGACTGCTCCCATAATCGGACCGATACCAAAACCTAAGCTAAAAGCTAAAGCATCTAAACCATTAACCATGGCTCGATTTTGATCATTACAAAAATAGTTAATAGCGGTTTGTCCAGAAATCAGATATAAACAACAGGCCAAACCCATGACACCACGAATGATAAACCAAAGAGATAATTGAGTAGTAAAGGCAAATAGAGGTGCAGTTATTCCCATTAAAAGGAATCCTAACATCATGGTTTTTCTTAATCCAATTTGGCGAAGAATACTAGCCACAATCGGTGTTCCGGCGGCAATGACAAAAAAGTAAAGGGTAGAATTTGCCCCAATAACAATATTGTCGTAACCCTTTTCTTTCATCAGGGTAGAAATAAAGGGGTTAAATAACCCTAGGGAAATTCCCGATAAAAAGGCCACTAAATAAAGGGCGGGAAGTCCAACAGAAAAGGGAGAATTGGCATTTTTAGTCATCATGGGAAAATTCCAGCACAAAGTTCATAAGAGGGTTTTTAAAGGGGAGTGGGACGATAAAAATGATAGGGAGACGGAAGATTTACCCCCTGTAACTTCAGACTTTGCAGACGATAAAGATAAGCTGCACCGCGCATGATGTGCATAGCTACATCCACCACTTGACGATTTTCGGAAAATTCTAAATAAGTTCCTCGAACCCAATCATTAAATGAACCCATCGCCGGACCACACCAAATTTGATAATCCATGGTTCGTTGTGGCTGTCCACTGGTTGCCCAACGAGAAGAAAGCCCTAAATACCAGCGAAAAATTAAAGCCATTTTCCGTTTAGGATTATTATTCGCTCGTTCAATTTGTTCGGGATCTCGCTCTTGAAAATAAGCAAGGGTTTCTTGCCAAACGGCCTCTAATGGTTTTTGGAAAATTTGCTTTTCTATGGTTTGACGAACCTCGGTCGGAATGGCATCAATTCCCTCATAAGTTTGATACAAATCATATAATTTTTGCGCACGCATGGGGAATAAACTTCCCCGTTTTAAGAGTTGAACTTTCACCCCCATTTCAAACATATCAGCACAAGGGGCCATTACCACATCGGCCATTGCTGCTTGGGCTAATAATTGTTTGGTATGTTCAGATGTTCCCGCTTCAATACAAGCATGGTTGACTGAACCCGTCACAATGTAACTCGCTCCCATCATAAAGGCTGCTAAAGCTGATTCTGGTGTACTAATCCCACCGGCCGCCCCCACTCTAATAGAACGCTCATACTGATATTGCTGTTGAATCTCATTGCGTAAGGCAATAATAGAAGGGAGAAGGCAAACCAAAGAACGATTATCTGTGTGACCACCAGAGTCAGCTTCAACGGTTATGTCATCGGCTAAAGGAACTTTTTCAGCTAAAATTGCTTGTAAGGCTGTAATTTGTCCTTGTTCAACTAAAGCTTTCAGCAGTTTAGGAGGAGCAGGTTTTAAGAATTTCTGAGCAACTTCAGTCCGAGAAATTTTGGCAATGATCTTATTTTGGGTTTCAATATCGCCTTGAGAATTTAGATGTAATCCTGATGCTCGGTAACGGACAATATGGGGGGTTAAATCTAGGTAAGCAGAGGCTTCAACAGTTCTTACCCCATATTTGAGGTAAAGTTCCACTGAACCCCGTTCTAGGGCTTCCTCTGAGGGGCTATGGATTAAATTGAAGGCATATCGTCTATTGGGTAAAGCTTCTTGAATGGTGTGAATGGCTTTTTCAACCCGTTGGGGAACTAACCCAGCTGCCCCAAAACTGGCTAAAAATCCGGCTTTTCCCAAAGAAATGACTAAATCTTCGGAAGCAATGCCCCCAGCCATTGCACCGGCTGCATAGGCATAGTCTAACCCATGAAAGTCACAAAAAGTGCGATCGCCTAATTGTTGGGGTGATAGGGCATTAATCATGCTATGGGGCAGTATATCAGCATTAGGTTCGTGAGAAAGCCCTATCTGGTTATTTTTCCCATATACATAACAAGGCTGCTCTAAATTAGCTAATTTTTCTCGAATTCCTTCACTATCAAAGGAGATAGACGTTGTAAGGGGAGTAGTAAGCATGAGGTTTATTTCTCGATTATTGTTGACTTGAAACTGAGAGAAAGAGATGGGTGCTAACTGATAACTGTTTACTGTTTACTGTTTACTGTTCACTGTCTAATAGACACAAGGCGATATCTTTAATTTCGTAAATTCTTAAGTCTTCTTTCCAAAGACTGGCATCTCCGATAATTGTGATTACATCAT
The DNA here is from genome assembly GCA_007095785.1 of Microcystis aeruginosa Ma_SC_T_19800800_S464. Lineage (GTDB taxonomy): Bacteria > Cyanobacteriota > Cyanobacteriia > Cyanobacteriales > Microcystaceae > Microcystis > Microcystis aeruginosa_E. Next base: position 14,890 of record SFBL01000111.1, read on the forward strand.
CTTCGACTCGAATATCGGAAATATGCACTTCTAAAGACATTAAACGATTTTCGGGTGTAATTTGTCCTCGATATTTCCATGTAATTTGATGATTAATGGCTTGACCAAAGCGAGGATTTTTGAAAGATTTGCCTAAGTCTAATTGCAGCGCATAAGTTTGCATAGCTTGAAGAATAGACTCAACGCCTAATGCACCAGGCATCACCGGATCTTGATAGAAATGGAAGGAAAAATACCAATCTTCGGGAGTAATTGATTGGCTGGCATAAATATATCCTTTTTGATACTTACCCCCATCTTGAATTAAGAAAACTTTTTCGATAAAATCAAGATAATTTTGAGAAAGACGATAGTGGGGTTTTTCAGGATTTACTGAATAGAAGTTTTCGTGAGTTAAGGAATCTCGTAAATTAATTTCCTGTAGGGTTAAATCGGATAAATTATTCAGTTGATACCAAGGCTTAAGACGTTTTCCACCATCAAGTCCCACTTGATTCGCTAACACGGCTGTGCTAAAGTCTCCAAAGACCATATTTCCCCGATAAAAAGGCTCACCTTCACAAGATAATTCAAACTCAAACTTTTGAATAATTGCCCCTTGAATAGCGGTAGTAGAAAGGAGACGAACTTTATCCGTAATGGTTTTATTACGGAGGTCAATTTCTTTGAGAATTGTCCCCTGTCCATCTAAATTACGAAAATGAAGATCATCTTCTGGGAATAATAAAGTTGCTCCCATATAAACCCCTAAGAAAATACAAGGTTGACCAGCAATTTCAATATAAGTACAGTAGGGCAAAGTGGGATAGGCATTATGGTTATAAAACCAAGCATTTTCTTTGACATCAAATTCGGTAATGATTTGCGATGGTTTTTGCAATTCATGACGCTTACCTTCGATGTCTAATACCCGACTGACTAACTGAAACTCTCCGTTAGGTAAACGAACCGATTGACGATTTTCATAAATATCAAATTCTGATCCCAAACAGGCAGCAACTGATCCTTTAGCAAAGGTTTTTAATTGGTTTTCATTAAATAAAACTGATGACTGTTTTGATAATTGGGAAATATGGGGGAATGTTACTGACTCAATGGGTGGGAAAATACTGGGAATGGTAGCTGTTTTTTCTACCAGTTGAACACCAATATTTTTAATAGTAGCAATGGTTTTTCCGCCAAAAATAACATCCACATTAGCCAGAAGATAAGGTTGAGGAGAAAGTCCAATTTCTAACACCTCCATTTGATACATTAAAGTTCCATGTTGGGGAGTCACTTGTCCCCGAAAACGGGCTGCTTGGGTTTGATTAGGAATCACCTGAAAACGAGCATCTTTCGTGTGAGTTTGTAACCCTAACCATAAACAATAAAATTGCACCAGTTGGATACTTCCTTCAATCATTAAATTCCCAGGTAAAGTGGGGTCATTTTTAAAATGACAAGAATAATACCAGTCCTCAGGGGTGATCTGTTTTGATCCCACTGCTAACCCTAGTCCAGCTATTCCTCCTTGAGGATTTACCATCATCACTTTCTCTAACATTAAGAGTTTTTCTGGGGGTAATCTGAGGGAAGAATTTAAGCCATTTTGTTGATAGGTTTTCCCTAAACAAGCCTCAATATTTCCTTGACTTAGATTAAGAAGTTCTTCTTTTTTAAAGAATGACTTAGAACAGGTTAAAAGAGGAGTAAACTGTTGTTTGTTAATCAAGTTTCGTTCTTTTTCTTCAGCCTCTTTTAGCACAACTCCCTGTCCTTTTTCTAATTCTTCATCAGAAAAGAGTCCAGCACAACCGTCATGAAATTTCATCCAAACTTGATCGCCAATTAACACCTCGCCTTGGAAGAAAATTAATAAGCTATCATCAGTTTTAACCGAAGATGTGATCTTAACTCGACACCTTAACAACTTAACGTTTTCGGGTTGTTCAAATAAGAAGGTTGCCGATAAATCTAATAAACGGAAAGAGCGTTTTCCTTGATTTTCAAAATCTGTCCCGATATAACTTAATAGCATCAGGAGTCCGTGGCCAGCTTCTTTACAAATTCCCACCGTTAATTGACCATCTACTGCATACCAAGCATCTTCTGGTACGTCATATTCTGTTTCGATGAAACCTGATTTATAATCACCTAATTTTCCTTCTAATTGAGTCACCCGACTGACGAACAAAAAGGGAGGAGACGGCATTCTGACTCGTTGGGTATAATGATCAATGGGTTCATATTCTTGACCAAAAACCTTAGAGACTTTACCTTCAATAAATTCGAGAATCTCCGGTTGATCAAATAAACAAGGTCTAACGGTTTTAGGATGAGAAGAAATAACGCTTGTTCTTAAATTATCAAGCGTAGAAATGGTTGGAACTTGGGAAAGAGTTTGAGTAGAAGAAGCGACTAAAGCAGCGACTTTTTGAGAAGCCGTATTTTCTCGAATAATTGAATTTTGTTGCTCGGTTTGGGGTTCGATATTAGCTTTGGGTGCTGTGGTTAACACTGTCTTAAAAATCGCCTCTAAGGTTTCTGCTTCATCTGTTAAATAAAGAGGGGATAAGTCTAGTTCTACCCCATGACTGACTAATTGTGCTAACATCTTAATAATGGTCGCTAAATCATCAGCACCTCGACGATTAATACACAATGCAAGATGCTCTTTTTGACCAAGAGTTTCCGATATCCAACGAGAACAACTTCCTCCTAATCCTAATTCTAGAAAAATTTTCACCCCGTCTTGATAATTGCGTTCAATTAAGCGAGGAAAATCTAACATTTGACACATTCCTTGACTTAAATGATGAGCAATTTTCTCTTTTTCTAAGGTCAGAGAATCATAATGAGAAGAGGAATAAAACATAGTATCAGGTGGGGTTCCCATTGTCACCGTATTTAGCTTAAGAAACTCATTGTATTCTGATTGCATAACTTCACAATGTAAAACCATATCAGAAGGCGAACGAAACCGATCACATTGTAATTTTTCAATCACCCGTAAACAACCTTGAGAATCTCCTGCGATCGCAACTTCTTGAGGGGTATTAATATGGGTTAAATAAACCTTACTTTCTGTTTTTAGACATTCCTGAACTGCTTCAGCTGTAGCCATTAAAACATAACTACTCCATGAATTTTCATCGATCGGTTGACCCCAATATTCTGCAACGGCTTGTTTAGCTCCCATTAAACGGGTTTGAAATAGGGGAGAAGAATGAACAAATTGACTTCCTTGATTTGCATTTAGCCACACTCCTAATGAATACATCATGGTACTTTCTCCCATGCTATAACCGAAGGCAGCATCAGGTTTAATTTTAAAATATTTCTGCATAATTTCGGTGAATAAAACTGCAAAACCTGTTCCCGTTTCTAAAACAGATAAAGGGTTAGCAATGAATTGAGTTTCTAGGGTTTCTAAGTCTTGTTTAGAAAGGGAAAATTGACGGCGAGGATAAAGAGAGTTTGCTTGAAAAAAGGTAGCAGGATCACTAATTAAACTCTCTGCTCTCTCCCATAATTTAGGGAATAATTGAAAAAGATTTCTTCCCATTCCTAAATAGGAGTTAAACGCACCAGGATAAACAAAAGCGACTTTACCCACTTTTCCTAACCGTTTAGGGGTAAAATAACTTCCTTGGGGACTTTTCCAAGGCTTTCCTGTATGAAAGGCTTTATCAATTCCTTTTTTAGCCTGTTTAATTTCCTTTTGCAAAGCTTCTTTGTTATTCCCAACAATTGCTACAACATAAGGAGATTGAGAATTCTGTTGAAACTGAATAAAATTCTCTTTCGCAAGATGGGGTAAGGAGAAACTGTTTTCAATACTCTGGGTTAAGTTATCAAGCTGACTTTGTAAAGACGAACTATCATTTCCAGCGAGGGGAAATAGATAAAATGACCCATAGGGTAAATAGCCATTATTGGGTGTACTTTGAGGAGTTGCTTCCGATAAAATTAAATGACTATAAGTATTGTTGTGAGTGACTAAATTAAGCGCAGCATAGCGTTTTTCTTGTCCTTTTTCAAGAAACCAAGGAAGTGATACATCAGGTAGATAAAAAGGACTATTTTGCCATTCTTGAGTAAGATTAGAAGTTAACAGTTGAGCGGCAGCAGGAAGATAACGATTTTTTAAGCAAAGTGCTGTTTTAATTAAGCTAATTAAATCTTCAGTTATCCCTAAGTTATTATTATTCTCTTGGACTATTCCGACTGCACAAGTTAGGTTATTATGATTAGCATAATAAGCTTCTAATAACCCTTGATCTATCTCTGTTGAGGAAACAGCTAAATAACCAATATCTGAGGGGTGAATCTTAGCATTTTCAAATGCTTGCTGACAACTTTGTTTAATCGCAACTGATCGAGAAGATAAGGGGTTAACTATTTTACTAAAGCTATCAATAATCCCGTAAAAAAGCCTATTATTATTGTTTGGGATTGTTTCATAATCTTTGAGGATTAAAGCTCCGCCAATAATAGACTCACAATTCCTATTAAGCGCACTAATAATAACTGTATCAACTTCTTTGGCAGTTAAGAGAATTTGGGCTAATTCTAGAGACTTTAATAAAGAATCCGATACTTTTGTTAATTGAAAAGTAATAATGGAACAATTCCATAATCTTTCCAATTGATAACTAATATTTTTAATCTCATCTTCTTGATTGTTGCTAATATTATTAGCAACAATCAAGGCGACTTTTTTTCCTATCTTACAATTACAATCTTTTAACCCTTGATCAGATATCTTTGATAGGATAGACCAAGAATGATCACTGTTCGGTTTGTTAGAATAATCAAGGGAGTTTCCTTGATAAATTAAAGCTGATAGTTGTTGACTGGTTAACAGTTGATTAAAGAAGCCACTTAAGCCAGCGATCGCTAATTTGGAAGGTTTCATAATATCTCCTGTGAAAATGTAAATAGGGTATCAATTGAGAAAAAATTACAAGCAAACAGTATTCGATGAATTCACCGTATTTTTAAGAAACAAAACATTAAGACAAGAACTCAAAGTAACCTCCATATTAGTTGCTTCTAAATAAATTTTACCTTGAGAATGATAAGATAGTGCATTAGCAATTACCTTAGTATCACTATGTTCATTAATGGATAATTTGATCCAAAATTCTTGATTAAAAGGGAGGGAACTAAACTGCTTAAGCTCATTTAGTTTTAGGGGTAAACTACCCGAATTGTAGTGTTTTCTGACCCAAACTAAAAGACATTGAAACAAGAGATCAGCCGTATAAGAATTAAAGGATTGAACACTAAACTGTCCTTGATCTTGTGTAGAAATTGGAGGTAAGTAACAGTTAAAAAGAAGTTCGTTGTTATTAATTTCTAAGATTTTCTTAATTCCTTGAAATCTGGGCTGATGAAACAGAACTCCTTCTTGATAGGGTTGTAAATTAAGGGAAGGTTCCGTAACAGGCTGAATACTTTCCTCAAGTTTTCTCTCAGCTATTACTTGTTTAGTAATATTAATAATCCCCCGATAATGATAAAGGGGAATTCCTTTAGCGGTTTCACTCCAAATTAAGGCTTCAAATTTAATTTCATCTTCTGTTTTCTCAACTTCAGTCAGATCCAAACAATACAAATTAGCTAAACTTTTATCAAAGACAACTCCTTTAAGCACTTGATAGTTATGACAACTTAAAAAATGATATCCTGTGTAAAGTTGTTCACAACTATTAGTGATCCATGCTAAGGCACACATCGCAGGTAAAACTGCATTTCCCCCAATGACATGATCATAAACAAAAGGGTTTCCTCGTAACGTCAACCGACGATATAAACGGTAACTATGCTTTTGCGGTGTAACCAGTTTAGGAGAAGGAGAAATAGGGTTACTCATGACAATAATTTGAGGGGTTTTAGCCTGAGTTTGGGTTAATTCTTCTGCTAACATTTGCGCCCCTGTTTGTTGAGGAATAACCTTAATATTTTGCTGCTCAAACAACTGTTTAAGCTGTGGTGTCACCATTCCTCCATCCCAGGGGCCCCACCCAATAGAAACAACATGACAGTTAGGATATTTTTGTTGAAGTAAATAAGCATATTTGTTCAAAATTTCGTTAGCTAAAGAATAGTCAGATTGACCGACATTGCCATAAAATGAAACAAAAGAAGAAAATAAAGCAATAAATTTTAATCGGTTAACTTCTACCGAACTTAATAAACTATTTAACCCATCAATTTTGACACTATAAACCTTATCAAAATCCTGTTCAGTTTTGTTTTCAATTAATTTATCGGCTAACGTTCCCGCACCATGAATAATGCCCGTAATCTCTCCCCAACGTTGAATAATCGGTCTTAAAGTTGCTTTTAGTTGCTGTGAATCGGTAACATTAACACTGCAATACTCGGCTTTTCCTCCTACTTTTTCAATCTCTGATAAGGTTTGCTTAATTTCCCGACTTTGACAGAGTTGTTGATACAGTGCTTGAACTTTTTTCGGAGTTGGTTTTTCATTTTGAGTTGTTAAATGTAGCATAATTTGCTTCTTTAACTCAGACTCATCTTGACAAGAAAGACTCCATTCAGGTTCAGTATCTAAAATTTGCGAACGACCTAATAAAATAAATTTACAATGATATTTTTGCGCCAAATAGATAACGCATTGAGCCGTAATTCCTCGGCCACCACCACTGACAATAACCACCGAAGATGAATTAAGTTGAGTATCATTAATCATGGGGAACATACCGTGTTAGTTGATAATTGATAGTTGATAGTTGATAGTTGATATTTAATAGTTAGTATATATTAGCTAAAAATCAGAATTTATACCGTAATTTATTTGAATAAATATAATTCTGTAGGGGCGCAATGCTCGCGCCCAGCTAATTTTATTCTAACTATTAACTTTTCCCTAATTACTGCTCAAAGAAGCTAATTCACAAGTCAAAGTCATTCGACCTTTTGGGGTATAACCCACCTCTTGAATTAAGCTATTAGGATCATGCAATTCAGCTAAAACAATTTGAGCCGTTGTCATTTCATCTAAGTCGGGACTAATATCTAGAGCGCGACAGAAGACCGATTCCCACTCTAGATTTAAGGTTTTCGTTAAGCCAAATAAACCGCCACTAATAGGGCTAAATTCTCGTTTTCCACTGAGACCAAATTCTCCATCTAAACGGGTTAAGCTGAGAAAACAACTGCGTCCTTGACTGGCCGCTTGCGTCAGAGAAGATTTAAGATGTTTGGCTAGTAAAAACACTTGTTTAACAATCGCTTGATCAGGATTAATTGAAGTCTCTTGATCTTGATTAAACCCCTGATGTAGAGGATGTAAATGAATAAATGTGCCGATCAGTCCACAAGTTTTAAATATATCTCCCAATTGTGATTGTAAATGTTCTTCACTTAAATGATTGAGAACAAAATGTCGAACCCCCGCAGGAAGAGAAGAACAGGCAGGAATAAGGAATTGAGGGAAACTGAGAACCACAACTTGCCAGCCTTGGTTTAGCAAACTTTGAGCAACTTGGGCAGTAGTAGATGAACCATCATCGGTCACCAAACAGGTTTGATCAGGGGTTGAGGGAAAATCCCAATAATCAGGTGCAGCAAGGGGCTTCAGTTTCATTTGATAACGTCCAATATCACCGTGTTTTCGATGGTTAGACTGGGTAGAGGTAACAACTAAGCTATTTTTTTTTCTGTCACCATCATTTTCTCCCTCAAATACTGAACAATGTGGGCTAGGGTACGTTTTTCTGCTAACGCTTCAGGGCTAAGTTTGGGCAACCCAGAGAAAGCTTCTTGCAGACTTCCCATGATTTCTACCCGTTTGATCGAGTCAATGCCTAAATCTGCCTCTAAATCCATTTCTAATGCCAACATTTCCGTAGGATAGCCTGTTTTTTCACTGACAACCTCTAATAAGGCTTGACTCAGTGCATCATCTTGAATGGAGTCTAAAGAAGGTTCGCTCACTCCTGACACAGGTTCAGGTGTAGAGATGGGTGCAATGGGTTGACGAGGTTCTAAGTAGTTGACAATGGGGGAAATGTGAACAGGTTCAGGTTCGGGAGTCGGTAAGGGTTGAGGTGCAGTGTTTAAAGGTTGAGGTTCTAGAGTTCGTAAGGGCTGAGGTTCAGACTTAAAAGGGGTAGGATCAGGAAAACTAACAGAGGAAACCTCTGAATTTTGCCGATCAAATTTTGAATTCTCCGAAGCAGCAGCAGGAGTAGAGAGTTCGTCAATTTGAGCAACTGCTGTCATCTCTTTTTGTTTTAATAACTGCAACACTGATTGAAAACTCTGGGATTGATGTTTAATGTACTCTTCGTGAACCTTGGCAAGACTCTGTTGATATTGGTAGAATGCCTGTAAAAGAGGGTTGATGTTGTTAGAAATAGCGTTGTTCATAGTCATGGTTACAGTTTGATCTTGAGAAACGATAGATAAATTGAGTGTTGGAATTTCCTCTGAAAGAGGCTGAGAATCAGAAGGATAAGGGTTGACGGAAGGAATAGAGGCTAAAATTGCCTCGTTTTCCGACCCTTTCACTTCCTCACACTTAGATTCAACCGTTTGGGAATCAACTGACGGTTCTGTTTCCGCAGGTGAATCAGGTTGTAATGCAGCTCCGATCAAAGCTTTGGTTTTATCGCTGATGTAGTTGGTTGCATTCAGCTTGAGGATCATACCTTTGCGTTTGCTTGAAGGAGTCTTCACCGTCAAAGCTGCATTTTCCGGATCGTTTAACGGTAAACCTAAAACTCGAAGCTGCATTACTCCTTGTGACAGTTGAACATCACTGTCCTTTTGCCGACTGGGGTTGAGTGCAATGGCCAGATGAGGGCGATCGCCTAATATCTGTTTAACTAAGTTAGTGAGAATTTGGCGCGGTCCAATTTCCACAAAGCAATATCCGCCTTGAGCATAAATATTTTGAATTTGTTGGACAAACTGAACCGAATTCAACAACTGAGCTTCTAAAAGCTGACGCATCCCTGATAAATCTTTGGGATAAGGAGCCGCCGTCACATTAGCGTAAACCGGAATTTGGGGCGCATGAAACCTCACTTGATCCAACGCTTTCCCAAAGGGTTGACTAGCATGACGTACTAGAGAAGTATGAAAAGCAGCAGACACTGGTAAAGGCGTAACCTGATAGCCTTGAGAGCTTAAAATCTTCTCAATAGTGGCAATTTCTGAGGCTAATCCCGATAATACCACCTGTTCAGGTGCATTATAGTTAGCAATCTGCACATTGGCCATTCCTTCAACCCATTGCGCTATCTGAGATACTTTCCCAGTCACCGCTAACATCGCCCCTTGAGGGGTTGCTCCTTTCGGTGCGGCCATAGCCTGGCCTCTAGCTTGGATCAAGTAATAATAATCGTCGTCTGTGAAAACGCCTGCGGCCCAGAGTGCGGTTAATTCCCCAAAACTGTGACCTGCCACAAAATTTGGCTTAAATCCCGTCTTTTGCAACGTTTTATACAGTCCTACACTGAAAGCCCCGATCGCAGGTTGAGCATTTTCCGTCTGTTGCAATAAAGAGGTTTGCCGTTTTTCGTCCACCTCGTTAAAGGGAGGAATCGGAAATACCCGTTCTGAAAGGGGCGTTAAACCCGCTTTAGCTCTCAATGTATCCAATTTTTGATAAGCGGTTTGGATTTCTGGGAAATTTAGGGCAATTTCTCGACCCATATTCAGGTATTGAGAACCTTGGCCCGGGAACAGTGCTACGACTTTTCCCTCCAGTAATAACCCCGTCTTGCGGTAATAAATACCTTGGGGATGTTCCCATGCCTCTGCTTGAGGCTGTTTTTGCAACTGTTTAACGGCTGCTTGCAGTAATTTAATAGCTTCAGCTAAGGAAGTCGCAACAAAGCCCACTCTAGCAACCTTTAAGGGAAGTTGAGCCGATTTGCTTTGATTTTGTAGTTCAATATAAACTTGTGACCCTTGGGGAGATTGCAACTGTTCTAGAGTTTTTTGACAAGTTTGTCTTAATTCTTCAGGATTTTGACCCCAGAGTAAAATTGATTGGGGACGGTGATGAATTCGATTTTCTCCTTGGGGTAATTTGGGCGTATATTCTTCTAACACCACATGATAATCAGTTCCCCCAAAGCCAAAGGAACTAACCCCAGCCCGTCTCGGTGTCTCTCCTTTGGGCAACCAAGGACGGGTTTCGGTGTTGAGATAAAAAGGCGAGTCGTCAATCTTAAATTTAGGGTTGGGTTCGGTAATATTAATGGTAGCAGGAAGAATTTTATGATGTAAGGCCAAAGTCGTTTTAATTAAACTTGCAGCACCCGCCGCCGCCTTGGTATGACCAATTTGAGATTTGACACTACCCAGAGCAATCTTTTGCTTTTCTGCGTTATTTTCGCTAAAAACCTCATTCAGGGCTGTAAATTCACAAAAATCTCCTGCTGGTGTTCCAGTACCATGGGCCTCAACTAACCCCAAGGTAGCGGGAGAAAATCCAGCCTCTTGATAGGCGCGCCGTAAGGCTCTAACTTGACCTTCAGGACGCGGTGCATAGATACTTTTAAAACGACCATCACTAGCAGTCCCGATGCCTTTAATCACTGCATAGATGCGATCTCCGTCTCGTTCTGCATCCTCAAGCCGTTTAATCACCAGCATTCCCAATCCTTCCCCTACCATCATGCCATCGGAGGTAGCATCAAAGGGATTGAGACAATCTTTCTTAGAAAAAGCTGGAGTTTTGCTAAAACACATATAATTAAGGATGGAATTATCCGTGTCAAAGCCCCCTGTAAGCATCATGTCACAACGGCCTTCGATTAATTCACTGATCGCCATTTTTAAAGCACTTAAGGAACTCGCACAGGCTGCATCCACCACACAATTAGTTCCTCCCAAATCAAAGCGATTAGTAATACGACCTGCTACGACGTTTGGTAACATACCAGGGAAAGAATTTTCTTGCCAAGGCACATAGGACGCCTTCATATTTTCGATAATTTTGTCGGTTTGTTCTTGAGATAAACCACTTTTTTGGCAAATTTTCTTCCAGAGAGGATATTGCAGACGACTGGTTAAGGGAGTAATGCTTTTCCAGAGGCCACTTCCTCCTAAAATAACCCCTGTTGTTTCTCGATTAAACTCTTTTCCTTGGTCATAACCTGCATCTTCTAAAGCTTTTTTAGCCATCACTAAACCAAGTAAATGAGCCGAATCTAAAGCTTCTAACGTATCAGGTGGCAGACCAAATTCTAAAGGGTCAAAATCAATTTTTGGCAAAAAGCCCCCCCATTTACCATAGGTCTTATCTGGTGCTTTCGGGTCTGGATCATAGTAATCTTCTAAATTCCAGGCACTTTCTGGCACTTCAGTGATTCCATTCACTTTGCCGAGAATATTTTCCCAATATTCCTGTAAATTCTTGGCTTTAGCAAATAAGGCCGACATTCCAATAATAGCGATCGGTGTTTTTTGTAAAGCAGTTAGGCTAGAGGTTGAGGATTGAGCAGACATTGTAGGTGTGTTCTCCAATCAATAATATAGCAGTCTGTAGAGACAACGAATAGTTCTTAAAGAATGAACAAAGAATTGTTTGATTCCCTTTAGCTTCAGTTTAGGCAGAGTTCCACGTTTATACAATGGATGATCTACTCTCACAAATGGATGATTTTTAGTAAGCGTTCGGGGGGAGAAAAAATCTGGTAACTAGGGCTTGCTGAATAAATCTAAAAACCTTGTTGGATAATATTTTTAGGCTTTTTTGAAATCAAAAAGTACCGGCCATTGGAGTGATCGGGGGGGAAATTTAGGGACTTTTTCCCTGAAAATTAGGTAATTGACCCCCTGAAAATGGGTAAAACCCTACACCCAACCCCCCCGATGTCGGGGGGGGTTGGGGGGGCCACACCCCCCCAGGAAAAACTTTTTTAGCAACCCCTAACTAGAGTAGTCCATCACGCTCTTGGTAACGCCAATTCAAGTCTGAATTGCATCCCTGTCTGATCTACCTTCATGGAATACCTCATTCGGGGTACGATAGTCAAGACATTTTCGAGGTAGTACTTTTGCCAAAATATTCTCCTGACTTAATCAAACGGATTTAATATGAGTCAATGCCACGGGCTGCTTGACCCCCCCCTGAACGGTTACGAATCAGCAACGCCAATAGGCTCTAATTCCTCAAGAAGAATGAGGTAATCTTGTCCGATTTTTTCAATGGTCGTAGGAAGATGGAAATTACGAGAATATTCAATTCTTATCTCTAACTGACCATCTATGATTAGGAAAAAGAATTCAATCAATGTGGTACGTTTTTGATCCAGTGGCGATAAACGACAATCGCGCTCGCCATAAACAAACTCAAACAAGTCGGAGAGAGGAACCGAACGATTTCCCAGATAATTAGCCCGTACTAGGGTTAAATTACTATCAGGATAGAGATATTCAGGTAAAGACTCGCCCATCCAATCATAAGTTACGCCATTCATTGGTAAGCTTTCAAACTGCTCATTGATGATACTGATAGTTTTTTCCCAAGTCGTAGAAGTGGATAAATTAATGCCTATGGGAAAATTTACAGCATAATTGCCCATACTTTCCATAAAAGGCTGACCTTCGCCTAAATCTCGCCCATGACTACGATGACTGATAACCACCTGTTTGCGTTGACTCCAATCACCTAATAAACGGTATAAAGGAGCAAGGAGAATGGGATAAAAGTTAGACTGATAATAAGCCTTGCCTTGGTTTAATAACTGTTTAGTTTGCGCTTTACTTAAGACAAATCGCGCACTTTCGGCAGAAGCTTCAATATTTGCGCCTTTGACATGATCGACGGGGACTTCAAAGCGACTCTCTGCATCAGGAAATTGTTCCTTCCAATAATTCAAGTGTTCGTTCATTGTTCCTTTTTTCTCCTCATCCCTCAAGACTTGCACAAAATCTAAGTAAGACTGAGGATTAGGGTTAGGAAAAGTCGGATCACTTCCTACCAATAATTGATGATAGGCACTCCAAAGTTCCTTAAACAAGATGGTTGCACTTAACATATCAGCAATGATGTGGTGAGCGACCATCGTAATATCGTAGCAATAGGGACTAACTTTAACAACAAGAGTGGCAGTGAGTGGCCAACGGTCAATCTGGATTTTTTTAGCTAAATCTGACATTTGAGCTTGAATTTTAGCATTACGTTCTGCTTCTGTTAAGTGGCTTCCATCCCAATACTCTGCCAGGATAGGTTGAGGATCATTGATCAAGTATTGCTGCCATTTACCTTGATTTTGTAGGCAAACCGTCCGAAAAGCTTCATGACGTTGCACCAAAAGATTAGCAGCTTGATTGAAAATATCAAGATTCAAAGACTGATGATAGAGAAAACGAGTATAACCCAACCATTGATAGGGAGGTTCAAAATAGTTGACTAACCAACGTTGTGCCGGTCCAAGGGGGACAAGAGAAGGAGTAGGGGGAGCAGAGGGAGGAGCAAGTAATTCGGCGGCTAATGCTTTACGGTCTAACTTTCCGTTATGATTCTTAGCAAGTTGTGGAAACCAAGCGAATCTTTGAGGAATCATGTAATGGGGGAGTTTCTGCTCTAAATGTGCTTTGAGAACTCGGTTTTTGATTTTATCCCCCGATAAACAAGCAATTAATCGTTTTTGTCCTTCACCGTAATCAATAGCTAAAACGGCAGCCTCGCGGACATTGGGATGAGTGGTTAAGATGCTCTCAATTTCCCCTAATTCAATGCGAAAACCCCGAATTTTGACCATATTATCGATACGTCCATGATATTCCAGCGTACCATCGGGTAATTCCTTGACTAGATCACCTGTCCGATAAATATAGTCACCAGAGACATCAGAAAAAGGATTAGAACAGAACGCTTTAGCGGTTTTTTCAGGATCTTTGAGGTATCCTAACGCTAATTGTGCGCCACCAAGCCAAAGTTCTCCCATTTCCCCTTGTTTAACAGGTTGCATCTGATCATCCAACACTTTGAGATAGACATTATCGATCGCTTTTCCGATGGGAATTTGGCTGCTGGTGCGTTCGTCAGGACGTTCTGTAATAATATGGTAAGTCACATCAATGGAGGCTTCTGTCGGTCCATAAAGATTGGCTAAACCTGTCTTTAATCCATAACAATCAAGCCATTTTTGGATAAAAGACATCGGTAAAGCTTCCCCACTAAAGATTAACCAGCGTAGATCAGGAAATGTCCAAGATTCCTTTTCAATCGCACTGATAAATTCCCCAAAAAGGGAGGGAACAAAGTGCATTACATTAATTTTAGTCTTTTTAATCCATGCGGCAAATTCCCAAGGATTTAAGACTACTTCGCGTTTGACGGGACATATGGTTGCACCTGCCATTAACGTCCAGAAAATTTCCCATACGGAAATATCGAAGCAAAAAGAGGTGCGTTGTGCAATGCGATCGCCTGTTTGCAGGGAAAATGTCTTTTGCATCCATTCTAGACGATTCATATAACCGCGATGGTTTAACATTACCCCTTTTGGCCGTCCTGTTGATCCAGACGTATAAAGAATTACCATTAAATCCTCAGGACGATTACAAAGATTTATGGATTCTTTACTGTGTTTTTGCCAGATAGAAGTGGTAATCTGAGTTAAATCATTAATTTTGTTTAATCTTTCTCCTTCATCTAAAAAGAGGACGGTTTGCAAGGGTAAAGGTTCTGTCACACAAGAAATTAACTGTTCACTTACTTGATGTTCGGTAAGTAAGATCTCGATAGTGGCATGATGAAGAATATAACGCAATCTTTCGACCGGATAATCGGGATCTAAGGGGACATAACAGCCACCTGCTTTAAGAATTCCCAAAATACCAACGATCATCTGTGGATTTCGTTCCGTCATAATTCCTACTCTGGTATTGGGGTTAACACCTTGAGTCTGTAAATAAGCAGCAACTTGATTAGAAAGATGGTCTAATTGTTGATAAGTTAGGGGACAAGTCTCATCCAAAACAGCGATCACATCAGGGGTTAATTGTGCTTGTTTAATAATTTTATAGTAGGGAATTTCGGTGGAAAAAGCCATAAGAATAATCCTCTATTAGATGTTAAGTGGTAGGGGCGCAAAGCCTGCGCCCATTGGTTTTTTAGCAGGTAGCCATTAAGGACTAATTACGAACCTTCGCTGATTGAGGTATAGCTGGACAAAAAAAGTTCAGAATATCATAAATATTTGTGGATTCCTATCTAAGTAGAAATGACATATTTTTGTTTTTCCTAATATTAATTTGTCCGACTGTATTTTACCGATAGCTGTTGAGGATTGAAGGTTGAGATGGGGCTAAAATAGCAGCCATTTCTTGCAAGGTACGACAATTTAAAAGGTCTTGGCGATATTGTTTGCCATAAATCCCTTCTAGCTTGGTAACAAGGCGAATGCGTTCTAAAGAATCTAGTCCTAAATCTGCCTCCAAATCATCACTTATTTCGTCTTCTTCAATTGTCCAATGACAAATTTCGGAAGTTATTTGTCGTAGCATTTCTTCAATCTCTGTATTAAGAGAAATAGAGGAAGAATGAGAAATAATAACTTGATCTTGCACGGGTAAATTGGCTAGTTCTTCAATTTGGCTGACATAGGCTGTCATTAATTGATCTATTAGCAATAAGTCAAAGTGATGGTAATCGTAACTTGCAAATAAATGAAGACGATTATTAAAGATTTCTTGCAGAATATCAATTGTTCCAGTTGCGTTCATTCCTCCTGCTTGATAGTCAGTAATTGATAAAGCATCATACTGAGGTTGCAGGTGAGTTTGTCCCGTATAAGGAAGGTATAAATTAGACTTTAAAGCCTCCTGTATTAAAGAAAGACTATGAGGGGGAATTTTACCCTTTTCTAGGGTAATATTGTCTCGAAAAATTGTTCCCATTTGACGAGTTTGCGCCCGATCTAAACCGGTGCCAATATGTTGTTGTACAGTTTGCTGAATTTGGCTTAAAAAGGTCGGCCAATCTTGCTCAGATTGAGGTTTAGCAAAACTTAATGCCAGATTTTGAGCAAAACTACTAACCACACCTGTTGCATCTACTTCGGGGTAAATTCGTCCACTGGTGGGAATCGAAATTCCGATATTTTCAGCTTTTGAATCTATTTGTGACATAGTTTTTAGAAATGCACCTAATAATAGTGCATTCATCGGGACTCGCCATTGACGGGTTTTGTCGATTAATTGAGAGGTAGTTTCTGCTGAAAGTAGATACTTTTGATTGTAAAAGAGAGGAAATTTTTGAGTATTTTTCTGCTGTTTAGGTTGCCAACGATAGGACATTCCAGACACAGCATTATTGTATTCTGCTAAGGCTCGATCTTCCTCAATATCTTGCCAATCGTTCATTAATTGAACCTGTTTTCGATAATCTTCTACAGTCAATGTAGGGGGAAGATTTGGCGTTTCTTTAGCAACTATAGCCCGGTAAATTTCCAAGAATTCCCGCATCATGACATGGTTACTTAACCCATCTGAAATTAAGTGTTCATTCCCTAAAAATAATTGATGAATTTGATCGGATAATTTAAGCACAGAAAATCCATGCAGTGGCCATTGCGTTAAAGACCAGTTATAGTTTAACCAATGATAGATTTCTTCTTCAATTTTCTCCCCTTGTTCATCGGGAGTTAAAGTGGTGAAATCTTTAACAATAATTTCAGGAGGAATGGGGTTTTCTAGCACTTCTAATTGATAGTCTGCAAAGCAGGCGGCATCCTCTGGAATCTGAAATTGCGCCCGTAACATGGGATGTCGATTAATTAACAGTTTCCATGCTTGTTGAGCAATATTTAAGTCAAATTCTCCTGCAATTTTAACCTTAGTAAATAAACTATTAGAATTGAGACTCCAATAACTCATTAACAAGGGAATTTGACTATGGAGAATAGGAACCAGATTCGAGGGTTGTGTTTTGAGGTTTTTGGTTTGTGGTTTAGGGTTAGAGATTTGAGGTTTGGGGGATGAAGTATGAGATTGAAGAATGGTTAATAATTCCTGAAGATTGGAGACTTGCATTAAATGGCGTAGGGAAAAGGTTTCACTAAATTGACTACGTTGTTCTTCAGGAATTAATGATAGTAACCCGTTCATTAATTGGGTCATCATAATAGAATCTAACCCTAAATCTGCTTCTAAGGAAACATTCAAACTCAATTGCTGAGGATTTAAACCCGTAATTTGACTTATTAAGGCAATTAATTGACTTTCTAAGCTTTCAGCCTTGGTTTCGTCTTGTTTTTGGGTTGGGCGCAAGTCTGGCACCCCTACAGTTTCTCTTTCTTGGCTTTGGTGTAAGTCTTGTTCTTCTACGGTTTCTGTCCCTTGGGTTGGGCGTAAACCAGGCGCCTCTACGGTTAACCAGTAGGGTTGTTTTTGGAAAGCATAAGTAGGTAAAGGAAGACGAAGACGAGCATAATCTTTATCAAAGCCATTCCAATCAATATTAACCCCAGAAACGGCTAATTTCGCCACACTTTGTAATAAAATTTGCCAATCATCCTGTCCTCGTTGTAGGGAAGATAACCACAGATAATCAGGGTTTGCTAAGGTTTTTTGACCCAATCTCGTTAAAATCGGATGAGAGCCGATTTCAATAAATAGATTATAACCTTGGCTGGCTAAGGTTTCTATTGCAGGGGCAAATTGGACGCATTGACGCACTTGTTGACACCAATAGTCGTCTGTTACTGCTTGGCTGATTTCTTCACCTGTGACGGTGGAAATCCAATCTAATTGGGGTGTTTTATAGCTAATTTTAGCAGCGATCGCTTTAAATTCTGCTAATATCGGTTGCATCATCCCGGAATGAAAAGCATGAGATACCTGAAGCAGACGCACTTCAATGCTTTGTGATTCTAAATCCGCTTTAATCTGATTAATTGCTTCCTTGTCACCCGAAATAACGATATTTTCCGAACTATTGATAGTGGCAATCTCAACTTGATCCCCATAAGGAGAAATAACAGATTTTACTGTTTCAATAGGGGCAAATATGGCTGCCATTGCGCCTTTTTGGGGTAAAGACTGCATTAAGCGTCCTCTTTCGGCAATTAACTTGATTCCCTCTTCGAGAGAATAAACCCCTGCAACACAAGCGGACACATATTCCCCCACACTATGACCTAAAACCCCATCAGGTTTAATGCCCCAAGACTGCCATAATTTATATAATGCGTATTCAATGGCGAATAGGGCGGGTTGAGTATAAGCAGTTTGGTCTAATAAGCTAGAATCACTGTATAAAACCTCTAATAAGGACTTTTCTAGGTAAGGTTGCAATAAGCGATCGCATTCCTCTAACGCGTGACGAAAGGTGGGTTGAGTTTCATACAGTTGTCGTCCCATGTCTGCATACTGAGAACCTTGTCCTGTAAACAAGAAAGCAATCTTATTTTGACGACTTTTTGCAACTGCTTGGCTGAAAACATTCAAACAAGGTTGTTTTTGCGTAAATGCTGTTAAAGAGTCCTTGGCTTCAAGGGTTGATTTTGCCAAAATTGCCAGACGATGGTTAAATTGTCCTCGTCCCGTGTTGGCACTAAAAGCTAAGTCTGCTAGGTTTAATTGAGGATTTTTCTCTAAATAGTTGACCCATTTTTGCGCTAAATCATCTAAAGCATCGTCGCTTTTCGCCGATAGAGTGAGTAAATGAGCAGGACGATCCACTTCAGAAGGATTAAAGCTTAATTGAGGCGGTTCTTCGATGATAATGTGGGCATTTGTGCCACTTAATCCAAATGCACTAATTCCGGCCCTTCTAGGTTCTTCTGTTCGCTGCCAAGGCAGAGAAGAGGTAGGAATTTTGAGAGCGGTTGCGGCAGCCGCTAAATCAGGATTAAGTTCTTTAAAATGAAGATGGGGGGGAATTTCTTGATTTTTTAGGGATAAAATGACTTTTAATAGGCTGGCCATCCCGGCTGCAATTTCTAGGTGGCCGATATTCGTTTTTACTGAACCCACCATTAAGGGGTTATCAGTGGAACGATCTTTGCATAGTACATTGTTAATCCCCCGTACTTCAATAGGGTCGCCTAAGGCTGTTCCTGTCCCGTGTGCTTCTAAATAGCTAATTTGTTCGGGTTTTATTTTTGCATTCTCCAATGCTTGACGAATAACTGCCATTTGCGCTGATCCATTGGGAACCGTTAAACCACTACTGGGGCCATCTTGATTGACCGCCGAGCCTCTAATTACCCCTAAAATGTTGTCTCCATCGCTTATAGCATCAGAAAAGCGTTTTAAGACCACCATTCCACAGCCTTCCCCTCTCACATAGCCATTTGCATCTTTATCAAAGGTTTTACAACGACCATCAGGGGACAAAGCGCGGGTTTTAGAAAGATATAACGTCACCTCTGGGGATAACATTAAACTAACTCCCCCTGCTAAAGCTAAATTTGACTCTCTATTGCGTAAGCTTTGACAAGCCAGATGTACCGTGACTAAAGAGGTAGAACAGGCGGTATCAATGGCTAAACTGGGTCCTTGTAGCCCTAAAAAATAGGATAAGCGACCCGAAGCGAAACAAAACGCATTTCCTGATCCCGTATAAGCATCAATGGGAATTTGTTGCCTAATTTGCCGTTTTGCGTAATCATCCAAGCCAATGCCCACAAATACGCCTGTTTGCGTCCCTGTCAGCTTCTGAGGTGCAATTCCGGCATTTTCTAACGCTTCCCAACTTACCTCTAATAATAATCGTTGTTGCGGGTCTAGTGCGATCGCCTCCCGCGGAGTCATCCCGAAAAATTGCGGATCAAATTGATCTACTGCGTCAATAAACCCACCATAACGAGCATAAGTTTTGTTAGGAAGATCGGGATTTTCGTCATAATAAGCCTCAGCATCCCATCTTTGGCTAGGAACAGGGACAATTGTTTCTTTTCCCCTTGATAATAGCTCCCAAAACGCCTCTGGACTATTTGCACCCCCCGGAAAACGACACCCCATGCCAATAATAGCGATCGGTTCATTTTTTTGCCGTTCTAAGGCTTCAATCTTGTTACGAGCTTCTTTAAGCGCAATAACTGCTTTTTGTAACGGCGTTAATTCTGTTTTCTGGTGATGAGAACCCATGATGTTAAAATGCTCCTTAGATATTAGGTGTGAGGTGTTAGTTATTCGGATAACTGATAAGTAGGTAGGCACAATTATTTGTAGGATGGGTTAGCGGTAGCGTAACCCATGCGGGCGTTGGGTTTCATGCTTCAACCCAACCTACGTTCATTTTATATTTAATTCCACCCACCTACTTAACTGATAACTGTTCACTGTTAAAGTAATGCTTCTAATTCCGCCAATTCCTGTTCCATCAAAGCTTCTGTTTCTGCTTCTGAAAGTGACTCCAATTCAGCAAGGGCTTGGTTGAGTACTACAACATCCGTTGACTCGGTTTCCGAAGAAATCTGAGAATTTTCTGAATTATCTTCCCAAGCAAATACTTCTTGGACAAAATACTGCACCACATCACCAATAGTGGGATACTCAAAAGCAAAGGTAGAAGGTAAAGAGACAGAAAATAAGCCTTCTAGACGATGTTTCAGTTCTACGGACATTAAAGAATCCATTCCCATCTCAAAGAACCCTTTATCAGTATCTGGTAAAGTATCTCCGTGAATTCCTAAGACTTGCGCTACTTCTTGCTGTAAACGAGTGGTTAATAGGGTGACTCGTCGGTGAGGAGGGGTTTTTTGGATGGTTTGGGGGAAATTCTCGACCGTTTGCACAAAATTATCCTGATCTTGCTTGAATAACGCTTCTAAGAAAGCCACCCGTCCTTTTGCTGCAACAATCGTTTTAAACTTAGACCAATCAATCTCTGCTACCATTGTTTGAGTAACATTACCATTGATTAGAGCATCTAAAGTATCTAGGGCTAAATTAGGTTGTAATGGATTGATTCCCAGGCGTTTTAAGCCTTCTTCATAGCCTTGCGTGGCCATTCCCCCTTTAGCCCAAGGTCCCCAGTTAATGCTTAACCCTGTGAGTCCAGACTCTCGACGGTAGTGCATTAAACCATCTAAGAAATGGTTGGCAGCAGCATAGTGAATTTGACCTCGTGATCCGATTAAAGCAGACATGGAAGAGAAACAAACAAAGAAATCTAAGGATAAATCTTGAGAAAGTTGGTGTAAATTCCACGCTCCTGCTGCTTTAGGATTAAATACGCTCTCAAAACAATGGAAATCCATCTTGTCAATGGTGCGATCGCTCAAAACCCCTGCTGCGTGAATAATACCCTGTAAGGGAGGACAATTTTCTTGAATTTGGTGAAAAAGTTGACGGGTTTGTTGATGATCACTGACATCAGCGGCAATTACTTGAATAGTAGCCCCTTTATCCTCTAAAGCTTTGATTTTTACCTGTTTATCCGTTGAATGGTCAGCTAAGGCTCGCCGACTGGTTAAGATTAAATGATTTGCACCTTTTTCAATTAACCAATCTGCTAAACTTAATCCTAAAGAGCCTAAGCCACCAGTAATAAGATAACTGGCTTCTGTCTTCTTAAAATTGATGTTTGAGCTTTTTATTGCTTTATTAGGTACTAAACGGGCAACATATCGTTGATGATCCCGAAAAGCGATGCGATCTTCTCCTAGATTTTCTGTTATTTCAGCAATAATTGCTTGAGACGATGGTTGTTTTTCTTCTAAATCAATCAATCCTCCCCATAAATTGGGATATTCAAGGGCAATAACTTGACCCATTCCCCATAAGGACGTTTGCGCTATTTTAAGCGGTTTAACAGCATCATTCACCGGTTGTGCTTGTTGTGTTATGACCCAAAGTTTAGGGGGTTCTTTAGTTTTACATTGAGCTAAAGCTTGTGTTAGATACAATAAACTGGCATAAGAACGAGTTTGAGAGGTTTGGGAGTTAATATCGCTGTCTAACCCCCATAAATAGACCACTTTGGTGATTGGTTCAGTTATATCTTGTAACAACCGTTGAAAATCCTTAACATTATTAGGATTAATTTGATAATGACCTGACACCAACTTCTGATAAGTTTGACCAGAAGACACCAAAATATAAGCATCATTTAGCGTTGTTGCTAAGGCTTTACCAACTCCTTGATTATCATTAAAAATCAACCACTTTTCTCCTTGAGAAGGCTTATTTTTTAAGTTTAAAGGACTGAGTTGCCATTCCACTTTGTAACAGTTTTTACTAACATCCTGTAGGATAGGCATCTTGCCTGCTATTATTGCATCTTCTCCAACCAATAACTGTAATAATTGGGGTAAAAATTGTTTGACTTCAGGTGATAATTGATCACTTTGATTTAACTGTTCAGTTAGTTGTTTAGTTTTGCCTTCAACTAATAAATTAAGTAAACTAGAAGCAGACGAAACTGACTTAAATTGAGGTTTAGCATCACTTACCCAATAAGATTCATGTTGCCAAGGATAAAGCGGTAACTTAACAAACTGACAATTTTCGGGATATAATTTTTCCCAATTAATCGACTGTCCCCAAGTGTAGAGCTTTCCTAAAGAATTTAATAGTGTTCCCCGTTCAGAATGTTCTCGTCTTAGAGAGGGTAAAACAACTCCCTCAGTATCTTGTTCTCGTAAGGTACTTTTAATATATCCCAATAAAACAGGATGGGGGCTGATTTCAACAAAGATAGTATGACGAGATTTAATCATTGCTTCAATCGCAGGGTTAAAACGTACCGTCTGACGCATATTTTGTCCCCAATAAGCGGCATTAAATAATGTCCCCTCTTGTTGATCACCTGTTACGGTTGAGAAAATTGGTATGGTGCTTTTTTGAGGCTGAAGCTCTCCTAATTTTTTCACTAACTTATCCGCAAAAGTCGTCATTTGTTGACTATGAAAAGCATAATTAACAGGGAGTTCTTTGGAGAAAATATGAGGATGGTTTTGGGACAATTCAGCAATTAATTGATCGATCGATTGAGACTCCCCAGATACAACCGTTGAATAGGGACTATTAATGGCAGCAATTTCTAATTTATTTTCCCAAGCAGCTATCAAATTTTCTACCTCATTAACAGGTAATTCAATCGCAAGCATTTTTCCATTTCCTGTTGCTTGTTGCATCAATTGTCCGCGCTGACAAATCAAATGAATGGCTTCCTCAAGAGTTAGAATTCCCGCAAAATGGGCTGCTGCAACTTCTCCCAAGCTGTGACCAACCACAGATTTAGGATTAATCCCCCAAGATTGCCATAATTTAGCTAATCCAACTTGTAAAGCAAATAAAGCAGGTTGAGAAACTTCTGTTTCTTGTAAACGAGATTGAGCTTCAGACGCATTAAATTCCGCTAATAATGACCAGTTAGCATACTTTTGAATCAAAGTATCACATTGTTTAATAACAGAGCGAAAAACGGGTTCTGTTGCTAATAATTCCCGTCCCATTGCCCACCATTGAGGTCCTTGGCCAGAAAAGACAAAAGCAATGTTTGTTTTACGTTTTGAAGGCTTAGATTGAGTCGATAAATCAATCGTTTCTAACTCTTTTAAACCCTTCAATAATTCTTCAGGAGAATGAACCAGAACTGCCTGACGATGAGCATGATGAGTCCGTCTTAAACTAGCACTATAGCAAAGATTCTGGACAAATTCAGCGGTTAAAGCTTGATCTTTCAGGAAATCTTCATAATTTTGAGCTAAATCTCTAACCGCTTCTTGACTATGGGCAGATAAAGGAAGTAAATGAGGGAAAGTTAAGGCAATTGGTTCTTGGTGAGATAAATTAGCTTCTTCCAAGATAAGATGAGCGTTTGTTCCCGAAAATCCAAAAGAACTAATTCCCACCTTGGCGGATGTTTCCTGTTGTGGCCAGGTAATTAAAGATGATTGAAGCTTAAGGGGTAACTTATCAAAGGGAATATAAGGATTCGGCTTGTTAAAATGCAGACTGGGCGGAATTTGCTTGTTTTTCAGGGAGAGTGCCATCTTAATCACACTGGCAATTCCTGCCGCTGCTTCGAGATGTCCTATATTACTTTTTACCGATCCCACCAAACAAGGATTATCCTTGTCTCGTCCTTCTTCTAACACAGATCCCAAGGCTATCGCTTCGATGGGATCGCCTAAAGATGTTCCAGTCCCGTGCAATTCCACATAATTAAGCTCTTTTGGCTCAATTTCTGCATTTTTCAAGGCTGATCGAACCAAGCTTTCTTGTGCTGGTCCATAAGGAACCGTTAACCCCTTACTGCGTCCATCATGATTAATAGCAGTTCCCCTAATCAACGCATAAATGGAATCATTGTCTGCGATCGCTTGAGCCAACGGTTTGAGAATAATACAACCGACTCCCTCACTTCGCACATATCCATTGGCACTTTCATCAAAGGTTTTGCAACGTCCATCAGGAGACAAGGCTTTCAATTTGCTTAACGCAATATTACCAATAGGGGATAAAATCAGGTTAACCCCTGCTGCGATCGCCATTGAAGACTCATCATTCCATAAACTTTGACAAGCGAGATGCACTGCGACCAAAGAGGAAGAACAAGCCGTATCTACCGCTAAACTAGGACCTTTTAAGTTAAAAAGATAGGAAAGACGACCGGCTGCGATATTTGTGCAGTTTCCTGTTAAATCATAGCCTTGGGGATGGTGGCTATATCCTGCATGGATGCGACTATAATCGTTTGTGGCAATTCCCACAAATACACCTGTTTTCGATCCTGCCAATTGTTCCCGTGTTATTCCTGCATCTTCAATGGTTTCCCATGCGACTTCTAGGAGTAAGCGTTGCTGAGGGTCCATTAATACGGCTTCTCTGGGGGAAATTCCGAAAAAATTAGCATCAAACCCATCAACTTGCGATAAAAATCCCCCATAACGAGAATTCATTTTCCCCTGTGTTTCAGGATTCTCATCATAATATTCATTAATATTCCAGCGCTCCTTAGGAATTTCGGTGATTCCATCTTTTCCTTGGGATAATAATTGCCAGAATTCATGAGGATTATTGGCTTGAGGAAAACGACAGCCAATCCCAATAATTGCAATAGGTTTCATAGTTTAGAGACTCCGTAATTAATAAACAGCAATTTACTTAAATAGAGAAACAAAATAATTCCCTTAAATGAGTAGGGTGAGCAAAAATCTTGATAAGTGAATCGTTATGATTTAATTTCACCCCCCCAATTCCGTATGTTTAACTACACATTAACAGGAACTTTCTCAGGTGATTTTGCGACGCTTTCCGTTACCCAAGTATTCAGTTGAGGTCGATAACGATAGTTGGTAAATTCTTGGCGAGTCAGTTCAATTTGACTATTATCAGGAATCCCTTTAGTAAAATGTTTATAAAACATTTCGCCGATCATTGCTTGCAGCATATGAACAAAATGTTCGGCCAAATAGTAAAGATTTTTCCCATTTAAAAAGCCACGCCACCCAAAACCTTTCCAGAGAAATTTAGCATACCAAATTGCCGTGTAGAAATTTGTCCATTTCATAGATGCAAAGACATTAGACCGTTTGGGTTCAAGTTTGGTATTTTCGACAAAGTTATCAAAATGTTTAAGAGTATGATAATCTCTCCAAAGTTGATCTCCTCGATAACAATCCATGAAACCTAAATTTTTCCCTTGTTTAATGACTTCATTAAATTGCTGATAAAGATGTTCACAATACCCTGTTTGATGTTCTTTTAAGCCAAGGGTATATCGTGCTAGAAAATCCAAGTCTAGAAACCATTTTCCTGTGTACATAGGAACTTGGACACCAAACCACCAAATATAATCATGATAGATCCGCCAACTCATAATACTGGCATTTCCTAACTGTTTATCATGATGTTTGATTAGATGGTTATTAAACCGCGTGTAAGTTAGGATAAAATCATTGTACGCCGCTTGTTTTTTCTCGCCAATAGCTTCTCCTACTAATTTACTGCGAATAATTTCTGTGGTACATTCAATTTGATAGGAAATCATGCTAGAACCCAAAGAATAAAAAGGATCAAAAATACAAGCTGCATCTCCAATTACATACCAATTATCGGCTGAAAACATGGTTTTGCTTGTATGAGAAGGTCGCGGTAAATAATGGAAATCAATATTTTCACCACTATTAACTAAACGATAAAGAATTTCATGATTGGCTTTTAAGAAATCATAAAATTTCTCTTTTGTGTTAATTTGATGATCAGCGATCGCTGAACGATGATAAGCAATGCCAATGGAAATTTCTTGACTATCCTTCTCGGTAGGAATCATCCATAACCAATGACCATGACCGAACCAATGATTGGTTGCATAGTAATGGCTACAAGTTGTACCATAAGGATCATAACCATCGTGAAAAATGGTGCGATCAATATTGTTAACTCTGACCCAAACAGAACCGGTATCAAGTCCAAAAAGATTATCTGCTCCAAATAGGAGATTATCGGTTTTTTTACCAATAATAAACTTACGTCCTGCGGCATCAATAACGTGCTTTGCTTTGAGAGTTATCTGTTCATTTTCGACTTTAGCGATAACGGTTTTGAGTTCATCTTTTGAGGTTAAATCAACATCTACAACTCGACCTTGATAAAAAGTTGCTCCCATCGCTTTATTCATTTTTAGGAGATCCCGTTCAAATCTTGCCCGGTTCATTTGAAAGGAAGCCAAAGGCGGTTGACGATTATTCCAAATATGATAATAATCATCAGTAGTGGTCGTTTTTTCCTTCTTTTTCGGCCAATGGAAGTTTAGTCCAAATTTGGGAGGATGATTTTCGATCATATACTCATATAGTCCCAATTCTTTGCAGACAAATAAGGTGGCAATTTCCACCATTGATTCGCCAATTTTGAGGTCTTTATTAGTTCTTTCTTCTGGACGAGGATCGATCAGTGCAATTTTAATGTTGGGAACATTTAGAAGTAAGTGTCTTGCTTGACAGACCCCAGCAAAACCTGCTCCCATAATCACAACATCATACTCATTAGTGTTAGTAGCAACCATTGTTCAAATTCTCCTAAAATGTGATGAGGAATAGAGTGAATGAGAAAGAATACAAGAAAAAGTTAAAGATATAATTCCCCTAATCGGGTTGCTAATTCAGCAATGGTGGGATAGTTAAAAATGACCACAGGATTTAATTCCTTTCCGAGCCATTTTTCTAAGCGTCCTAATAAAACTAACGCTTTTCGTGAGTCGAGTTCATAATTATCAAAAGGTTCTTCAATATCAATGTCATCAAGGTCAACATCGAGTTGTTGAGCAAACTGATCAACGAGCCAGTTTTGAATGTCTTCAACGGTACAAGGAGATTGAACAGTTGTCATCATGGGTTAAGTTCCTTTAACGTGAAAAAAGTGTTTTAGCAAACTAAGATTGCTTAACTTATATTCCTAGTTTATTCCTCTATCCATTGATCAGCCATGTTTTATTTTTCGCCAAAACTGGATTTTTTTTATTCCTATTTTTTATGGTCAAATTTGGTACACTTTTACTATATAAATATAATCGAAAAACCTAGCAGACAATACAAAATATTATCCATTAAATTTCAACTCCTTTTTTCTTACAATAAAAGGTAACAAAATCAAGTTGCTAGTTACTAGGTAAAAATTATGATAGAGACTCATGTTCTTAACCAATCTGTTAAAGAGATTCCTTCTACTACTCAACCGATTGAAACCGCTCATAAATCTCCGCAAATGCTCCAAGAATTATTAACTTCAGCCGTTGTACAGCTTGAAACAGAATTGCAAGATAAGCTAGAAAAACTGCTATCTAAACAGGAGTATCAATTGTTAAAAATTGGCGAGAATATTAATAGCTTGACACAGGAATTAGAGCAAGCAATTTCTGAATTTCTCCAAATTGCCCAACAAGCAAATAAAACCTATAGTTCTCTACAGTTTTTGGGTCAATTTGTTGAACAAAAACCTAATAACTCACTCAATAAAGGAAGCCAAGATACCGTTAGAGTGGTTTATAGTCATGCCGCCAAATTACCGCTTCCTGTGGTAGAAAAATATGGCTTAGGGTTTATCCTAAAAGATAAAATGGTTGATTTATCCCAACTAGGTATTACCCTTTCACTCTCTCGTCAATCTCCTTCTCTTCCTGCCATCAAACAGGGATAATTTAAGCACTACTAAGGTGGGCATTGCCCACCTCGAATGATGATTATGTAAGGTGTAAAGTTTAAATGCTTATAACCTAAAACTCAGCCATCATTTAAGCTACTTGAGTTTGATATTTTTTTCGCCAACTTTTAGGAGATACTTTATGTAACTGACTAAAGCGACGGGAAAAATAATAGGGGTCAGTAAACCCAACGGTGGCGGCAATTTTGGTAATTGACTCATGGGTTTTCAGTAACAAGGATCGGGCTTCTAGCATTCTTCGTTCCACAATCCAATGAATAATCGTTTTGTCGGTGCGACGCTTAACTAAATTGGTTAAATAAGCAGGAGAATAACCAGCCGCTCCAGCCACATCATTGAGGGTAATCGGTTGACTATAATTTGCCTCAATAAACTCAAAAACGGGTTTTAATTGAGAACTATTAGGGTAGAAAGAAGCCAAAGAATCAAAGAAATTCGGTTGCGGGGTAGAAGAAGGCTGTATCAACGATTGAGGAGCTTGTTTTGAGTTAACAGAAGGATGAATTCTGCAAGCGTAGCCATCTTTTTCAGATTCTAGAAAATTTAAGGAACGAGCTACTATGCTTATATAATCTTGATCTCCATATTTGAGAAGGTTAACCGTAATATCGAGGGATTGATGATCCCCATAATAAGGATGGTGTGTGATCAAACGTCCAAAACCTCGACGTTGAATTAATTTCCAGTATCTAGACCAATCTGAGTTCAAAAAATCTTGAGCAGCTTCTTCTATAGTCAAATTAGATAATTGTTCTCTGGAATATCCCAATAAAGCACAAGCCGCATCATTGTAATGCTTAATCCGTCCTTGAGAATCGATCCACAATACAGATTCAGGGATTTGATTGATTAAGTATTGAATAACAGATATGGATTCAGCTATTTCTTGCTGAGGGACGGAATTAAGAAAGTTAGTCGTAGAATGAGAGAAGTTAAGGGAGTTAAGAGGGTTAAAGTTTGGAGTTAAAAGCATGAGACTGTTCCTATAATTTCCAAAATAGATGGCGGATAATTTTTTGACCACAAAAGATAGTTTTCACTCCATCACAAACAAAACTGATTTCCTGATCTTCTTAATTCTTGATAAGGAAATTACAGCACTTGGCTGATCGCTCAAGTACAACTACTAGGGTTGAAGTCCTTATACAGTAAGCCTTTCGGTGATTGCATGGGATGTTCCGTCTCGGAAAGCGCTGTATTGAGCTTGTCTTTGATCTACAAGCGGAGATGCGTCTTTCCGCAAATTTTTAAAACCCACATTCCGCACTTCAAATTATAGTAAGTAGTCATGCAAGGCGTTGCTGATTTGAGATATGAATCTTCTTGGGCGGAATTTCTTAAAACCTAGACGCGAACTAACTTTTGCATCGGTGTCATCAACGCCCTATTTTACGTCCTCTGTAGGTAATGCGCGTGGCGGTGGCTGCCCCAGGACTACCCGCCTGACGGGACAGTATAAGCTGCCCGCGCATTTAAATTGCTTGTTGAGATGAGGCACTCTTGCACTCTTGCACTCTTGCAAGAGGCAAAAGTAAAGGGATTAGGGGAGATTTAGCTAATCTAAGGATAGGCGGTTAAGATGCGTGGTTCTTCGGTTTGTCTTATGCAATGTCTGTCTCTATAAAGAATGAAACCTTTATAGAGACAGACATTGCCGCAATTTTTGTCAATTGTTTGCGATCTGGAGCGAACTAATCAATTAAATCTCTTGCCAGATAAGGATTGAGTCGATTTATGCCCCCCTATCGAACCATAACAAGTCCCGAAGAGCCAGATGCGTCTTAGCTTACTACTACTTGAGAAAGTGGACTCAAGACGGAACATGGTTGAAAATCCATGACTGTCTCCAGGATTACGTCAGGACGATGGAAGGTCATCTAACGGCGGCGAGCGCGGGAGTTTTAGACAGCCAATCGGTCAAAACCGCCACGATGATTAATCAAGAGGTGGGTTATGATGCGGGGAAACGGATTAAAGGAAGAAAGAGATTCACATTAGTCGATACCTTCGGGCTGTTAATCGCAGTCAAAGTCGTCTTCTGCCAAAGATTCTCCATTTTGCTGAGGACTTTCCTATTTTAAACTAGATATAAGTGGGTGGGTGGAATTAAATATAAGATGAACGTAGGTTGGGTTGAAGCATGAAACCCAACGCCCGATTATGTTACGCTACCGCTAACCCATCCTACAAATAATTGTGCCTCCCTACAAAAAACTTAATCATCAAATCTAAAATTAATCTATCTAAATCTCTAATCTTCAGCAATTTAGAAGTATGCTGATCAGCAAAAACCACAAAAGGTTTTTCATAATCTCTCTATTTTGAATTAGGAAAAAACTCATGTCTATGCGTCATTTTGCTTTATTGCTTGGGCTAACTACCGCTGGAACAGCCACTTTATTAGCTCCCCTTCCCACTCGTGCTGCTAGTTGTGAAACAGGTGATTTATTTGATTTTAGTTCCATCCAATTTATTGCAACTCGGCCTATTGCTTCTAATAACTGTTTGCGGTTATTTGGAAAACGAACAGACCCGACTCCTCAAGGATTTGTGGGCTATGGCGCCGGTCACACTGAAACCGCTTTAAATTCACCCGGAAATCCAGCCCCCTATTATGCTGCGGGGATTGATTTTAGTCCCGAAAATGTGCCAGGTGCAACCCGAGCCGCCACATTGTTAAATAATATTACAGGATTTTCTAACTTTGCGACTTTCCTCACCAATAACAGTATTAATGTCGATCGTATTGGGTTTAGTTTTGGTCCTAAAAATGGGGATTTTACCAAGAGTTGGAATTTAGGAGATGATATCAATGGACAGAACTATTTTTCCTCTCCTACCTCCTCTCTAGAAGAACGCATTTATGCCGCTAATCATAAGGAAGTGGAAAGCTTTTTATTGTTGGACAACACTAAAATTCTTAGCTTTGGTTATAGCGATATTTATTCATTCTTAGAATATGGCGCAACCACCGCTCCTGATGATGACTCTGAAGCGATTATTAGTGATCCCTTTAGTGTTTCTAAGGTAGCTGGCCTGCTCGGAGAATTTGACGGATTAGCCAATGCTTTCTTAGTCGATGTGGGTTCTAATAAAGTACAATTAGTCAGTGAAGATGCCGCCGTTGTCCCAGATGACGTTTTTATCGATCCCTCAATTGGCCCATTAAATCCCGTGGTTTCTATTCAATTTCCCCTGCAACTGAGAATTGTTTCGACTCCTGAACCTTCTGTTACCCTTGGCTTAATGAGTTTAGGCATTATTGCCGTAGGGTGTCGTTTGAAAAATAAAATTCGGAAAGAATAGGACAGCAGTTGTAGATAAGCTGAGACCCATCCCCGTCTTCACGTTAAATTCTTTAATGAATAGACTTATGCCAGATAACCATCCTATGTCACCTCCTATGTCGGAATATCCCCTAAAAATCACTGCCACCTCTTCTGAACCTCAAAAACAATCAAAACGCCGTTTCCAAGGGGTTCGGCGATGGTATCTTGGGGGACTTTTATTGTTAGGAGTCGGTTATGGGATTGGGTCAATCAGTCAACCAACTCAACCAATCGCTCCTTCTGTTGCTGAAAATGAACATTTTCTCCCCGTTGAAATCGACCAGCTAGTACAGGTCAATGCTTATCAACAGTCTCGAACTTACACTGGGGAAATTGTCGCTCAAAATACCAGTGATTTAGGGTTTGAACGAGGAGGAACAATGACTCAACTGCTGGTGACAGAAGGACAATGGGTGAATCAAGGAACGCCCCTTGCTCGTTTAGATGACCGTCAATTAATCGCCCAAACAGAAGACTTATTAGCCCAAAAACAACAGGCTTTAGCACAATTAAAGGAAATGGAGGCGGGTTCTCGCGCTGAAACCATTGCCGCAGCCCAAGCAAATTTGGCTCAAGAAAAAGCTCAACTACAAGAGATGGAAGTGGGACCTCGCACTGAAACCATTGCGGCAGCCCAAGCGCGTTTGAAAACCCTCCAAGCACAATTAGCTTTGGCTCGTAGTAAACGGGAGCGACGACAGAATCTTTATACGCAAGGGGCTATTTCTCTTGAACAGTTTGACGAAGTCGTCACAGATATGGATAGTCAACAGGCAAGGGTTAATGAAGCCCAGAGCCAATTAGATGAGCTATTAGCAGGAACACGCCCTGAAATCTTAACTCAACAGCAAGCAAGGGTTAAAGAGGCTCAAAGTCAACTGGATGAGTTGTTAGCAGGGACTCGCAGGGAAGTGATTGAAGCCCAAAAAGCAGCTATTAAACAGCTAGATAGTCGTTTAGCTGGTATTGAACTTGATTTAGAAAAGACCGTTCTTAAAGCCCCTTTTTCGGGCAAAATTCAAAAACGTTATCTCGATCAAGGAACGGCGGTACAAGCGGGTCAAGGGGTGGTGCGTTTGGTACAATTAGACGGCGTTAAAGCCCATATTGGTGTTCCTACGTCCCTGACTTCTGAGATTAAGATCGGACAATCACAAACCCTAAAAATTGACCAAAAATCTTATTCAGCGACCGTTAAGGCAATTTTACCTGAACTAGATGCTGCCAGTCGTACCGTGACGGTGGTTTTTCAAGTTAAAGGAGCAGGAAGTAGCGGCGAGGCTACCTCACCGCTGCTAACCACTGGACAAATTGTCACCTGGAAATGGCAACAAAACATTAATACTTCGGGTTATTGGCTACCTAGTACCGCTCTTGTTAAGGGAATTCGAGGATTATGGTCGATTTATGTCCTAGGAGATGGGAATGCAGCCCAAGGATTTGTCGTAGAACGTCGGGATGTGGAGGTTTTATACACCGATGGGGAGCGAGTTCTCGTGCGAGGAACATTAGACGGAACCGAAAAAGTGATTACTAATGGCACAAATCGCATTATTTCGGGGCAAAAGGTAAAAATCAGTAAACAGTAAACAGTGAGCAGTTATCAGTTAACAGTGAACAGTAAACAGTGAGCAGTTATCAATGAAAAGCTGAACACCTATTACTTATTACTTATTACTTATTACTTAAGTGGGTGGGTGGAATTAAATATAAGATGAACGTAGGTTGGGTTGAAGCATGAAACCCAACCTACGCATGGGTTACGCTACCGCTAACCCATCCTACAAATAATTGTGCCTCCCTACTTATTACTTATTACTTTCTCCTCCGAACTTCATAATTCTCAATTCTTAATTCATCATTCTCCTATGTCTTCTATCTTTTATAAAAACGTCCGATTATTAATTTTAACCATTCTGGCGATCGCCGTTTGGGGCTTATCTTCCTTTTTCAGTTTACCTCGTATGGAAGATCCCGAATTAACCCCTCGTTTTGCGGTCATTAACACCCAATTTCCCGGCGCAACCCCTGAACGAGTAGAAACGCTAGTTACTGATAAATTAGAACAAGCTTTACTAGAAGTCGAAGAAATTCAAAATATTGATTCTACCTCTCAGCTTGGCTTCTCCAGCATTACCATTGAATTAAATGACCAAATTACCGATGTTGATCCCGTTTGGTCACAAATTCGTGATAAAGTCAATGATGCTGTTTCTCAATTACCATCGGGAACTTCTCTCCCTGAATTTGAAGAATCAAAACCCAAAGCCAACGCCTTAATTGTTGCTTTAACTTGGCAATTATCAAGCCCTCCGAATTATGGCATTTTGAGCCGTTGGGCGCAAGAATTAGAAGATGATTTACGGTTAATTGAAGGAACAGAAAAAGTTGAATTATTTGGCAATCCTACGGAGGAAATTCGAGTTGAAGTTGCTCCCCAACAATTAACCCATTTAGGATTAACCATACAGTCCCTATCTCAACAAATCTTAGAAAGTGATGCCAAAGTTGCTGCCGGGCAATTACGAAGCGAACAAAGTAACTTATTGCTGGAAATTGAAGGAGAATTAGATTCTTTAGACCGTTTAAATCGTTTATCAATTAAATCAGGTGCTTCTAGTCAAGTAGTGCGATTAGGTGATATTGCCCGAATTAGTAAAGGAATTGAAGATCCCCCCAGAGAAGTCGCGATGATTAAGGGAAAACGGGCGATCGCAATTGCTGCTTTTGTGGAATCTGATAGACGCTTAGATTCTTGGATGACAGTCGCCAAGGCTAAGTTAGAAAGATTTGAAAAAAACCTTCCTCAAGGAATTGGCCTACACATTATCTTTAATCAAAGTCGTTATGTGCAGCAACAACTGGACTCGGTTTTATCAAACCTGATTATTGGTGCTATCTTGGTTTTTGGGATCACCTTTGTGATCATGGGCTGGAAGTCATCTTTAATCGTGGGAACATCCCTTCCTTTATCAGTTTTGATGGTTTTTGGCAGTATGAAGGTGTTAGGAATTCCCCTACATCAAATTTCCGTAACAGGATTAATTATCGCCTTGGGATTATTAATTGATAATGCGATTATTGTGGTTGATGAGGTGCAAATGGCTTTAAAAGAAGATGTACCACCCCTCAAAGCCGTTGCTACTACCGTACATCATATTTTTATTCCCTTACTCGCTTCTACCTTTACCAGTGTTATCGCTTTTTTGCCCATTGCTACCGCTTCAGGAGGAACTGGAGAATTTACGGGAACGATTGGAGTAACCGTAATTTTAGCCCTAATTAGCTCGTTTATTCTATCTGTCACCGTGATTCCCGCCTTAGCGGGAAGATTACATCATTGGCAACCAACCCCCACAAATGGATATTGGTGGCAAAGCGGATTTACCCATTCTCGTTTAACCTCCCTTTATAAGTGGAGTTTAGATCGCACTTTTCAACGACCCTTATTAGCGATCGCCATTATTCTTATTCTTCCCTTATGGGGTTTTATTAGCTTTCCTACCCTACAACAACAGTTTTTCCCCCCCACCGATCGCGAACAATTTCATTTAACCTTTGAATTACCCATCAGTGTGTCTTTACCCGAAACCCAGTCTCAAGTGATGCAAGCCCGAAAGTTAATCTTACAGCATCCTGAAATTCAAGACGTTCAATGGTTTATTGGGAAAAGTGCGCCCTCTTTTTACTACAATGTCTTACAAAATCGAGAACAATCTCCTAATTATGCTCAAGGAATTGTTCAACTTCAGAAAAACGTCAAGTCGGGTGCGTTAATTCGCACCTTACAGCAAGAATTAGATCAAGCCTTTCCCCAAGCGCAAATTATTGTCCGACAATTAGAACAGGGTCCGCCGTTTGATGCACCCATTGAATTACGCTTATATGGCTCAGATTTAGCCCAATTACAGGCTTTAGGCGATCAAGTTCGCGCCGAATTAGCTAAAACCCCTGATATTATCCATACTCGCGCCACTTTAAGCGAAAGTTTGCCCAAATTAGCTGTCAATCTTAATGAAGAAAAGCTACGTTTAGCAGGGTTAGATAAAAGAGCCGTTGCTCGTCAATTAGACACCAGTTTAGAGGGAACAGTCGGAGGCTCGATTTTAGAAGGAACAAAAGAACTACCTGTGAGAGTTCGGACTTCTAATCGTCAACGGAGCAATCTAGCTGAAATTAGCTCATTAAACCTCTTATCTTCAGGAAATTCTGCAACTTCATCGACAATTGTTCCCTTATCAGCGGTGGGAAATGTGGAAATTGTCCCCGATATTGTTGCTATTTCACGTCGTAATGGCCAACGGATGAATACCATACAGGGTTTTATTCCGGCTGGTGTATTACCGGAACAAGTACTCTCTGAGTTTGAAAAACGATTAGAAATGAGTAATTTTCAGTTACCCTATGGTTATTCATGGGATTTTGGCGGAGAACAAGGAGAACGTCAGGATGCTTTAAGTAATTTGATTGCAACTCTTGGGGTTTTAGCGATCGTTATGGTGGCCAGTTTAGTCCTCACTTTTAATTCTTTCCGTATGGCAAGTATTATTATTCTTGTTGCGATTTTATCCTTAGGACTAGGCTTAGGATCATTGGCCTTGTTTAATTATCCTTTTGGGTTTACAGCGATTTTAGGGATCATTGGACTGTTAGGAATCTGTGTTAATGATTCAATCGTAATTCTTGACGCTTTGCGTCATGATGCTCAAGCCAGCCTTGGTTCACGTCGAGCAACTCGAAATGTGGTGATTCGTGCAACTCGTCATGTGGTAGCGACCACCTTAACCACGATTATCGGGTTTATCCCTTTATTATTTGATCCCAGTGGTTTTTGGCCACCTCTTGCGATTAGTATTGTCGGTGGGTTAGGTGGCGCCACTTTAATAGCGTTATATTTTGTTCCTTCCGTATATGTACTCTTATGTCGTAAAAATCTTGCACAGAGTGCTAAACCGCAGTAACGGTATGATTATCGCAGTCATTTTGTCCTGCCATCAAGAGTGAGGAAGAGTCTTAACTCATCGTCCGCTCATTTTTGGGAGCAAGATGGGGTCGAAGAGGTGGAAAGGCGTTGTCAAATTGAAAGATGATCCGAATCAGCACCGGAACTGAAATTACTTTGATAGCAAGGATTGCATTGCATCTTTCATATTCTGATCTGACAACGCCAACTACTGAGCGTTCGACAAAAGCTCACGCCGAAGTCTCACACCGAAGTCTCACGCCGAGGTCCGAACGGGTGTGGGGTTTTAAGCTAAGAGGCATTTTAATCGCCTATCCGATTAGCTGAATCTCTCCCCATCCCTTTACTGTTGCCTCTTGTTTCATCTAAACAAGCAATTTAACTGCGCGGGCAGCCCTGGATCTTACCTAAAATGTCGGATGAATGCCCCCGCTAGATTTTTCGACAAGATACTCACCTTTGCGGGGGATGAAATCCGACCAGAATATCAATGACCCTGAGCGAAGCCGAAGGGTCAACCCCAGAGCATCGGTTTAATTCCACCATCTGTGGGTAAACTGTGTTATCGAAAAAATCGGGTCTAAAACCTCGCCTTAAGGCGAAAAGTTTTGGGAGCGGGGCATAAATCCCCGTTACAAAAACGGCCCCCTGCCGACCGCCCCCTGCCTTCGTTAATGATGTCTGCCATCCCCAAGCTCAAATTATCTGGCAATTAGCGATTAATTAGGCTACTCTAACTAATATCCCCCCCCATTGGCCTCGATTTAGAACTGGCTTTTATCCGTCCCCACCTTATCATCGATTTTTTTCCAGAATCTTATGTCTGAAACTATCACTCCCGCCCTTAGCGATCGCATCTGTAAACACAGGAACAAAGATCACGGTGATGCCGTGCTTTTCTACTTAGGTCTATCGGCGGTATTATTAAGCTCACATCTACCGGTAGCAGCGCAAAATTGTCGGCCACTTTCTTTATTAGGGGGTGAAGGTAGTGAAGTTACCAAAACTGTCTCACAACCCACTGTTCCAGGGCCTTTCGGTGTCACGATAACTCGTAATAATTGGAATACCGATTGGGCAGTGCCGGGGGGGAGAAGTTTTCAGAGGTTTATCGTTACGGTTTCTGTTCCCCGGGCTGCTTCCTTTGATATCCGGCTGTTTCTCAAGTATAGCGATCAAACTAACGAGGAATTTTTTAATACTAATGGAGTACGAATCGAACCCGATAAACCCTTAACAATTACTGCCACAGTACGGGCAAATGATCAACCTTTTTTAGTCAATCTTTTTGTCAATGGTATTCAGCACATCGGTAATACCTACACCGCTTCTGTTGTCGGTTGTGAACGATAAAATATATAGGGTGTACTGAAAAAAAGTTTTTCCCAGGGACAGGGTGTGGGGTTTTAAGCTAAGAGGCATTTTAACCGCCTATCCTTAGATTAGCTGAATCTCACCCAATCCCTTTACTCTTGCCTCTTGTTTCATCTCAACAGGCAATTTAACTGCACGGGCAGCCCTGGGATCTGACTCTCTACCCCGATTGACCTTAAGTGGGACAATTAGATCAATGCACAATTAAGGATTTTTGTCAAGAAAATAATATTAAACTTATTATTGATACCTGTCATCCTCACGCCCAAATTATCTGGCAATTAGCGATTAATTACGCTACCCTAACTAATATCCCCCCCCATTTGCCTCGATTTAGAACCGGCTTTTATCTGTCCCCACCTTATCATCGATTTTTTTCCAGAATCTTATGTCTGAAACTATCACTACCGCCATTAGCGATCGCATCTGTAAACACATGAACAAAGATCACGGTGATGCCGTGCTTTTCTACGCTCAAGTTTACGGTAATATTACCGATGCAGAAACCGCTCAAATGCTCTCCATCGATCCCCAAGGCATGGATTTAGCCGTAGAAAAATTAGGGGAGAGTCAAACAATTAGAATACCTTTTGAGCGCACCCTAGAATCAGCCAAGGATGCCCACAATATTCTGGTTGAGATGCTAAAAGTTAATCAAACTACCCCTTGACAAAGCTCGATTTTGCGACTATCACCGAAAAAGATCAACCTAGAGAATTAGCCCATGAATCAGGTTAATAGTACGGGAATAAAAATACCCAAGTCTGGCTGGCGTTTACTGCCTTTTTTAGTCTTGGGTGTGCTAGTTTTTGCCTTTAATTCCTCCCTAGAATTAAATGATCTAGTCAAGGGTTATATTACTCTCTTGGAATTACAGACAGGCATCGTGGTTTTATACTTTCTTTTGGCTAAATTAGGGAAATCTAAAAAATCATGAGAAATAGAACTATAGCGGCTTTACTAGCCTTTTTTCTCGGTTATCTTGGCATCCATAAATTTTATCTAGGGGAGAATTTAGCAGGTATTCTCTATCTACTTTTCTTCTGGACTTTTATCCCCGGCATCATTGCTTTTTTTGAGTTTATCGGCTGAGAGGGGGACAAGCGAGCTAGAAGGTAGATAGGGCAAGCGATATCGCTCTTTGTCCTTTGATGTAATCCTTCAACCGATAGCGGCTAATTTGCATTAGCTCTTCTATATTTTTT
>SFBL01000112.1 GCA_007095785.1 Microcystis aeruginosa Ma_SC_T_19800800_S464
CTTCTTTCGGTGTAACATATTTCATTTTGCCACAAAATCTAGTCAAGCAACTCTATAGTAGTAGATAAAGATAGATTTGGCTATGTTTTATGAGAATTTGGGGTACTAGCAACTACCTCAGGATCGACACTGCCTCCAACAAAATCGGCTAAAGGTTGTGGCAGTAGAACCGACTGTAATATTGCGGGCTGTGGCTAAGGTATTCCCTGCTGCATCAGGCAATACTTCATTATCGGCAATGGTGACTGTCGCTGTATTGGTTGCGCCAACGGTGTAACCTGTTCCTGTCCCTAAGGTGAGAATTACTGTCTCACTACCCTCTGCTAAGGTGTCGTCTATGGGATTGATGTTGACTAACGCTGTGGCTGTCCCCGCGGCAAAACTCCCTGTCCCCGTCAGATTGTTGTAATCGGTTCCCTTTGTTGCAGTTCCACTTAGGGTGTAATTCACCGTTAGTGCTTGGGTTAGGTTGCCTGTCCGTGTTAGGGTAAATGCCCCTGGGTTGGCTGTTTGTCCTGTAAGGGTTTCTCCGGCTGATGTATCCGTGGCTGCTACTGTAATCGTTGGTAGGGTTTGCGATGCAGTGGCTACCAAGATCAAACTGTAGTTGGTATTCTCCCATCCACTGAAATCAGCTAGGACTTCTGGCTGAACCTGAATATAGTAGGTACCTGCGGTTAATGCCCGTTGAATGGTTTCATCAACAATACCATCGTTGTAAGACCCTGTAATCCATGCCCCCGTACCATCGAGAATTTCTGTATAAGCATTGGCGGTTAACCCTGTTAATTTCAGATCAAGTAGGCTGTTGCTGGCGAGGGTAAATTTATAATAATCATCAGTATCTAAATTGCCCACAAAATCAGTAAAGGTTGTTGCGGTTGCGCCTACTGTGACTACTCTTGCTGTTGCTAAAGTATTGCCAGCCAAATCAGGGAGAGACTGTTCAATAGGGATTATTTGACCATTGACACTAAAAAAACTGTGGTCATTTTCTTGGGCAATCCGCTCTTGCTCTTGAGAACTTAGAGACAGCCCCATTAAGTTAGCTGCAAATAACTCCCCTTCATCTCCAAGGGTATCAGATACTGGATTAACAAGGCTATCTACAAAATGTCCAATTTCTTCTAATAGCGTCCCAGTAAGCCCCGTTAAAGGATCACGATCAGCCGATGCGTGGGAAACGTAATCTGAAGATAGATAGATCGTGCGATTTTTGTCAGAAAACTCCCCATTCGCACCATTCATTGATGAGCTTGGCAAGATTTTGATACTTGGTAGCTGACTGAAATCTCCTTGCGCCCAGTCTTCAATCAAAGATCGAAATTGACTAGAATCTGCATTTATCCCGAAAACTGGCGCAAGTGTCGGCAGAAAACCATTGCTTAAGGCGGTAAAAAGAATGTTACGTACATTTTGGAAGACAACATCAAGATTGTTGATTCTTTCATGATTAAATCCAGACTCGACATTGTTAAGTACCTAAGCAAAATTAATTACACATATCTAACCCCGCTCTTGCCTCTTGCCTCTTGCCTCTTGCCTCTTGCCTATCTTCACTAGGAAATTAATTTTGCACGACTACTTAAACATAACGAACCTCACTAAACTATAACTGATCACTGTTTACTGAAATTAACTC
Source organism: Microcystis aeruginosa Ma_SC_T_19800800_S464 (assembly GCA_007095785.1). Lineage (GTDB taxonomy): Bacteria > Cyanobacteriota > Cyanobacteriia > Cyanobacteriales > Microcystaceae > Microcystis > Microcystis aeruginosa_E. The sequence continues at coordinate 1,643 of SFBL01000112.1, forward strand.
AGCCTAATTTTTGGGGATAATTTTTTTGGGCTTTATTTAACCTGAAAAGAGGGGGTTCGCAGGCAGGCACAGATTCCCATTCTACAAGAAATTATCTGTCAAGTCGTGGGGTTTTGTCAAGCTTTTTGGGGAAAAAATTTAAACGATGTAAGTCGCTATTTTTTAGCCCGGCATTAACGCTTTAGTTGCCGAGGCACCAAGGCGATTTAATTGCCGATTAATTTGCCATCCGAGGAGGGTTAAACCCAACCACTGACTGAAGATTGCTAAAGCGAAAGAGGGAAGTGTAGCGTATTTAGTAGCGGCAATGGGAAGAAAAGTAAAAAACCATAACAGCGGAGATTGACTGGGATCAACTCCCAAGACAGCGAAACAGAGAAAGGGGAAAATAATCAAAATGCCGATGCTAGTGGCTGCCAGCAAAGCGCGTTTATTTGTGCTGGCTAACATCAATAATTGGGCGATAGCAGCATAGACTAAAATCATGTTCATTGCCAAGAGAAATCCGGCTGCAGTGGCTAGTTTATATTGATGGAGAGGGGCGATAAAAATAGCGGGAAGGATGAATAAAATGGCAATGGCGAGGTTAATAGCCATAGCTAGGGTAGAAGGACTTTTTTCGCCAAAGATTAAAGCTTTCCCCAGACTAATGCCCGTTTTTCCTTGCAGATGACGATAGCGCGCCCAATCTTGGAGAGTTTGACGAGAGGGAGTGAGAGCAAAAAGGATTAACAAGCCAAAAATTGCCACAAAAACGCTAAGAATCGCAAAATTATCGAAAAGATAGCTCGGTTCCAGAGTTTGGAAGACAAAACCTAGGCTAATAGCGCTAAAACAACCCATCATCCAGTAACTTTGGGGTTTACTAACAAGAGTAACGAGGGGATTATGGAAGCGACGCTGGATAATTCTGGTTAAACCGTAGGTGCAGAGGGCAAAATTGAGCAAAATTAAACTAATACCCATTATAACCGATTGCCAGAGAGATTGACCGTACCAACGAAGGTCGAAGACTTGTGGGATTCCTAGATAGCGTACCGCATCGGGGGGGAGAAAGGTAGATTTAACTAGATAGGGAAGGACAAAACTAGGATTAAAGAGAATTAACCAATCAAAGGGGGTACGGGAACCGCCATAGCCCGATAAAGTAACAATAGTGCTATAAAACACAAAGATTAAGACTGCAGCACTGCCTAACCAGGGTTGAAATCCCCCTAACCATGGCGTGGCTAAAGCGAAACTAAGGGCTGCATGATAGAAAAAGGCACAACTAGCGATCAGAACCCCGTAGAAGGCTAAAATTAACGATAGGGGAATACCTGCTAATAAACCCGCTCCCAAGTGAAAGGGTAAAGCGAGAAGACAGACGAGATAGAGGAGAATGGGAACCCCGAAAATTTTGCCGATAAAAATCGTTTTGGCGGGTTGGGGACTCAGACGGATAAAATTAAGTGTACCCCGGCGCTCTTCCCCGGAAAGATCGGCGATTAATTGATAGGTTCCCACCACTAAAAGAGCGAAAATGCCGGTAATACTCAGAAAAGTGAAGATGTCTAACCACCATAACCGGGAGATAATCATCCATTGACCATTTAAGTCTTGGATACAGTATTTAATCCCACTGTAGGGATAATAGTCATTGTTATTGGGGGGATTAGCGGTACAGTAACGACTAAATCCCGTCCCTACCGGTAAGAGATTTTGATAGTATAAATAAACTAATAATTGACCAACAAGGGAGATAATCGAGGCGATCGAGATATTTTTCGGGGTTAATCTTCCTTGCCATTCTCGCATAATTTGCGGGTTGGTTTCCGTAAGGCGATCGATTATTGTCGCTATCATATTTTTGTCCTCTCTACAGCCGTTATTAGGAGCTAATCCTAGATTAACCCGGCAACTTCTCGATCGGTTTGGGGATGAAGAAATCCATCGAGATGCAGGGAATCAAAAGGGGAAAAGTGCCAGACCCGGGAGCTTCTGTTTTACACTAGAATTTGGCCGCCTGAATCTATATCTATGCCCACTCTGACCCTCAATTTTCCCCTAACTGCCGTTGTCGGCCAAGAAGCGATTAAATTAGCCCTACTCTTAGCCGCCGTGGATCCCGCCCTCGGGGGTGTGGTGATTGCTGGTCGTCGGGGAACCGCCAAATCAGTCATGGCGCGAGCGATACATTCCCTATTGCCACCGATCGAAATTATCGCGGGTAATGTCTTTAATTGTGATCCCAACAATCCTGACGAATGGGACGATCGCACTAAAGAAGAATATAGCAGTGGAGAAGTCCCCACGGAAGTTATCCGGGCCCCTTTCGTGCAGATTCCCCTAGGAGTCACCGAGGATCGTTTATTGGGTTCCGTCGATGTGGAAGAATCGGTGAAACAGGGGGAACCAGTCTTTCAACCCGGTTTATTAGCCAGCGCCCATCGGGGAATTCTCTACGTCGATGAAATTAATCTACTCGATGACCAAATTGCTAACCAATTACTCACAGTTTTAAGCGAAGGACGTAACCAAATCGAACGGGAAGGCATCAGTTTTCAACATCCCTGTAAACCGCTTCTGATCGCTACTTATAACCCAGAAGAAGGGGATTTACGAACCCATTTATTAGATAGAATTGCCATTGCGCTTTCCGCCGATGGTGTCCTTAGTTTAGACCAACGAGTCACCGCCGTCAATCAGGCGATCGAGTATGCTGTTTCTCCCACCGCTTTTATCGCCCAATATGCCCAAGAAATCGACGATCTAAAAACCGAAATTATCCTGGCGAGGGAATGGTTAAAAGAGGTAAAAATTAAACCCGAACAAATTAGTTATCTAGTGGAGGAAGCGGTGCGCGGTAAGGTGGAAGGTCATCGCGCCGAGATTTTTGCCGTGAGAGTAGCCAAGGCCGCCGCCGCTTTAGAAGGGAGAGATTTAGTCAGTGCCGATGACTTAAAAAGAGCCGTCGAATTAGTTATTGTACCTCGATCGCTGATTACGCCGCCACCTCCAGAACAGGAACAACAACCACCGCCACCACCGCCACCACCGGAACCGCCCCAAGACGAAAACCAGCAGGAACAAGAAGAAAAAGAGGAGGAGAAAGAGGAGGAAAAAGAACCGGAACAGCCTGATAATTTGCCGGAAGAATTTGTTTTCGACCCGGAAGGGGTTTTACTGGATCCCAGTGTGCTGTATTTTGCCCAGATGGCCCAGCGTCAGGGGAAATCGGGGGCGCGTAACCTGATTTTCTCGGAAGATAGGGGACGTTATATTAAGCCGATGTTACCCCGGGGCAAGGTGAAAAGAGTCGCCGTCGATGCCACTCTCCGGGCGGCTGCCCCCTATCAAAAAGCCCGTCGCTTAAGGAATCCCGAACGTCGTGTGATTATAGAAGAAGGGGATCTGCGCTCAAAACGGCTGGCCCGCAAGGCTGGTTCTTTAATTGTCTTTGTCGTTGATGCCTCCGGTTCCATGGCCCTGAATCGGATGCAGTCGGCCAAAGGTGCGGTTATGCGTCTGTTAACGGAAGCTTACGAAAATCGCGACCAGATTGCCCTGATTCCTTTCCGGGGTGAGCGAGCAGATGTACTATTGCCCCCGACCAAATCGATTACCCTAGCGAAAAAACGTCTAGAAACCCTGCCCTGTGGTGGCGGTTCCCCCTTAGCCCACGGTTTAACCCAAGCGGTTCATGTGGGGATGAATGCCCGTTTATCGGGGGATATCGGTCAAGTGGTGGTTGTGGCGATTACCGACGGGAGAAGTAATATTCCTTTGGCGAAATCTTTAGGCGAACCGATTCCGGAGGGGGAAAAACCCGATATTAAGGCAGAACTGCTCGATATTGCCGCTAAAATTCGCTCTTTAGGCATTAAACTGCTGGTTATCGATACGGAGAAAAAATTCGTCTCCACTGGTTTTGCCAAAGAATTAGCCCTAAAAGCCGGGGGTAAATATTATCATCTACCCCGGGCCACGGAACAAGCGATCGCATCTATGGCGCGAGGGGCAATTGCGGGACTGTAGCTAGTGGTTGGGGGGTGCAGATCATTTTTCTCAATCTACCATCCCCAGCCTAGCTTTAAGCCCTGCCCTGTCAGGGTTTTAGACTATTCTTGGGCTAGAAACAAATCGCACCCCCAAATGCGAGATGCTTACACGCAGTTTTTCATACATTTGTATTAATTAAAAAGTTACCGATAATTTCTCGGCGGTGGATATTTCTGTAATCTTGAGATACACGCCTAAAAATTGGCTATTGAGTCGAATTTTGCTGATTTTCTGTTTTTTTTAGTCTGGTGTGAGAGAATCTAGAAAAACTTAACAATAATCAGCAATCAGCGAGAGATATACTACAAACAAACATGAGCAAGTTTTAATTAAGATAACTATGAACTTTCGATTTGGCAAAATCTTGATAGCAGGGGTATTAGCGACACTTTTGCTAGTAACTTCCTGTGCTAAAGCTCCCTCGCAATTTGACCAAGCGCAACAGGAAAGTACCGCTCGCGGGGCGGCGGCAGTGGTGAAAGAATCCACCTCGGGCGGCAGTTTTAATCGGTTTTTCCCGCCTTCTGGGGGAGGATACGAGCGCGTCTATACCCAAGAGAAAAAAGGCTTTGCTGAGGCAAAACTGAAGCAAGATGGCAAAGTTCTGGCCATGTTAGCCATATCTGACATTAGCAATAATCCCGCCGCGGCCAATAAATTCCAAGACAGTCAAACCACAATTAAAGGTTTTCCCTCTGTGGAACAGGGTACAACCGCCACCGCCGTTTTAGTCAATAATCGCTATCAAGTCAAGGTTTTATCGCGGGAGCCGGATTTTACCGCCAGCGATCGCCAAGCATGGTTAGCTAAGTTCGATTTAGATGGTTTAGCAAAATTAAAGTAAGGAGACATCCGTGAGTAAGCCAATTTTTGAACTGGTGGACAAATTACCGACGAATAATCTCACCGTCAAAGTTCTCAAAACCCTTGATTATGTGGTGCCGGGAGAGTGGGATAACCTAGTCGGGTTTAAAAATACGATTATCACAGTCACCGGCGAAACCGACGAAAGCATGATTCAACAGATTGGCGATCGAGCCGTTTGGTTGTTTAATGATAAATCCCAGGGCTATCAACGGGCGCTCTGGCTCTACCAAACCATCGACAGCGCCGATAATGCCCTAGCCGCCGCCTCTCTTGCCAATGCCGTCGGTGGTAAAATTCCCCTCATGGGCGGTTTAATCGAAAAATTAACTCCTGCCCCCGAAAAAGCGCAAACCATCGATCTAACCCTGAAATTAGTGACCGAATTAATCGCTTTTTGTCAAATTAACGGCATTCCGGGCGATAGTATCGATGATTTCGTCGCTTCTCTGGGAGATTATAGCGGCGAATCCCTGATGCGGATGGCGGCGTTAGTTTGTTTGGATGGTTTAATTCCCCTGGGGGGCAGTTTTATCCGCAAAGTGGAATCCACCCTCAGCATTCTCCACCCAGAAGACTTAGAATCTAACTCCACTTTCGGCAGTATTAAAGAATTGATTCCGGGGGGAAATACTGCCAGAAAATTAGACTTTATCGGTCAAAGTTTCGACTCGACTAAAGGTTGGATGAGTGGTTTTGTCAGCGATCGCAATTTGACCCAGCAGGGATTATTGAGCAAAATTCAGGGATTTATCGACTTTTCTGCCGATAAATTGGTATATGTTGGGGCATTCCTCGATATGACCACCAATTACTACGAACATACCGGTATTCAAACCCTAGCTCGTCGTTTAATCGAAAGAGCCGTGGCGGAAATTTAACTGGGTGGGTGGAATTAAATATAAGATGAACGTAGGTTGGGTTGAAGCATGAAACCCAACGCCCGCATGGGTTACGAAGTGCGCTAACCCATCCTACAAATAATTGTGCCTCCCTACTTAGGGTTTGCGGCAAAAAGTTTTTCGTGGGGACAGGGTGTGGGGTGTGGGGTTTCCTTCCCTACACCCCACACCCTACACCCTCTTTCAAGTCGGTCGTCAGCAAGAATTGCTGTGAATTACATTTCTTAAGACAGACGACAGAATTTATGTCCGACTGCTTAATGGTATAATCAACCCCTAATCTAACTTTAAAAACCCACTTCCCACTCTCCTATACCTTTTCAAGAGGATTTAGCATAATATACCCTCCTTAGTCCCTCAAGGCCATGAATCAGGCACAACTTATCCATGCCGCTAAACAGCAAGATCCAGCCGCAATTATCGCCCTACTTAACCAAAGTCTCTTAACCAGAAAAATAGAGGTTGTTGAAGCCACCTCGCAAGAAAATGTCCTGACTCTAAAAGTTCAATCCAAAAGGATACCCAATCAACACAAGTTATTACCTTTTTTGTCAGCAGAAATCAAAAGCTTGGGCATCGATGGATTAGAACAAGTGATCGTTTACGGTATGACCGAGGAATCCGATATCCCCGCTTGGCAAGAATCGATAACCATAAGTCAAGATGATTTAATTGTCAATCGTGTCACCAAATTAAACTCTTTGCCGATAATAACCGCAGAAATCGCTGAAAATGACCGAGAAGATGCCCCAGAAGCTTTGGAAGACTCTGAAACAACTGAAGAAAAAGCCCTAGAAAAACGGGAGGAGTTCCCTGAAGCTGCTGAGAATATTGTGGCGACTGGTAAGCGATTTTCCCTATCTCATCGGAGAGATTCCTCTTGTCCCCTCGGTATAATTTTGTCTTACCTAGCGATTGGTTTTGGTGCTGGAATTATTATAGGTGCTTACTTAGGCTATCAAAAAGCAGTGAGTGAAATGTACGCACAACCTGGAGCGATCGAACAAACCCGATAAATTTTCCTGTCCCCAACCTGATATGATCAGAATTGCCCAACTTACGATTAAGACCAATGCAAAATTTTCCTATCTCCAAACCCCAATGATTTAGGGCTTTTTTCTTGGGAATTTGTCGTTAAGGACAGCAGCAACAGTTTATTTTTTATCTTTAGCCCCGCATATCTAACCGCTCATGTCTATTGAAGAAGCCTTGAAACTCCTAAAAGAATATGGATGTATTCAACTAAAAATTGCCCAATCCCCCGAAGAAGAAGAAGCTCTAAGACAGGCAATTTTATTGGTTAACCAAGGTTCGGAATCAATTAATTTAGGTATCTGTGCCGATAACAATGAAGAGGGATTTAAAGCCCTAAAAAGTTATCTACAAGCCCTAGGATACCCCCTACCTAATATTCTCCCAGAAGACCAGCCAGAACCGGGAGCGGTGTATATTAAATACAATACCCAAAGACAAGCTTCCTATCTCGATTCCTACACGGGAACCTATCGCGGTGTTCTGATTTCTTGTCAATCAGAAAATGATCAATTAGTCGGTACTTATGGTCACTTTCCCCTCGATTTATTCTCTTAAGAGGCATAGTTTTGGGGTTATTGAAGCAATTAACCATCAGCCGGACAGTGATTCTCCCCACTTCTGTCCACTGAATTCTTAACTTTTTACCTGAAAAAAATATGTATTTGTTAATTCCAGCAGCGGGAATGGGTAAACGGATGGGCAGCGATCGCAATAAATTACTGCTCACCCTGCACGGAAAACCGCTCCTCGCTTGGACTTTGCTGGCTGCCATGGAATCCAGGGCAATTATCTGGATTGGCATCATGGCACAACCGGAAGACTTTGAGGATATCCGAGCAATTATCACCGCCATAAATGCCCTTAAACCCGTGCAAATCATCCAAGGAGGCGAAACCAGACAAAAATCAGTTTATAATGGCTTACAAGCCCTACCAGAGGGGGCCCAGACGGTTTTAATTCACGATGGGGCGCGCTGTTTAGCCACTCCCGAATTATTCGATCGCTGTGCCGCCGCTTTAGCCACTTGTCAGGGTTTCATAGCGGCGATTCCGGTGAAAGATACGATTAAAATTGTCGATAGCAAGGGTTGGATTGAGGATACACCCGATCGCTCGCGGTTGTGGGCAGCCCAAACGCCCCAGGGTTTTCAGGTAAAATTATTAAAAGAATGTCATGAACAGGGCCGAAAATTAGCTTGGGAAGTCACCGACGATGCTGCCTTATTAGAAAAATGTGGTTTTCCTGTCAAAATTGTCGTCGGGGAAGAAACTAACTTAAAAATTACTACTCCGGGGGATCTGGCCATTGCCGAATATATTTTAAGTCAACGTTTGCCATAAAAGTTTACAGTAATTGTATTAGACTAGGTAGCGGTCAACTCTAGGCGGTCTCCGATGATTTTTCCCTTTATATCAGTAATCATTCCCATCTACAATAGTGAAGATGATCTTCCCGATTTGCTCAAATGTTTGCAAAGTCAAACCTATCCCCGAGAGCAAGTGGAGTATCTCCTCGTAAATAACAATAGCAGCGATCAAACCGGGTCTATTTTAGAACAGGCAGTGATCGAGAGTAAAGGGTCAGGATTTCCGTTAGTTGTGCTTACAGAAAATCAGATTCAAAGTTCCTACGCAGCTCGTAATTTAGGTATAAAAACTGCCCGTTATGATCTGTTAGTTTTTACCGATGCCGATTGTCGTCCTTCCTATCAATGGTTAGAAGAAATAGTTAAACCGTTTAGGGATGCTGATATAGGTATCGTTGCGGGGGAAATATTAGCTTTAACTGGTAACTCAATCCTAGAAAAATATGCTGAACGTCGAGAGATTCTCTCGCAAAAATTTCTCTTAGAACACCCTTTTTCTCCCTACGGTCAAACAGCTAATCTAGCAATTAGAAAAGCCGCTTTCGAGAAAGTTGGTCTATTTCGTCCCTATTTAACCACGGGTGGCGATGCCGATATATGCTGGCGAATTTTACGAGAAACTCAATGGCAATTAGCCTATGCACCCACCGCCGTTATTTCCCATCGTCATCGTTCGACTATCAAGAGTTTTCGCAGTCAATTTCAACGCTACGGCCGTTCAAATCGCTATTTGCATGAACTACATGGTTGTGATTTACAAAGGAATTTTACCAGTTCCGAATTAATTTATCGTCTCGGTCGTTGGTTATTAAAAGATCTACCAAAAAATACTCTCAAGTTACTGTTTGGTAAAGCTGATATAGTAGATTTATTGGCTACTCCCCTTGATTTAATCGGCTTTCAGTCCCGCAGCCAGGGACAAGCCACGGCTAAACTACCCGAAAAAGCTAAAGAAATCGAATGGCTTTAATTCAGTTATCAGTTATCAGTTATCAGTTATCAGTTATCAGTTATCAGTTATCAGTTATCAGTTATCAGTTATCAGTTATCAGTTATCAGTTATCAGTTATCAGTTATCAGTTATCAGTTCAATGATTACGGCAAAAAAGCCCCTTCTCCCTTTATCAGTTTTTCGAGGCTTTCTAGAAACTCTCCACCTCACCCATGATATTTGTAGAAGGTAAGGGAATATGATCACCATATTCATAAGCTGTTTCTAGCCAAAGTTTGCGAGCATCATCAATATTAGCTAAGGTTTCCTCTATGGTTTCTCCCTGAGTGAAACATCCTGGAAGATGCTTAATTTCTGATACATATCCCCCCTGATCATCAGGATAAATTGTTATCGGATATTTTAGTCCCAAATAAAACTCTAATGATTCAAGCTTAGTTTTATTACTTGTACTCATATTTTTACCTCTTTCAAGTTAGCAAATAGGATAAATATAGGTAGGTAGGTATTAAAAACTTTCAGATCCCCCCGCCTATCGGCACCCCCCTTATCAAGGGTAGGGTTGATTCATTTAAATTAAGTATAGCTGATTTTGAGTCAATAAATTTGATCGAGGATTCTCAAGTTTATCTTTTTCTAACCAAAAGAGTTAGTCACAATAACTAATCTTTAATCC
>SFBL01000113.1 GCA_007095785.1 Microcystis aeruginosa Ma_SC_T_19800800_S464
GGTATTGATTGGTACGACTTTTTCTGGAGTCGGGGCTGCCATTTCACCGCTACTCATGCTGCCGTCAAGATGATAGAGATGACTAATGACTAATTCGGCCCGTTTTTCCTTAAAACCTTCGGGACGATCGATCGTCTGCATGGAGAGACGACCTTCCAAAATGACCCGATCTCCTTCATTATAGTTCTGAGCGACTTCTGAGGCTAAATTTCCCCAAGCTACGGCCCTTAAATTAGCCGGGGTTGCCTCGGCACGATTGGGGGAAAACTCGACTAACATTTGAGCGTAGGGAGTTTGATTATCTTGGGTATAACGTAATTCGGGACGACGGACAATTTTAGCCATTAAAATGCAACTGTTCATGGTCGAAAATCAGTCTGAATTTTTCTAATAGCACCATTGTACTGAAAAAGTACAATGATCACCACTGTGGAGGTTAGGGAATTTTATGGGACTCTGGTTAAGAAAAAATCTCTTTAACACTTGGTACAACGTCATCCTAACCCTTGCGGGTCTATTTCTCAGCCTCTGGGGTGGCTTAAGTTTTCTCGATTGGGCGATAACTCAGGCAAAATGGGCTGTAGTGACGGAAAATCTCGGTTTATTTGTGGTCGGTCGTTATCCAGAACAGTCAATAGGGCGAATTTGGCTGATTTTAACGATAATTGCGGCTTTATCGCTGTTTTCTTGGCAATTAAACCGGGGTCGCTTCCCCGATTGTCCCGCTTTTCTGCAACGCTGGTGGGGATTGGTGTGGTTATTGACTTTACCTTTAATTGCTTGGTTACTATTGGGGGGATTATTTTTAAAGGCAATTCCCCTTGATGATCTCAGTGGTTTAATCTTAACTTTATTAGTAGCGATCGCAAGTATGATTTTATCTTTCCCCTTGGGGGTATTATTAGCCCTAGGGAGACAGAGTGAATTGCCGGCAATTCGTTGGCTATCTATTGGCTATATCGAATTATTGCGCGGTTTACCTTTGTTGGGAATTTTATTCATGGCTCAGGTGATGTTACCCTTAATTTTACCCGCCGGGACCAGACCGGAACGGGTGATCAGAGCGATCGCCGGATTTACCCTTTTTGCAGCAGCCTATCTGGCCGAAAATGTCCGGGGTGGTTTACAAGCGATTCCCAAAGGTCAAATTGAAGCGGCCAGAGCTTTGGGGTTAAAACCGATTTTCGTTTTATTATTGATCGTTCTACCCCAAGCTTTAAAAGCAGTCATTCCCGCTATTGTTGGTCAATTTATCAGTTTATTTAAGGATACTTCTCTACTGGCGATCGTGGGACTGGTGGATCTCCTGGGTATGGCAGGATCGGTTTTAGCTAATCCGAAATTTATCGGCGATTATCCGGAAGTTTATCTATTTTTGGCGTTTATTTACTGGATTTTCTGTTATTCTATGTCCCTAGCCAGTCGTAGGTTAGAACAGCGTTGATTGGGGTGTGGGATGTGGGATGTGGGGTGTGGCCCCCACTTCCCCCCCGACATCGGGGGGGAAGTGGGGTGTAGGGTGTGGGGTGTGGGGTGATGGGGAATTATGAATTATGAATTATCAATTGGGGTGTGGGGTGTGGGAAGTGGGGTGATGGGGAATTATGAATTATGAATTATGAATTATGAATTGGGGTGTGGGGTGTGGGAAGTGGGGTGATGGGGAAGTGGGGTGATGGGGAGGTGGGGTGATGGGGAATTATGAATTATGAATTGGGGTATGGGGAGAACAAATAAAAATAATCTCCTGACTCCTGAATACTGACTCCTGAATACTGACTCCTGAATACTGACTCCTGAATACTGACTCCTGAATACTGACTCCTGAATACTGACTCCTGTCTCCTGACTCCTAACCCCACCAACAGACTTATTCAGCAAACCCTACCTAGCTTTTTGTCATAAATATTGATATTATTTAACAATCAGCAGCAATTTATGGTAAATATATTTATTTAGGAGAGCGAGAAAATGGCTGGATTCTTTGGCCTGTTTGGCAATAAGACGAAATACGTCGATGAACCGATGGATATGAGCGCACCGGAACCGAAAGAGGCTTTTTACTTGGAACCCGATGACGCTAAAACTCTCGGTAATATCGACTTTATGCGGACACCGATCACGATCCGACGTACTTTCCCGAAAACTGCCTCGAATAAGAAGGGTGGCGAATCGATTAAACAGATTTCTTCTATGGAAGTCAGCAAAGTCACCGATAACGGTATTGTGGCAAAATCGGCCACTTCCGAGGCTAATAGTAAGGCTAACGCTGCTAATGATAACGTTCGTCGCGCTAACGATGACAATATCAATCCTTTCCTGAAAATGGCCCGCGAAATCAAGAAATAGTATAGTAAGGTGAGCATTGGCCACCCTTGAGATTAAACTTTGGTGGGGAAAGCCCACCTTTTTTATGACCATTATTAACGGAAAAACCAAGTTATTAGGCGTAATCGGCGATCCCATCGGCCATACTCTTTCTCCCCTCATGCACAATGCCGCTATCGATGCCTTGGGGCTAAATTATGTCTATCTTCCCCTCCCGATCGCCCCGGAAAATTTGGCAACGGCGATCGCTGGTTTGGCCGCCATCGATCTACAGGGTTTTAGCGTCACAATTCCCCATAAATTAGCCATTATTCCCTTATTATCGCAAATTACCGAGAAAGCAAGGCTAGTAGGCGCAGTTAATACCGTCTGGCGCACGGAAACCGGCTGGCAGGGAACGAATACCGATGTGGATGGCTTTCTCGCACCCTTGAAATCCCTTGACAAAGATTGGAGTCGGGTGAATCCGATTATTTTAGGCAATGGCGGCGCTGCCCGGGCGGTAGTGGTGGCTTGCGCCCAGTTGGGCTGTGGCGAAATTCATGTGGTAGGACGCAATCAAAAGAAATTAGATCCTTTTAAAGAAAGTTGGGCGAATACCAGCCTCTATGACCTCCTAGAAGTGCATGGCTGGGACGAATTAGAGGGGATGCTATCCACCACAGAACTCCTGATTAATTCTACCCCGATCGGAATGTCTCCCCAGGGCGAACAATCCCCAGTTGAGTTAGAATTATTAGACCTTTTGCCACCATCCGCGATCGCATACGATCTGATTTATAATCCCCGGCCGACCAAATTTCTCCGGTTAGCCCGGACTAGAGGGATAAGAATTATTGATGGGTTAGAAATGTTAGTTAATCAGGGAGCGATCGCACTAGAAATCTGGTTAGGTCAACCCGTCCCCGTCTCGGTCATGCGGGAAGCTTTGTTAAAACAATTCTAAATGCTAAAATCCTATTTCTGGCTTGATTTATGACCCCTTCTAGCTCCTTTTGGAAAACTCTGAATAACTCGATTCTAGTGCGCTATCTATTATTATTTGGCTGTGGCTGGAGTCTGATTATCTTAATTAACTATTTCTACGGGACGATCGCTATTTTTACCGGTTCAGCGATCCTAGCCGCTCTATTAAATTATCCCGTGGTTTGGTTATCCCGTTATCTACCGAGAGGACTAGCCATTGCTATTACCACCCTAGTAGCTTTTATCCTCCTATTTAGATTAGTCACAGGCATAGGATTAGAAGCAGTTAGTCAGGGGAGAGGACTACTATTCAATCTTACCGATGCCCTTGGTCAACAAGATTTTTTACCCTTTAAAGACTTTCTTGATCGATTAGATTTGAATAAAATGGTGGGAACCCTACAAACCGGTTTAGCCACGGGTTTATCGGTCGTACAGGGAGTTTTTTCCAGTGTCTTTACCGGCGTTTTTGGGGCGGTGATCAGTGTTTATATGCTCATCGATGGTGATAAACTTTGGCGAGGTTTTTTGCAACTTCTCCCCCCAGCATACCGGGAGCGTTTTGCCCAGTCTTTTCGACAAAGTTTCTTGGGATTTATTCGCGGGCAACTGTTGTTAATGCTCTTTTTATCGGTGACGAGTTTCTTAAGTTTTTCCCTATTAGGAATTAAATATGGGCTAATTTTAGCGGGCATTCTCGGTATTATCGATGCTATTCCTGGTATCGGGGCAACCCTGGGCATTTTGTTGGTAACTATCTTGACTTTTACCTCCCAAGGACTAGCAATTGCCGTTAAAGCTTTTATTGTCTGTGTTGTCTTGGTACAGATTCAAGATAATATTATTCGCCCTAAAGTTATGGGCAATGCCCTAGAATTAAACCCAGTAATTTTGTTTTTATCTCTCTTTATCGGCGAAAGAATTGCGGGATTATTAGGGGTTTTTCTCTCCATTCCTATTGCTGGAATGATTGCGATCTGGATCAGTTACGGGGAAGAAAAACCAATAACAGCTTTAGAGGAAAACCAATTAGGAGAAAGTCAGGAGAATTAAGGGCTGATCCCCAGTCTCTACTATACAATTAGGGAAATTTGTTATCCACAAAACTCGATCGCTACCTATGGAAAACTTAGATTTAAAGAAATCCTCGCCTGTCTTACTTATCTCACCGTTTTTTCTCTGGGGAACAGCGATGGTAGCGATGAAAGGTGTTATACCTCATACCACCCCCCTATTTATGGCGGCAATTCGCCTTGTTCCCGCCGGAATGTTAGTTTTAATGGTAGCTTGGTTTTTAGGTCGTCCTCAGCCCAAAACCCTGCAAGCATGGCTATGGATTGCCCTTTTTGCTCTCATGGATGGCACTCTTTTTCAAGGTTTTCTGGCATTGGGATTAAATCGCACCGGGGCGGGGTTAGGATCGGTAATTATTGACTCCCAACCCCTAGCGGTGGCTTTAATGTCCAGTTGGCTATTTAAAGAAGTTATCGGTGTCTGGGGATGGTTGGGATTGGGTTTAGGGATTGGGGGAATTAGTTTAATTGGCTTACCCGATCAATGGTTTTATGACTTTTTTGGACAAAAAACGGTAGATATTGACTTTAGCTGGCAGGAATTACTAAATAGCGGCGAAATGCTCATGCTTTTGGCTTCTCTATCCATGGCGGTGGGAACAGTGTTAATCCGGTTTGTCTGTCGTCATGCGGATCCCGTCAGCGCCACAGGATGGCACATGATTTTAGGGGGATTGCCGCTATTTTTAGCTTCAGGTTTCACCGAATCCCATCAATGGCAAAATATAGATTTTAATGGTTGGTTAGCTTTAAGTTATGCCACTATTTTTGGTAGTGCAATCGCCTATGGAATATTCTTTTATTTAGCCGCCAAGGGCAATTTAACCAGTTTAAGTTCTTTAACTTTTTTAACTCCAGTTTTTGCCCTCACTTTCGGGAATTTATTCCTGGGTGAGATGTTAAGTATATTGCAATGGCTGGGGGTATCGTTAACCCTTGTTAGTATTTATTTAATCAATCAAAGGGAAAGAATCGCCCCACAATTGCGGGCAATTTTTGCTAATCTTTCCTCACTTATACCCAAAAGCAACTAACTCAAATTCCGTGCGAATTACCTCGACTCTGGCAAAATTTGCTTCTTGTAATTTTTGGTTGAGATTTTGAGAGGTAAAACCAGTTTTATGAGCTATATAGGGCATCCTAGTGAATTCTGTTCCCATGCCGTAAAACCCACATCCAGCAGGTTATTTTGAATATTTTTTATTTAACCTAACCCAGTCATAGAAAGGCTTACAGCTATTTAAGTATTTTTGTCTAAATCTCTCATGGGGGAGATATTGGATGAATT
>SFBL01000114.1 GCA_007095785.1 Microcystis aeruginosa Ma_SC_T_19800800_S464
GACCACCCCAAAAGACCAAAAGCTGAAAGGCTTACGTAGCAAGGGATAGAAAAAAGATCAAAAAATTTTGCCAAAAGGGGTTGACAAACCTGGGGAAGTTAGATACATTGGTAAATGCGCGGTTGAAGCGAAGCGAAAGCGAAGCGAAACCAACGACGCTCGAACCTAGACAAAACAATAGTTTGAAAGCCAAGCAAAAAAAGCCTCGTTTAGAAGCAATTCTATAACAAAGAAGTCAAACCCGCAAGGGGGAGACGAAAAAAAGTCAAAAGAATCAAACGATTCATCATGGAGAGTTTGATCCTGGCTCAGGATGAACGCTGGCGGCGTGCCTAACACATGCAAGTCGAACGGGAATCTTCGGATTCTAGTGGCGGACGGGTGAGTAACGCGTAAGAATCTAACTTCAGGACGGGGACAACAGTTGGAAACGACTGCTAATACCCGATGTGCCGCAAGGTGAAACCTAATTGGCCTGAAGAAGAGCTTGCGTCTGATTAGCTAGTTGGTGGGGTAAGAGCCTACCAAGGCGACGATCAGTAGCTGGTCTGAGAGGATGAGCAGCCACACTGGGACTGAGACACGGCCCAGACTCCTACGGGAGGCAGCAGTGGGGAATTTTCCGCAATGGGCGAAAGCCTGACGGAGCAACGCCGCGTGAGGGAGGAAGGTCTTTGGATTGTAAACCTCTTTTCTCAAGGAAGAAGTTCTGACGGTACTTGAGGAATCAGCCTCGGCTAACTCCGTGCCAGCAGCCGCGGTAATACGGGGGAGGCAAGCGTTATCCGGAATTATTGGGCGTAAAGCGTCCGCAGGTGGTCAGCCAAGTCTGCCGTCAAATCAGGTTGCTTAACGACCTAAAGGCGGTGGAAACTGGCAGACTAGAGAGCAGTAGGGGTAGCAGGAATTCCCAGTGTAGCGGTGAAATGCGTAGAGATTGGGAAGAACATCGGTGGCGAAAGCGTGCTACTGGGCTGTATCTGACACTCAGGGACGAAAGCTAGGGGAGCGAAAGGGATTAGATACCCCTGTAGTCCTAGCCGTAAACGATGGATACTAGGCGTGGCTTGTATCGACCCGAGCCGTGCCGAAGCTAACGCGTTAAGTATCCCGCCTGGGGAGTACGCACGCAAGTGTGAAACTCAAAGGAATTGACGGGGGCCCGCACAAGCGGTGGAGTATGTGGTTTAATTCGATGCAACGCGAAGAACCTTACCAAGACTTGACATGTCGCGAACCCTGGTGAAAGCTGGGGGTGCCTTCGGGAGCGCGAACACAGGTGGTGCATGGCTGTCGTCAGCTCGTGTCGTGAGATGTTGGGTTAAGTCCCGCAACGAGCGCAACCCTCGTTCTTAGTTGCCAGCATTAAGTTGGGGACTCTAAGGAGACTGCCGGTGACAAACCGGAGGAAGGTGGGGATGACGTCAAGTCAGCATGCCCCTTACGTCTTGGGCGACACACGTACTACAATGGTCGGGACAAAGGGCAGCGAACTCGCGAGAGCCAGCGAATCCCAGCAAACCCGGCCTCAGTTCAGATTGCAGGCTGCAACTCGCCTGCATGAAGGAGGAATCGCTAGTAATCGCCGGTCAGCATACGGCGGTGAATTCGTTCCCGGGCCTTGTACACACCGCCCGTCACACCATGGAAGCTGGTCACGCCCGAAGTCATTACCTCAACCGCAAGGAGGGGGATGCCTAAGGCAGGGCTAGTGACTGGGGTGAAGTCGTAACAAGGTAGCCGTACCGGAAGGTGTGGCTGGATCACCTCCTTAAAGGGAGACCTAATTCGGGTATAAGACGAAAAAATAGTAGTCGAAACCAAGAATCAATCCCAAAAGGTCGGAGCGAGGCGAAATTGGCTTTCAAACTAGGTTCTGGGTTCAAACAAGACCTGAATCAGGAACAAGGGCTATTAGCTCAGGTGGTTAGAGCGCACCCCTGATAAGGGTGAGGTCCCTGGTTCGAGTCCAGGATGGCCCACCTGCACAGGTGGCAAAAACAAAGAAAAGAAGCTCCGAATCAGCACCTTATCTTACTTATATATAGTAAGAGAGAATGCTGGCTCTGAGTTCAGAGTCCAGAGGAACCTTGAAAACTGCATAGAGCTAGGTGAAAAAGCCAAAAAAGAAGACCGCAAGGTCAAGCTAATAAGGGCTAACGGTGGATACCTAGGCACACGGAAGCGAAGAAGGACGTAGTTACCGACGAAACGCTTCGGGGAGCGGGAAGCAAGCATTGATCCGAAGATATCCGAATGGGGCAACCCTAAACACGACCACCTGAATCCATAGGGTGGAGCGAGCAAACCTGGTGAACTGAAACATCTTAGTAGCCAGAGGAAAAGAAAGCAACAGCGATTCCCCCAGTAGCGGCGAGCGAAAAGGGAACAGCCTAAACCAAGTTCTGCGGAACTTGGGGTCGTGGGACAGTAACAAAAGACTGGGAAATTTAGACGAAGCGGCTGAAAACCGCACCAGAGAAGGTGAAAGTCCTGTAGTCGAAAAAGGAACCAGCTTAACTGCATCCCGAGTAGCATGGGGCACGTGAAATCCCGTGTGAATCTGCCTCGACCACGAGGTAAGGCTAAATATTCCCGTGTGACCGATAGAGAAACAGTACCGCGAGGGAAAGGTGAAAAGAACCCCGGAAGGGGAGTGAAATAGAACATGAAACCGTTAGCCTACAAGCAATGGGAGGACGATTGAACGTCTGACCGTGTGCCTGTTGAAGAATGAGCCGGCGACTTACAGGTTATGGCAGGTGAAGGGGGAAGACCCCACAGCCCCAGCGAAAGCGAGTCTGAATAGGGCGAAACGTCATAATTTGTAGACCCGAACCCGGGTGATCTAACCATGGCCAGGATGAAGCTTGGGTAAAACCAAGTGGAGGTCCGAACCGACTAATGTTGAAAAATTAGCGGATGAGCTGTGGTTAGGGGTGAAATGCCAATCGAACTCGGAGCTAGCTGGTTCTCCCCGAAATGTGTTGAGGCGCAGCGGTAGTGGAAGTTTAGTCGGGGTAAAGCACTGTTTCGCCGCGGGCTGGGAGACCGGTACCAAGGCGAGGCAAACTCTGAATACGGCTAAAAAAACTACCAGTGAGACGGTGGGGGATAAGCTTCATCGTCAAGAGGGAAACAGCCCAGACCACCAGCTAAGGTCCCCAAATGATAACTAAGTGAGAAAGGAGGTGGGAGTGCATTGACAACCAGGAGGTTTGCCTAGAAGCAGCAATCCTTAAAAGAGTGCGTAATAGCTCACTGGTCAAGCGCTCCTGCGCCGAAAATGAACGGGGCTAAGTTATCTACCGAAGCTGTGGACCCCCCCCAACCCCCCCGTCAACGGGGGGGTTGGGGGGGGTGGTAGGGGAGCGTTCTATAGGGGGTGAAGCAGTAGCGGCAAGCAGCTGTGGACTCTATAGAAGTGAGAATGTCGGCTTAAGTAGCGAAAATGTGGGTGAGAATCCCACACCCCGAAACCCCAAGGTTTCCTCCGCAAGGCTCGTCCGCGGAGGGTCAGTCAGGACCTAAGGCGAGGCTGAAAAGCGTAGTCGATGGACAACGGGTTAACATTCCCGTACCGATTAATGATTGTGCCGGAGAACGGAGAAGGTCAACGTCAGCTGGATGTTGGTTACCAGTGCAAGCAGTCGAGGCGATGAGAGGTGGAGAAAACACCAGGAGCTAAGACGCGAGTCCCACCTCCCACGGGAGGGAAGTGGCGCTGATCATGCTTCCTAGAAAAGCCCGAACCACGTTAATCATTAATTGCCTGTACCCGAAACCGACACAGGTGGGGAAGTAGAGAATACTAAGGGGCGCGAGATAACTCTCTCTAAGGAACTCGGCAAAATGACCCCGTAACTTCGGGAGAAGGGGTACCCTCGCGAGAGGGTCGCAGTGAATAGGCCCAGGCGACTGTTTACCAAAAACACAGGTCTCCGCCAAGTCGTAAGACGCAGTATGGAGGCTGACGCCTGCCCAGTGCCGGAAGGTTAAGGAAGTTGGTCAGGAGTAATCTGAAGCTGACGACCGAAGCCCCGGTGAACGGCGGCCGTAACTATAACGGTCCTAAGGTAGCGAAATTCCTTGTCGGGTAAGTTCCGACCCGCACGAAAGGCGTAACGATCTGGGCACTGTCTCGGAGAGAGACTCGGCGAAATAGGATTGTCTGTGAAGATACGGACTACCTGCACCTGGACAGAAAGACCCTATGAAGCTTTACTGTAGCCTGGAATTGGCTTCGGGCTTCGCTTGCGCAGGATAGGTGGGAAGCTTTGAAACTCTCCTCGTGGGGAGGGTGGAGCTAACGGTGAGATACCACTCTGGCGAGGCTAGAATTCTAACCCTGACCCCTAATCGGGGCGGGAGACAGTTTCAGGTGGGCAGTTTGACTGGGGCGGTCGCCTCCTAAAAGGTAACGGAGGCGCGCAAAGGTTCCCTCGGTCCCGTTGGAAATGGGACGATAGAGTGCAAAAGCAGAAGGGAGCTTGACTGTGAGACCCACAAGTCGAACAGGGACGAAAGTCGGCTTTAGTGATCCGACGGCACCGCGTGGAAGGGCCGTCGCTCAACGGATAAAAGTTACTCTAGGGATAACAGGCTGATCTCCCCCAAGAGTTCACATCGACGGGGAGGTTTGGCACCTCGATGTCGGCTCATCGCAACCTGGGGCTGAAGTCGGTCCCAAGGGTTGGGCTGTTCGCCCATTAAAGCGGTACGTGAGCTGGGTTCAGAACGTCGTGAGACAGTTCGGTCCATATCCGGTGTAGGCGTAAGAGCATTGCGAGGAGCCTTCCTTAGTACGAGAGGACCGGGAAGGACGCACCGCTGGTGTACCTGTTATCGTGCCAACGGTAAACGCAGGGTAGCCATGTGCGGAGCGGATAACCGCTGAAAGCATCTAAGTGGGAAGCCCACCTCCAGATGATTGCTCTCATGGCATTAAGCCAGTAAGGTCTCGGGTAGACTACCCGTTGATAGGCTCTAGATGGAAGCTCGGTAACGAGTGCAGTCGAGGAGTACTAACCGACCGAGGGCTTGACCTCATTCTTCTTTTTACCACTTTTTCCCTAGCTTTTGCAGTCTTGAGGGTTCTACCCTTCCTGGTGTCTTTAACGTGATGGCACCACTCCGATTCCATCCCGAACTCGGTTGTGAAACTTCACCGTGGCCAAGATACTTGTCGGGTTGCCGACTGGGACAATAGCTCGATGCCAGGATTATTCTTTCCTCAAAACCCCTCAATCCTAGATTGGGGGGTTTGGCTTTTAGGAAAAATCAGAGGATTTTAAATCTAAACCTCGCTCAAATATTGTATCTATGGCTAACATTTCTCCGTCGCTAGTCATAAATTTATGATCTTTGGTTGCTTGGATAGTTTGGCCATTTTCTAGGGTGTATTCAAAGACTTCTTGTAAACCTCGCTCGTGCCATTGAGAGATTGGTTGACTATAGATAAAGCCATTTTTATCTACACTATAAACAGTGCAGTTAATTTCTTCGCTCACAATTTTAGCAATTGGTAATAATCCGTATTCCTCAGTTAAAATTAACGTCTCACCTCCCAGACAATATTCGGCAAAATTTACCATCTGTTCAAAGAGATTTTCAGCGATTCTTTTTTCCACGCCATTTTTAGCAGCACCATCGATAAACATCTCCCTTTGTTTCTGCATTTCGGAGGCTTTTTTCTTACCCATTGCCCGACGCAATAGATCCGCTTCTCCTAGGGAATAACCCGCTAAATCCTGCGCCATTTTCATAATCTGTTCTTGATAGACTAAAACTGCGTAGGTTTCCCTAAGAATTGGTTCCAATAAAGGATGATCATAACGAATGGGTTCTCTACCGTGTTTTCTGCCAATAAAGAGAGGAATTAATCCCGCATCTAAAGGACCGGGGCGATAGAGTGCTAGGATTGAAGATATGTCCTCAATACCCGATGGTTTTAACTCTTTAACGATCTGTTTCATCCCCGATGATTCTAACTGGAAAATACCTTCTAAATCCCCTTCTTCTAGTAATCCGTGGGTTTTGAGAATATCGGGAGGTAGTTTTTTATGTTCCCCTTTAGCCCGAATTTGCAGGGCTTTTCTTTCATCTAAAGGCAATTGATCAAGATCGATATCTATGCCCTGATTTTGTTTAATTAAATCGGCGGTTTTTTTCAAAGTGGTTAAATTTCTTAACCCTAAAAAGTCCATTTTTAACAATCCTAATGATTCTAAATCCTCCATAAAATATTGGGTAATTACCGCCCCATCATTATTTTTCTGGAGGGGAACCACTTCATCTAAAGGTTGGGAAGAAATGACGACTCCTGCGGCATGAACTCCGAAAGTTTTGTTAGTACCTTCGATACGAATTGCCATATCTAACCAATGACGCACATGGGGTTCCGTATCGTATCTTTCTTTAAATGCTGGTTCGGGAGTTTCATCGGAAATCATCACTTTTAAAGGTGTGGGTTTACCGCGAGAAACGGGAATCATTTTCGCCATTTTATCCGATTCGGCGTAGGGAATATCTAACACCCGCGCCACATCTTTTAAGACAGCTTTTGATGTCATGCGGTTAAAAGTAATGATTTGGGCAACATTAGCCTCCCCGTATTTTTCCGTGACGTATTGGATCATTTCATCCCGTCTCTCGATACAGAAATCCGTATCAATATCAGGCATAGATTTCCGTTCAGGATTGAGAAAACGCTCAAATAATAAACCGTGATGAACGGGATCAATATTGGTTATTTTTAAAGAATATGCTACCAAAGAACCCGCCGCAGAACCGCGTCCTGGACCGACGGGAATATCATGATCTCTAGCATATTTTATATAGTCCCAAACGACGAGAAAATAGGTAGAAAATCCCATTTTCTGTAACATTTTTAATTCGTATTCTAGCCTTTCTTTGTAAGTAGTTTCAATTTCGTGACGAGAAGGACATTTTAATCTTTCTAGTAATCCTAACCAAGCAATTTCTTCTACATAACTATCAGCAGTATGTCCCGCAGGAACTGGATAATTGGGGAGTCTTGGTTCATTAAATATGTTATAGGGTTCGACTTTTTCTGCTACTTCTAAGGTATTATTAATTGCTTCTTCAATCACATCTTCTGGCAGATGATCACGGAAAAGTAAACGCATTTCATCAGCAGATTTTAAGTATTCTGTGCCGCTATAACGGAGGCGTTTGTCTTCAGTAATTAACTTGCCAGTTTGAATACAAAGTAAGGCATCGTGTGCCTCTACATCGTAACAGGAAATAAAGTGAGAATCGTTAGTGGCAACTACTTTAATCCCTAATTCTTTAGCAATTTTAACTATTTCTACATTAACAATCCGATCTTCTTTAGAACCGTGATCTTGAATTTCTAAATAAAAATCATCACCAAAAAGTTTTTTATACCATTTAGCAGTTTCCTTAGCCAATTTTCTGTTATTAGCTAAAATTGCTTGGGGAATCTCTCCACCCAAGCAAGCACTGGTAACTATCAATCCTTCGTGATATTGTTGGAGTAAATCTTTATTGATACAAGGACGAGCAAAAATGCCTTTACCTTGAATACCTTTCAGATTAGAAATAGTAGTTAATTTAACCAGATTTTTATAGCCTTGGGTGTTTTTGGCTAAAACAACTTGATGATATTTTCGGTGGCGAAGATTGACTTCAATATCGCCATTAACTACATACATTTCGTTGCCAATAATTGGTTTTATTCCCTTATTACGGCAGGTTTTAATTAATTCGATCGCACCATACATGACTCCATGATCGGTTAAAGCGATCGCTATTTGTCCTAATTCGATCGCTCGATCAATTAGTGCTGGTAATTGGGAAGCACCATCAAGTAAGCTATAATCACTGTGAATATGTAAACCGACAAAAGACATAGTTTTTCAGGAAAAAGTGACGAAAAAAAGAAAAAAAACTAGAATCTACTTACTTTTAATTTTCAGCAATTACAGTCTATGTTTAGGGTTGATTGAGAATCGTATAGGGAAAAAAACCTTGTTCTAAATTAAACCATTGTTCTCGCAGTTTCCGGTTATCATCGCTGCCAACAACAGTATCAACAAATTTTTTCCATTCGGGATCGTTTTTGGGTAAAATACAGCCATAAAGTTCGGTGGTAATCGGTTGACGGGGTAGTAGCACAAATTGTCGCGGATCCTGTCCTTGTTTAACGATTTCCCCCAGTAGAAGAATTCCATCACTAACCACTGCTTTAACTTCTCCCCTTTGTAATTTTGCCACTGCCTCACTTCGATCGCTGACAGCTTGCCAATTAGCCAGAGGATAGATATAACGAATAATACTATCGGTGGTGGTGTGGGGAATATAGGCGATCGCAACTGCCGCTAAAGTGTTATTAATATCTATTTTATCAACATTTTCCCTTTTAGTTAAAAATTGCGCTCCTGTCATAAAATAGGGAATAGAAAAATTAACCTTTTCTAGTCTTTCTTCCGTAATTGTTGCCGCATTACAGGATAAATCTACTTGGCCCTGTTCCACTTGCTGAAAACGATTATTAGCCGTCGCTTCTGTAAAAGCTATTGTAATCGGTTTACCTAATTGTCGTTCTAATTGACGTTGGACTAAGCGCATTAATTCCACTCCGTAACCTGTCCATTGTCCCGTTTTCTCATCGATATAACTAAAGGGAGTAGCGTCTTTTCTAGCTGCCGCTTTTAATTCTCCCGTGCGAGCAATTCTTTGTAAAACTGTTTCTGCTAAGACTGATAAATGTAGATTATTTATCAGTAAAAGACCTAGAAAAATAAAGCAAAAGTTTTTAGACATATCAAGAAAGCAAGAAGGAGATAGGGAGAAAAAAGCTAACAACCGACACAGGATTAGCAAATGCTGCTATATTTTAACTACGATCCTCGAATAATCCACTCAAACGTTCTACTTCTGTTTGTGCTGTGTACATAGGAGTTCCAGCCAGAATTCCGGTAACATTGCGGAAAGGTTGACCAATGTGCATACCTTGATGATCGATAGAAAACTCACGAATATCCTTATCGTGCATAGAACCGCGCATTTTTAAAACAGTGATACCGCGGCGCATTTCTCCATACATTTCCACATAACGCAGCAGAATAATTGAATCAGTAATTGTAGAAATATGTGCTTCTGTAATCGAGGAACCTCCTAATAAAGTGGGAGTGGTGGAAGTAAATAATCCTCCCACCTCTTTTTGCTTAATAAAAGAAGTCAAACCGATAATAAATTCCCGAAATCCTTTCAGATTAGACACCCTTTCTAAAGCAGATAAACTATCTACTGCCACTCGATTAGGTTGAAACTCCTCGATAATTTCCTTCATCATAATTAAATGATTTTCTAAACCCGTAGTTTCGGGATAACGGCAGACTACCTTTAATTTACCTTCCTTTTCCATGCGGTCATAATCCACACCCCAACCGATAGCATTTCTAAATAACTGTTCGCGACTTTCCTCGAAGGCAAAAATTAAACATCTTTCCCCATTGGTTACTCCCCCGGCCATAAATTCTGTCACCATCAGGGTTTTTCCTGTTCCCGTGGCTCCCGAAACCAAAATAACCGAATCGCGGAAGAAACCACCACCACACA
Source organism: Microcystis aeruginosa Ma_SC_T_19800800_S464 (assembly GCA_007095785.1). Lineage (GTDB taxonomy): Bacteria > Cyanobacteriota > Cyanobacteriia > Cyanobacteriales > Microcystaceae > Microcystis > Microcystis aeruginosa_E. The sequence goes on from SFBL01000114.1 coordinate 9,607, forward strand.
TTCTATCGAGTTCTAGGCTGCCGGAAGTAATACGAATATTAGAGGATTTTTGTTCTAGTTCAATGGCTGATAAAGGAATAATCACGGCTCCTTTATTGGGAATAATTGTAAAAGGAAATTCTCCTTTTTGGTGATCAGTTCCCCGATATTTTAAAATTTCGATCGTCCTTCTTCTTTTCTCATCGGTTAAAACGTTGCGTAAAATCACCACATTATCGGCCACAAACTCCTCCACCCCGTAACGACTAATTTCGCCGTATTCTTGGGTTCTTTCTGCGGTCATAATCGCTGTTACTTCCAATTCTCGCAAAGCGGTTGCTAGACGAAAAAGATCACTTCTCACTTGAGCGCTATCACTTAAATGGCTAAAAATTGCGCCTAAAGAATCCATAGACACCCGTTTGGCTTTATTTTTGCGGATAGCAAACTCAATGCGAGCGATTAATGCGCCTAGGTCGTATTCTCCTGTCACCATCGGCTTTTCTTCCGGTTGGGGGGAAGCATCAACAAAGGCCCATTGGCGATTTTCCTCCCACTGCCGGATATTCCAACCAAAACCACCCATATTTTTTCTCAGTGCTTGGGGTGGCTCCTCGAAGGTGACAAAAACGCCATTTTCTCCATTTTTGATGCCTTCTGCGAGAAATTGACAGGCAAATACCGTTTTAGCACTGCCTGCTGTTCCCGCTATCAATGTTGCTCTTCCTTTCGGTAATCCCCCTTCCGAAAGAAAATCAAAGCCGGGGATTCCTGTTTCTAACTTCTCAATCAACTCTAGGGGATTATTTTGCGTCATTTAAGTTCTCTATGAAAACGAGCTAATGTTTATTGTACCTATTTCAGTGACCAGTGATACCAGAAATTCATCCCTAGTTTGAGAGTTTGAGCATTGGTAATAAAATTTCCAAGACATAGTTTAAATGCAGCACAGATTCACCCAAGAATAAATGGAAACTAGATAAGCAGGTAAATCTCGGCCACAATTAACCAAAACACCCCTAATAGTCAGAATTAAAGTTAAGTTTTGTATTTAGTTGATTAATACTATCCTTGACAACTTTGATATAGTTTAAGGTATAATCATAGTTATTTGCTCTACTATGGAACATACAACCGATAATAATCAAAATCAGCAAAAAACCGACAATCAACAAGAAAAAACAGCAACAGGGAAGAAACCCGTGCTGAGGATTGATCCCAATAAAACTATACCCTATATACAGGAAGGAGCCAAACCTAAAAATAGATAAATTCTGTTTATTTCAGGGTTCCTTGAGATGCGTAAAATGATGGCGCATCTCAAGGAAAAATCCAGGAAATTTCTCTAACTACAAAGGAACTTTAGTAATCCAATCTTGATACTTTGGTTCCTGATTGAGAACGATAGAGCTTAACTTTTGTTTTAACTGATAAGTAATCGGTTTAGCTGCGGGTAAAGAAAAAGTTTCAATCTTTTTAATCGGAGTAATTTTCGCCGCAGTGCCACTTAAAAACACCTCATCAGCGATAAATAACTCCGTCTTATCTACAGGTCTTTCAATAACCGGAATACCCAAATCCCGCGCAATAGTTAAAACACTATCTCTAGTAATCCCTTCTAGAATATCTTGGTCAAAACTAGGAGTAATTAGCTGACCATTTCTGATGATAAAAATATTCATTCCCGTCGCTTCACAGACTTTACCCTGAGAATTCATTAAAATTGCCTCATCAAACCCCGATTCTACCGCTTCCGTTTTTGCTAAAGCAGAAGTGATATAAGCGGCGCTAATTTTACCTCGCAACGGGAAACTTCTATCCTCTTGACGATACCAAGAACTAATCCGACAGTTAACCCCATCAGCAGCTAAATAATCATCCATTTCTAGACCATAGACTAGAAAATCCTTCTCGATACCATGCAATCGCGGGGCAATTCCCAACCCCGAACTATAGACAAGGGGACGAATATAAAAAGGTCGATTACACTGATTCTTTTTAACAAAATCGATAATTATTTGATAGATTTTATCAGCAGGAATCTCGTAATTAAGAAACTTAGCACTTTGACTTAAACGCTGACAATGACGTTCTAATCTAAATAATAATATCTGTCCAGGATTGCTAGGGTCGGGAGTACCTCGTAAACCCCCAAAAGCGGCAGTTCCGTAGTGTAGTGCGTGGGTAGCAACGGATAATTTTGCCTCACTAAAAGGGATAAATTTATTCTCAAAATAGGCGAGAGGAAGGAAAGGAATTTCGGCGGTAATAGACATTTTTTTGTTGATTGAACCAAGAGCTAAACGGGATTTACCCATGCGGAAAAATTTTGTTTCTGGCTATTAGAAGGATTTTCTACCCTGATAATTTCATAGCGAATCGTCTGCGGGGTGGCCAGTGGAACAGCAAGGGTTCGCAATTCATCGAGATGAAAGACTGTTATCTGAATAATATCACCTGCGCGGTAGTCTTTTAATCTTTCGTTTAACTGTTCCGCCGTCACTCGCAATCCATCGATAGCCAATAATTCATCATCAGCATTAATTCCCGCTTTTTGGCAAGGAGAACCCATCTCGACAAATTTAATTATTTCTTTACCCGCTTCACTCTGTACCCGCATTCCCAGATAAGGTATCGTCTCCCCATTGCCAACACCCCGCAGATAGAGTCCAAAAGGTTCAAGATATTCATTAAAGGGTAATTCTGCCAAACCGTCGATATAACGCTGGTAGAAGTCGCTTAAATCCACTCCCGAGGCAGATTCGAGAATTGCCTGCAATTCCCCATCGGTATAACCAATCTCCTCTTTACCGAAATGTTGCCACATCGAGCGTAAAACATCATCGAGGGAACGACGGTTATCGGTGTGGGTGCGAATTAGTAAATCCAGAAGCAGCGACAATAATTCCCCCTTGAGATAGTAGGAAATTTGACTATTATCGCTATTGCTATCCCGTCGGTAGAGTTTTATCCAGGCATCGAAACTCGATTCGCCTAGAGGTTGGACAAGACGACCGGGTATATTGAGATAACGAGTAATTTCCTTGCTTAAAAGCTCTAAAAAAGTCTTACTATCGTATATTCCCGCCCGTAGAGGGATTATCATATCGTAATAACTGGTGGTTCCTTCGGCAAACCAGAGAGAAGACGTATAATTTTCCGCATCATAATCGAAGCTTTCTAAAGCTTTTGGGCGAATACGCTTGATATTCCAGAGATGAAAGAACTCATGGGCGACTAATTGCAGAAAACGATGATATTTATCCTTATCTCGCAATCCCAAACGCGCATAGTTAAGGGTACAGGAATTTTTATGTTCTAGTCCCCCGTAACCAGCCGCCGAAAGATGTAGCAAAAAGAGATAATTATCATAAGGGAGTCCACCGAACATAGCCGACTCGGTTTGAATAATTTTAGTGGTATCGGCGATAATTTGACTAGGATTGGCGTTTCCCCGTCCCCAGATAGCTAATTGATGGGGTTTTCCCTCGACGACAAAATCGTATAACTGATGAATACCCACCTCCACAGGACTGTCCACTAGGGTATCAAAATCGGGAACGTGAAAGCTGTTTTTCTGTCCGGGTAAAGATTGTAAGGCAGTGGTAATGCGCCAATCGCCATGGGGGGGGATAATTGTCAGGGTGAGGGGATGTTTTTGATAATCGGGGATATAGAAAAATAAAGCGGCCCCGTTGAAGTAACCGTGAGTATCATCAAGATGGTTGGTTCTGACGGTTAAATCGTGGGCAAAAACGCGATATTTGACCGTTATTTCGGAACTGTCACCATTGTCAATCTGCCAGTGATTTTTAGCAACTTTGCGACTGTTGAGGTTAACAGCTTGAAAATCTTGGACTAAACGGGAGTATTCCCGCACCAGATAGGAACCGGGGGTCCAAACCGGCATTTTTAGGTTTAAAATCGGTGCTTGCCAACCGGTAATCTGTAGAGTGACTTCAAAGAGGTGCGAAGTCGGTTCCGACATAGCCACTTGATAGCTGAGACTTAAACGAGTTGAGGAGATGGTAGTAGGGGAAATAAGACTGGTCATCGGCATTAAACAAGCTTTTAAGTTATTATAGCGGCAAGCTTTCGGCTAAATTCCCCAGTTTCGCCGCCAAAAATCCGTCAGCGTCTTTCTGCTGGGGGTGCGGGAGGAGCCACATCGGGGGGAGAAGTTACCTCTAGGGGAACTGAACGAGTTTCGGGAGCCGCCACATTGACGGGAACGGTAATCGGTTCGGCTGCCGGAGGGGCCGTATTTTGAGGACTAGGCGCAGCGGCACTGGTAGGAGCGGTGCTAGTACGCCGACGACTAGAACGGCGTTGGCTGGGTTCGCTAGTATTAGAACGGACGATAGTTTGCTCACGACTTACCCGAACCCGTCGCCGTCTGCGGATGGGTCCTTCGGTGGGGGAACCCTCATCGCTGCTGGCTAAACGATTGTTAGTAGTTTGGGTAAAGTAGGTACGTCGGGGTTTAATTGGTTCCGCTTTTAATGTCACCGGACGTTTGCCTAAATTCGGTTCTGGGAAACCTTGATAGGGAATATCCTTAATTGCTTCTAACATAAATTGTCGCCACATCCAAGCGGACATGGTACTGGCTCCATTGGTGGGTTTATTATTGTCATTACCGAGCCAAATTCCCGTGACTAATTGGGGAATATAACCGACGAACCAAAGGTCGCGAGCTTTATCAGAAGTGCCGGTTTTTCCCGCCACCGGACGACCAATTTGTGCGGGGGTTCCCGTTCCCGAATTAACCACATCCTGCAGCATCCAAGTCATCGTTGCTGCTGTGTTTTGATTGAGAGCAGTTTTCGGTTTAAAATTGGCTTGATAAATTACTTTACCATGGCGATCGAGTACCTGATTAATACCGTAAACTGGTTGATGCACACCATTATTAGCAAAAGTCCCGTAGGCGCTGGTCAATTCTAAAAGATTGACTTCCGAAGCACCCAAAGCCAAAGAATAAGTGGGTAAAAGTTTCGACTGGATACCCATATCTTGAGCCAATTTAATCACCGGATTCCAACCCACAGCCACTAACACCTGAACCGCCACCACATTCAGGGAAGAAGTCAAAGCATCGCGCATGGACACCTCGCGGCCGCTATACCTATCACCGTAGTTTTCTGGTTTATAACCATCCACCACATACTGAGCATCTTTATAACTAGAATAGGGGGATTTCCCCGCCGCAATCGCCGCTGCGTAGACAAAAGGTTTAAAAGTAGATCCCGGCTGACGTTTTGCCTGTGTCACCCGATTGAATTGATTCTTATCGTGGTCAATTCCTCCAACCATAGCCTTAATTTGCCCATTTTTGGGGTCAATTGCCACTAAAGCCGCCTGTTGGAAGTTCTGCCACTGGCCATAACGAGAAACCGCTCTTTCTACCACTTCCTCCGCTTCGCTTTGCCAACGAGGATTAAGGGTAGTTTTTACCACCAATCCCCCCGCTTCTAGGGTTTTAGCGGGAACCAGTTGCGGCAGTTCTTTTTCCACATAATCGGTAAAATAGGCCGCTTGCCGTTGCAGACGTTTTAGGGGACTGGTTTTAAGTACTAGGGGAGATGCGATCGCCAGTTTTGCTTGAGCAGCAGTAATAAATCCCACCTCGGCCATAGTTTTGAGGACGATATTACGCCGTTCTAGGGCAGATTTAGGGTTTTCTAGGGGAGAATAGAGACTAGGAGCGGGAACAATGCCGGCAAGGGTGGCAGCTTCGGCTAGAGTTAATTTATCGACGGGTTTACTGAAATATAACCAAGCGGCATCGGCCAGACCGTAGGCCCCGGAACCGAGATAAACTAGGTGGAAATAACGCTCTAAAATCTGGTCTTTTGTATATTTATCTTCTATTTTCTGAGCGATACGCATTTCCCGTAATTTGCGATCAAAACTCCTTTCTTGGGATAAAAAGACAATCCGGGCCAATTGTTGGGTGATGGTGCTGCCTCCTTCCACCACTCCCCCGGCTCTCAGGTTAGAAAAGAGAGCGCGAGCAATACCCTGGCCATCAACTCCCCCGTGTTCACGAAAACGGCGGTCTTCACTAGCGATAAAGGCCTCCTGTACCAGTGGGGGAACTTGGGCAATTTTCACGGTTTCGTAGGTACTAGGGCCATTTTGCTTGAGGATTTCCCCATTAGCGGCTTGAATTGTCAGGGTGCCGGGACGAGCATAGGTTTGTATATCGGCGATATTTTGCGGTAAAGAGCTTTCAAGGCGATAAATGCCCCAACCTACCCCCAAAATGCCCCCTGTTACGCCTAATCCCAATCCCAAGTACAAGCCAAAGCGGGGATGTTGTCGCCATTGCGGTAAGGGAGAATTGCCAATCAGGGTAGTAATTTTGTTCTTCAAGGGTTTAAATGTCTCTAGAGCCTTGCTACTGGCTTGGGAGACTAAATTAACCTTTTTTTCTTCGGGAGTGGCTTCTACTGGCTTTTCTCCCGCAACTGGCGCAGATTTGGAGTCGATAGGATCGACTTTAGGTGGTTGCTCGGAATTTTCTAATTTATTAGCGAGATTATGAAAAAATTGACTAAGTTTTTGTTTGTATTTCATGTTAATTGAGCGGGTGAGGGTGAGGGTGTTGGGGGTTGGGTGTTGGGGGATAGGGTGTTGGGGTTTTAGGGTTTTAGGATGTTGGGGTTTTAGTTGAAATTCCCCCATTTCCCCATTTCCCCATCCCCTAACCCCTATCCCCTATCCCCTAAAGATCGCTAAATTGTCGCCACCATTGCTGGAGCGGATAATAGACGAGGGGAGTCCAGAGACTACTAAGCAGAGCAGAAGTGAGGGCAATGCGTTGATAATCGACCCAAAGATCAGCGAGATTTTTGCCTCCTTGTAGATAGTATTGAAAAGCGATCGCACCATCAGCGATTAAAGTCATGACAAAGACAATTAAGACCACGGCGATTAATTCTTCTTTAAGATAACGTTGTCGGTGTAAACGGGAAGTGAGGAAACCGATCAGACCAAAAACCATGATATGGGAAGGATAATTAGAGGTAAGACTATCTTGAATAGTGCCGATCGCTAATCCGGCCACCACACTATCGAGACAAGAGCGATGGAGACTCCAACTAACCAACCAAATCAGTAACCAATTGGGAGCGATGCCTAAAATCTCCATACCGGGCAGCCGCATTAAGGAAAGAAAGGTACAGAGAAGCAGTGAAGCGATAGTGACTAAAATATTCAGGATAAAACGAGAACGGGCTGATAAACGGCTTAATTTCAGCATAATTCCCCCTCTCACTGCTGGGGTTGCGGGTGAACGAAGACCCATTCGAGATTGTCCACGGTGGCGGTAAATTCAATTTTGGCGGTGGGGGCGGGATTTTCCTGTAAATTAAGGGAAATTATGCGACCGATGGGCAACCCTGGCGAAAAAAGGCTACTAAAAGCCGAAGTTGTCACCACATCTCCCGGTTTCACATCGGGAGCTTTTTCAAAAAAGCGCAGGGTGGCGACCTGGGAATTCTGACCTTGAATTAAACCCATGGCCCGACTACGGTTCACCGTTGCTCCGATGCGACTTTGGGAATTACTGATCAATAAAACTTTGCTGGTGTGGGGAGTAACTTCTGTAATCCGTCCCACTAAACCGCCAATTCCCGTCACCGAAGCACCCACTGGCACACCATCGGCGCTACCGCGACCGATAATCACCTGTTGCCACCAATCATCGGCGCTGCGGCCAATAATTGGGGCAGAAATCAGGGGTTTTTTCTGGGTTTGATAATAACCAAGCTGTTTTTTTAATTGTTGATTTTGATATTCGACTTCACTTAAACGATTTTGTAATTCTCGCACCCGTTGATCGGCCAGAAGTTGCTCTTGCAGATTAGTTTCCTCTCCCTGAAAAGGGCGGGTTAATAAACCATACAATTCTAAAATCGCCCCACTTTGATAGGTGCGAATGTACCAAGCTCCCCCCAAAGCGGCAGCGAGCAGAAAAAGCCGCCATCCCTGCTGTGTCCATTTTCGTCGTGCTGAATACATGAGCGATTTTAAACCTCTTGACTGTGTAGAGTGAGAATCCGTGTCTTTTGCCGCTAACCGATCCTAGTGACCTTTAGACATTGCGAGTTGTTTCATTAACGATCCGCTCAAAGAGTTTCTGATTTTTTAACACTTCTCCCGTGCCTTTGACCACACAGCGCAGGGGATCTTCAGCGACATGGGTAACGATACCGGTTTCGTGACTGACTAGGCGATCGAGTCCCCGTAATAAAGCACCTCCTCCCGCTAACATGATGCCGCGATCGATAATATCGGCAGCTAATTCGGGGGGAGTTTTTTCTAGGGTACGTTTGATCGCATCAACGATCACGGAAAGTGGCTCATCCATACTTTCCCGCACTTCTTCCGCTTTTATGGTCACGGTGCGAGGTAAACCGGACATGAGATGCAATCCCCGCACTTCCAGAGGAGGAAATTCATCTTCGGGGGAGGGATAAGCTGAACCAAGGCGAATTTTAATATCTTCGGCTGTACGTTCCCCGATAATCAGGTTATGGACTTTTTTTAGATAGGCGATAATTGAATCCGTCAGTTCATCCCCAGCGACGCGCACCGATTCGCTGATTACGGTCCCATCGAGACTGAGAATCGCCACTTCCGTGGTGCCACCACCGATATCGATGATCATATTTCCCGTCGCTTCCGAGACGGGTAAACCGGCACCCAAGGCTGCCGCAACCGGTTCATCAATTAACCCCACTTCTCGGGAGCCGGCATTTTTGGCCGCATCCACCACCGCACGTCTTTCTACTCCAGTAATCCCACTGGGAACACCGATTACCATGCGGGGATTGCCAATCGTGCCATCGAGCGCTCGTTTGATGAATTCCGCTAACATGATCTCGCAACTGTAAAAATCGGCGATTACCCCATCGCGCAGGGGTCGCAGCGCGGTGACATGGCCCGGAGTCCGACCGAGCATTTTTTTGGCCTCCTCCCCGACAGCGACCGGGTTACGATCTTGATCGATCGCCACTACCGATGGTTCCTCTAAAACGATGCCTTTCCCTGATACATAAACGAGGGTATTTGCTGTACCCAAGTCTATACCTATGTCCCTTGATAAGCCTAGTCCTCTAAAAAAACCCACTTGTTTTCACTCCTGTTCTGATAACAACGTTGCTATAGCTAGACTTTCGATCGAATCGACTTGGATTTTATTACGTTTTGTTTCTCAAGTCTAGTTAATTATCGCTTCTTTCTCTCCGGATTTACGCAGGTATTTGCCCTAATTTTCTCCCTAGCCACCGGTCAAGGCTAAGGTTTCGGGCTAAAATGAACATACTATTGTACTAAATTGAGGTTCTAAGACCATGAGTGTAAATCTGGTTCATTTGGTGGGACGAGCGGGGAGAGACCCAGAAACGAAGTATTTCGAGTCGGGTAAGGTTTTATGTACTTTAACTTTAGCGGTTAATCGTCGCTCTAAAAATAGCGATCAGCCGGATTGGTTCGATCTGGAAATTTGGGGTAAAACGGCGGAAGTGGCCGCTAATTATGTGAAAAAAGGCGGTTTAATCGGGATTAAGGGTTCTTTAAAAATGGATACCTGGAATGATAAAAACACGGGATTAGCTCGCTCTAAACCGGTGATTCTCGTCGATCAATTAGATTTACTCGGTTCTAAGCGCGATAGTGAGGCTAATTCGGAGCGAGAATTTTAAAGCTTGAGCGGCATTATTTCCCGATTTTAGGTGTGTTAGCCCCTAGTAACACACCCTTATTTATTCTCTAATTGACTGGAAAAGTATTGCTGTAAATCTGGTAAAACTTCCCGATAAATAGCTGTATTTATCTCTAAATTCCAGCCAAGAATAGAATTAAAAGGGATAATTTCCACCACGGAATTACTATAGGCTATCCCTTGTAAAGTACCGACAAATTCGGGAGTCCAGAGATTTTCTTGCAGGCAAATATTTTGTTTTTTTAACCAGCCGATCAAAGCCGAGCGCCCGATCCCGGGTAAAATGTCAGCAGTAAGCAGGGGAATGTACCAGCAATTATCTTTCCATCCCCATAAATTGCCAGTGCTAGTTTCTAACCAATTACCGACTCGATCGACTAATATCGCTTCTTTTGCCCCTTTTTTTTGAGCAGTTTGTGACGCTAACCAGGGGATCAAATAATTACCAGTTTTATGTTCTCCTAAAACCCGTTGCCAAGCGGGATTATCTATTATCCACCCAATAATTCCTTGCTCTTGTCTCAGGTTTAAATCTTCGGGAAGAAATCTGCCTTTAATCCACTCCCTGCCATCGGGAAAAATTGTGATTCTCAGGACAGGATAGAATCGGGATAATTCTTCGGATCCTTGGCGAATTCGCTGCCAATCGGGATCAGACCAGTGGAAAACTTGTAAACTAGAGTGCAGACGTTTGAGATGTTCTTGCCAATGGGTCAGGGGATGATCTAAGCTTTGTTGATAGATACGCAGGGTAGTAAATATTGTCGCTCCATAAAGCAGCCCAATATCATTAATATCCAGACTGATTCGCTCATTCTCGATTAATTCGCCATTATACCAATACATAATCAGTTATCAGATGTGAGTTATCAGTTCATTAGACATATCCAAAAATTATAACTGAATCAGAGCTTGCTTTGATGTTTTGTACTAATAAATAGTTCTATACTTAAATATATCTGTCGTTGCTAACTCAATTTAACTGAAAAAATCTGGGGACATTAAAATCATTTTTATTTGGGTAAGTTTCTTGTCTAGACAAAATTTTATTCTTGAGATAATATTAGGTATAAGTCCACTGATAACTGATTACTGTTTACTGATAACTGACCTAGCTTATGAACCGTCAAAAATTTACTTGGGGATATTCTAGCTATAAATTGCGTCAGAGAGAAAATTTTAAAGAATTTCTGTGTTTACTGGGATTATTAATAGCAGCCTTAATTATCTATCTAGTGGGATTAGGGAATTTACCCTTGCGGGATTGGGATGAGGCAACAATCGCTCAGGTGGCCAAGGAAATTAGCCAAACCCCCCTGGAACAATTGCGCTGGTTATTTCCCAGTTTTTGGGGTGATCCCTACCTGAATAAACCGCCGTTGATTCATAGTTTAATTGGTCTAACCTACCATTTTTGGGGCATCAATGAGGCCAATACTAGACTAATTCCTGCTTTTTTTACAGCTTTATCGGTGCCGCTTCTCTATCTTCTCGGTCGAGAAATTTTTCCCGCTCGTTTGCCAGCTTTACTGTCGACCTTGATCTATTTAACTCTTTTGCCGGTGGTGCGCCATGGCCGTTTAGCCATGTTGGATGGAGCGGTATTGTGTTTTGAAATGCTGATGTTTGTTGGTTTACTGCGCTCACGACGCGATTTACGCTGGTCTGTGGGGGCCGGGTTAGGATTTGCCCTTCTTTGTCTGACGAAGGGGATTATGGGGCTATTATTGGCGGGTATCGGCTTGATTTTTCTGCTCTGGGATACCCCCCGGTTATTAACCTCTGCCTATTTTTGGTCGGGTTGGTTATTGGGAGCAACCCCCGCTTTTGCCTGGTACACCGCCCAATTTTGGCACTACGAGCAGGAGTTTCTGGATTCCCTTTTTGTTCAACAGTTAAAGCGAGTTAGTGACGATCTGGACAATCATCGCGGACCGTTTTGGTATTATCTGCTGGAAATTCTTAAATATAGTTGGCCCTGGTTAATTTTCTCGGTTTGGGGTTTACGTTTAGCTCGTCAGGAACATCTCTACAGTTGGGCGAAGTTACTGTTAGTTTGGACGGGTGTTTATCTGTTGGTAGTTTCGGTGATGGCGACTAAGTTGCCTTGGTATATTCTGCCGATCTATCCGGCCTTAGCTTTAGCGGCCGGTTATGCCTTGGCGCAGGTGGGTAATCTGCCCATCGATCGCCCCTATAATCGAATCTGGTCAATTATTCTGGGTATTATCGGCGTTGTGGCTGGTTTATTAGCTTTAATGGCCTATTTTCCTGGTAATTTTGCCGCTATTGAACCTCTCCATCCCTTAATTATTTTAACCTTATTGTCACTGTCCCTGACCATGGTGACAACGGCGATTTTATTAGCTCGGCACTCGCAACAATTCATCGTAGTTTTACTCTGGGGAATGTTGGTTTCTTTGTTTATTTTTGTCAATTCTCCCCTGTGGATCTGGGAATTAAATGAGAATTTCCCCGTCAAACCGATGGCGAGTTTATTGCAGAAATATGTGCCGGCTGATCACCCTGTTTATATTGCTTTTGCCTACGAGCGCCCCTCCTTAAATTTTTATAGTGGTCGTCGGGTTTTTCCCCTTGCTGCTGAAGAATTAATCAATCATTGGCAAAGTCACAAGCAACCTTACCTAATTATCGATCATCAAACCAAAGAAGCTACTGATTTAGAAGGATTAAAGGTGATCGGATCTACGGATTCCGGTTGGTTTTTGGTGACGAAGCAGTAGTGAGGTTAATTTTGTGAATACTTTCGATCTTAGGTTTGGTGGCTAAAATGTATTTTAAGATACAGTCCTGCTGGCGAGGGAGTGGAAGGAACCACACCAGACACAGAGGACACAAAGATTGATCGCTTCTATAGTAAGTTAAACTGATCACACAAAGAATAAGAGAGCCAAATTTTACCAGTTGCGTTAAAATCACCCCTAGCGATGAAACGCAGCACTTTTGTAATTGTTGAAACCGAGATTAATATGCTAAATAGGTCAATTACGGCCGAGAAAACCGAGGAATTCGCTCCTGCTGACCTGCTAGACTGCACCGATAGCTTTGTTAACCGTCATATTGGACCGACGGAGACGGAAATCGAGAAAATGCTGGCGGTTTTGGGTGTTGCTACCGTTGAGGAATTAATCGCTAAAACTGTCCCATCAGGAATTCGTTTACAAAAAAGCCTTAATCTAGCACCTGCCTTGAGTGAATACGCCGCTCTTGCTCAATTAAAAGCTATTGCCGCCAAAAATCAGGTATTTCGCTCCTTTATTGGCATGGGCTATCATGACTGTATCACCCCGCCGGTAATTCTCCGCAACATCTTAGAAAATCCGGGTTGGTACACCGCCTATACTCCCTATCAAGCGGAAATCGCCCAAGGACGCTTAGAAGCTCTTTTAAACTTCCAAACTCTCATCACTAGCTTAACCGGTCTGGAAATTGCTAACGCTTCCCTCCTCGATGAAGGAACAGCAGCCGCGGAAGCGATGAGCATGAGTTACGGACTGTGTAAAACTAAAGCCAATGCTTTCTTTATCTCTAGTAGTTGCCATCCCCAAACGATTGAAGTTGTTAAAACCAGAGCGATTCCTTTAGGTATTGACATTATTATCGAGGATCATCGTCTCTTTGACTTCCAAACGCCGATTTTTGGCGCATTATTACAATATCCAGCCACTGATGGCGTAATTTATGACTATCGAGAATTTATCGCCAAAGCGCAGGAAAATGGGGCTTTAGTCACCGTTGCCGCCGATATTCTCAGTTTAGCCCTGTTGACTCCCCCCGGCGAATTGGGGGCTGATATTGCCGTGGGTAGCAGTCAACGCTTTGGGGTTCCCTTGGGTTATGGGGGTCCCCATGCCGCCTATTTTGCCACCAAAGATGCCTATAAACGCAGTATTCCGGGGCGCATTGTCGGGGTATCGAAGGATAGTCAGGGTAAACCCGCACTGCGTTTAGCTTTGCAAACCAGGGAACAACATATCCGCCGGGATAAAGCCACCAGTAATATTTGTACCGCACAGGTGTTACTAGCGGTGATTGCTTCCATGTACGCGGTCTATCATGGACCGGAAGGAATCAAGAAAATCGCCCAAAGAGTGCAGAAATTAACCGTTTTATTGGCAACTGGCTTAAAACAGTTGGGTTATCAATTGGGAAAAGAACCGCACTTCGATACACTCAAAGTTACGGTATCCACGGGAGTTGAGGACATCCTTGCGAAGGCAAAAACCCATAAGATTAATCTGCGTTATTTTGATGAGAATAATCTAGGAATTAGTGTCGATGAAACCACCACTCTCAGGGATGTGTGGGATTTATGGCAAATTTTCGCCGCAACCGAGGAATTACCCTTTACCACGGCGGAATTAGTCGAGAAAATTAGTCTAGAATTACCCGCTAATTTAACCCGTACCAGTGCCTATCTTACCGAGCCGGTGTTCAATCGTTACCACTCGGAAACGGAATTACTCAGATATCTGCACCGTCTGGAAACAAAGGATTTAGCCTTAAATACTTCCATGATTCCCCTCGGTTCCTGTACGATGAAACTCAATGCCGTAGCGGAGATGATTCCGGTAACTTGGCCAGAATTCGGCAAATTACACCCTTTTGCTCCGATTGACCAAGCAGAAGGCTATCAACTGCTCTTTCAACAGTTAGAGACTTGGTTAGGGGAAATTACTGGGTTTGATGGCATTTCTCTACAACCGAACGCCGGTTCTCAGGGAGAGTATGCCGGTTTACAGGTGATCCGAGCCTACCATGAAAGTCGCGGTCAAGGTCATCGTCAGATTTGCTTAATTCCTGAGTCCGCTCACGGGACTAATCCTGCCAGCGCCGTTATGTGTGGTATGAAAGTAGTGGCGGTTAATTGCGATTCTCAGGGCAATATTGATATTGATGACCTGAAAACTAAGGCCCAGAAGCATCAGGATAATCTAGCGGCTTTGATGGTGACGTATCCTTCCACTCACGGCGTTTTTGAAGAGGGAATTAGCGAAATTTGCGCCTTGATTCATCAATACGGTGGTCAAGTCTATATGGATGGCGCGAATATGAATGCTCAGGTGGGTTTATGTCGTCCGGCGGATTTTGGCGCTGATGTCTGTCACTTGAATCTCCATAAAACTTTCTGTATTCCCCACGGTGGTGGCGGACCGGGTATGGGACCAATCGGAGTAAAATCCCATTTAGTGCCTTTTCTGCCCGATGTTTCCCTGGTTTCGGCGAAATTATCCCCAGAAACCCCTAACGGTAAGCATCAGGACTCGATTGGGGCAATTTCGGCCGCGCCTTGGGGTAGTGCCAGCATTTTGGTGATTTCTTGGATGTATATCGCTATGATGGGGGCAGCTGGCTTGAAAAAAGCGACAGAAGTGGCAATTTTGAACGCTAATTATCTGGCTTTTCGTCTGGAGTCGGCCTATCCAGTGTTATTTAAGGGTAGCGCGGGAACAGTTGCCCACGAGTGTGTGATCGATTTACGTCCCCTGAAAAAACAGGCCGGCATCGAGGTGGAAGATGTGGCAAAACGCTTGATGGATTTCGGTTTCCACGCGCCGACGGTTTCTTGGCCCGTGGCGGGTACAATGATGGTGGAACCCACGGAAAGCGAATCTTTGGGGGAATTAGACCGTTTTTGTGAAGCTTTGTTAACTATCTATCAAGAGGTACAAGCGATCGCTAATGGTAGCATGGATCCCCACGATAATCCCTTGAAAAATGCCCCCCACACAGCTGCGGTTTTAACTGCCGATGATTGGAGTCATCCCTATTCCCGTCAACAGGCAGCCTACCCGCTTTCTTGGCTAAAAGATTATAAATTCTGGCCGGTAGTGGGACGGGTTGATAATGCTTACGGGGACAGAAATCTGGTTTGTTCCTGTGAGGGTATGGACGCTTATAAGTAGGGTTTGCGGCAAAGAGTTTTTCGTGGGGTGTAGGGTGTAGGGTGTGGGGTGTAGGGTGTAGGGTGTAGGGTGTAGGGTGTAGGGTGATGGGAAAGTGGGAAGGATAAATAAAAATAATCTCCAGAATCCTGTCCCCTGACTCCTATCTCCTGACTCCTATCTCCTGACTCCTATCTCCTGACTCCTATCTCCTGACTCCTATCTCCTGACTCCTGAATCCTAACCCTAACAAAGGCCTATTTTAAATACCTCTTGTGCCACTCGCTCGCAACTGCCTACTGTTCCTAAACCGGCTGTGGTTTCTGCGTATTCATCTAACATTTTTTGGCGACGTTGCTGATTTAATAATAAATCTAGACATTCCTGCATAATTCTCTCCGGGTTAGCTTCCTCTTGTAATAATTCGGGAACAATTTCTCGCATTAAAACTAAATTTACCGGTGAGACAAATGGTACAGAAAACTTCATAATATTGCGGGCAATCCAAGCAGTAACTGCACTTAAACGGTAAACCACCACCTGCGGCACATTTAACAAAGCAATTTCGAGATTAACTGTACCAGACTTAGCCACAGCCAGATCGGCTGCGGCAATTGCTTCTAAAGTCTGATCTCGTTCCATAATCACCGCATTTAATCCATATTCCGCCACTAATTCTCGCATTTTTGGTTCGTATAAAGCTAAGGGAACGGGAATTAAAAACTTAATATCGGGTATTTTTTCCTGTAATTTTTGGGCAGCAGCGCACACCGTCGGCACGAGATATTTAAACTCCTGTTGACGGGAAGCGGGTAACAAAGCGATTACTGTTTCTTCGGGTTTTATTGCCCATTTTTGCCGCATTTCTTGGCGATTGGGAGCATTGGCCATACGATCAACTAAAGGATGTCCCACCCAAGTTACTGGTAAACCTTTTGTTTCAAAAAAACGAGCTTCGGCAGGAAAAATTGCTAATAATTTATCGGTGACGGCGATTAATTTTTCCGTATTAAATAACTTTTCTGCTGTGGATCTGAGTTTAGCTGAGGGAATATTTTCTTCTGACCAAATCCACACCTGTGGGGCAATATAATAAATTATTGGCACTTGGGGAATAATTTTTTTAGCCGACTGACCGATCGCCACATTTGCCCCCACATAATCAATTAAAATAATGATATCGGGGGGATGATCTCTAAAAAACTCTTTTGCTCGTTTTTGTAGTTGTAAGGTTGGCAAAATAAAGGGGATAGATTCAATTAATCCCATGGCAGCCAGTCGAGTGGTTTTACCCAACATTTTTGCTCCAGCTAACTCCATGCGATCGCCACCTAGGGCAAAAATTTCTAACTCAATTTCCTGGGTTTTAGCTAGTTTAAAAAGGGATTCAATCAGCATCGCTGCCTGTAAATCACCCGATACCTCACCCGTGCTAATAAATATACGCATTTGGATAATTATTTGATAATAAAAGAATTCAGGAGTCAGGAGATAGGATTGCTGGAGACAGGAGATAGGATTGCTGGAGACAGGAGATAGGATTGCTGGAGTCAGGATTGCTGGAGATTATTTTTATTTATTCTTCCCACTTCCCCACTTCCCCACTTCCCCACTTCCCCATCACCCCACACCCCATCACCCTACACCCTACACCCCACACCCCACACCCCACACCCCACACCCTGTTCCTCAATCAATAAATTATTTCCCCGGAATTAAACCGCGACGTTTTTCTCCCGTGGTAGAGGATTGTAAAAATTGACAGAGATGTTGAACATGGGGGTTATCGGTTAAGAGAGAAACTTGTTCTAAAGCCTCCTGAAGATTTATATTAGAACGATAGATAATCCGAAAAGCTTTTTTCAGTAAAGCTAAATCTTCATCGGTAAAACCGGCCCTTTGTAAACCGACTAAATTAAGAGTTCGTACCCGACAGGGATTGCCTTCCACTAAAGTAAAAGGGGGAACATCGCGATCAATACGACTCATTCCTCCTAACATGGCCATTTTGCCAATATGAACAAATTGATGTACTCCTAAAACCCCCCCGATAACTGCTTTTGATTCGATCTGGACATGACCGGCCAAGGCGACACTATTAGCGATAATAATGTTATCTTGCAAAATACAATTATGGGCAACGTGAACATAGGCCATTAATAAATTATTATTGCCAATTTGGGTAACTTCTCCCGTATCGGTGGCACGATTAATCGTGACAAACTCGCGAATTTGGTTATGATCACCAATTTCTACGCTACTTTTGCCACCCTTATACTTTAAATCCTGTGGTTCATTACCAATAACAGCCCCAGAAAAGATATGATTACCCTTGCCAATTTTGGTCGGACCTTCAATGACCACATGGGCATCAATAATTGTATCAGCTTCAATTTCCACATGGGCCCCGATCACAGCATAGGGACCAACTTTAACCCTTGGATCAAGTTTTGCCGACGGATGGATAACCGCAGTGGGGTGAATTAACGTATTCAAAGGGAAGTCTCCCGCGCTCAACTTCGTCACTGTATGAATCATGGTATAGCTTATCCTATATTGGACAGATTGTGATCAAGATTGATAGCGGTTGCTTAGTCCGGGGACGACTTTAATGGGGAACCAGAACCCGATAAACTATTAACCAGATTCTCTTAGTTCCCCCGTCCCTCCCATCCTGATAAAAAATATATGAGCAATAATAGACCTAAAATTATAGTCTTAGATGATGACCCGACAGGTTCCCAAACAGTCCATAGTTGTCTGTTATTGATGCGGTGGGATGAAGATACTCTCCGCTTGGGATTGGCAGATAATGCGCCAATTTTCTTTGTTTTGACCAATACTCGCGCTTTAACCCCCGAAAAAGCCGAGTCTGTCACCAGAGAAGTCTGTCATAACCTGAAAACTGCCTTAACTAAAGAGGGAATCGAGGATTTTTTGGTGGTTAGTCGTTCCGATTCTACCCTGCGCGGGCATTATCCGATCGAAACTGATGTTATTGCCGAAGAATTGGGCGGTTTTGATGCTCATTTCCTGATTCCAGCCTTTTTTGAGGGGGGCAGAATTACTCGCGATAGTATTCACTATTTAATCATCGATGGCGTTCCCACTCCCGTCCACGAGACGGAATTCGCTCGCGATTCGGTTTTTGCCTACCATTACAGTTATCTGCCGGATTATGTGGAGGAGAAAACGCAAGGGAAAATTAAAGCAGATGACGTGGAGAGATTTTTACTGACAGATATCCGTCAAGGTAGTTTAGAACGACTGCAAAAGCTCAAAAATAATCAATGTGGGGTGGTAGATGGGGAAACTCAAGCGGATCTCGATCACTTTGCTGAAGATATTTTAACCGCCGCAGGGGAGGGAAAAAAATTTTTATTCCGTAGTGCTGCTAGTATTTTAACTTCTTTGGCTAATTTAGGAACTCAACCGATCGCACCCGAATCTATGGGTAAGTATAAGCCCACGGGGGAAGCCGGGGCAATTATCGTCGGTTCCCACGTCAAAAAAACTAGCCAACAATTAGATGAACTGCTTCAACAACCCAATACCGTCGGAGTCGAAATCGATGTGACGACGTTGCGCGATCATCCTGCTCAACGAGAGCAACTCCTAGCACAAGCTCTGGAAAAAGTCAAGCTTATTCACAAAAATAAACAAACCCCCGTTATCTATACCAGTCGGCAAGAGTTAACCTTTGCTTCTGTGCAGAAACGTCTTGATTTTGGGGTTGCTGTCTCCACCCTGTTAATGGACATTGTTAAGGGTTTACCCAGTGATATCAGTTTTTTAATCAGTAAAGGCGGAATTACTTCTAATGATGTCTTAAGTACGGGTTTAAGCCTGCAATCGGCCCGTTTACTCGGTCAGATTCTCCCCGGTGTCTCCATGGTCCGCACAGCAGCCGATCATCCCCTCTTTCCTAATTTACCTGTGGTTCTTTTCCCGGGTAACGTCGGTGATGTCCAAGCTTTGGCCACAGTTTATCAACGTTTGTGTCAATAGGAGGCAATCAGTGATCAGTTATCAGTTATCAGTGAGCAGATGTGAGTTTTCAGTTCACTGATCACTGAAAAAAGCTCCCCAATTCATAATTCATAATTCCCACTGCTGCTGGCTGCTCAAGGTTCATAATGAAAGAAACATCTATACTGATAGCCGGTTAATTTTTATGAAAACTGTTGCCGATACGGACTTGCAAAGGCTAGAAGACTTAATTATCAACGGACAAAAAGTGATCGAGACTCGTTTCACGGCGCTCGAAACTCGTTTCACGGTGATCGAGACTCGTTTCACGGCGATCGAGAATAGTATCGTCGAAATTAAGGCTGATATTGGCGAAATTAAAGCTGATATCAAGGAAATCAAGCAAGATGTTAAATCCCTAGAGATAGGACAGGCAAAATTAACCGAAAGAGTCGAAGGGATGGATAATCGCCTCAAAATAGTTGAGGGCAGTCAAAAAAATCAAATTTGGGCATTGATAACCATTTTAGGCGGTTCACTGATTACCGCTTCCGTCGGTTTGCTGATCGCTATTTTACGCTTTGTCTTGTTTAAGTAAAAAATTATGGCCATGGATGAAACTGAAACCGAAATAAATCAAGAAATCGACTCAGAAACCGAAAAAATTGAGCCATCAGCCTCGGTAAGGTCAAGATATGCCCAAATTCACCTAAAAAGTGAGGGCGAGAAATTGGTGCTAATTTTACCCGAAACCGGCGCCGGGGAGACAAGTCAGGATTGGACAGATATCTTGACAGGATTGAAATATTATCTCCGTAATAGCGGTCAAAACTGCCCCGCCAGAACACCTGTACACCTACAGGCAAGCGATCGCCTGATGGATACACGGCAACTACAAGCGATCGCCACAATTTTAGACAGCGCCGAATTACCCCTGCACACGATCCAAACCCAAAGAAGACAAACCGCAGTGGCAGCGGCAACTATGGGTTACAATGTCGAACAAATGCGATCAAATCCCACGGTTTTCGGGGACGAGCAACCGCTGCCATCCCTCCTCGCCGAACCTTTGTACTTAAAAACCACCCTGCGATCGGGTGTAGAAATCCGTCACCCCGGTACAGTTATAATCATGGGCGATGTCAACCCCGGCGGATCGATCATCGCTGATGGCGATATATTAGTTTGGGGGAGTTTACGCGGTGTGGCCCATGCGGGATTCCGCGGTGATCGAGCAGCGGTAATTATGGCCCTGCGAATCGACTTAACTCAACTGAGGATCGCCGAATTAGTGGCACGGACACCGGCTTTAAATAGCGATCGCATGGAACCAGAAATTGCCTGTATCAGCGAAGGAGGAATCCGCATCATTGGGGCTTATAATTTTTCCAGAACCTACACCTTTAAAGATAAAGTGGGATGGGTAGAAAAAAAGTGATCAGTGACCAGTAAACAGTGATCAGTGACCAGTAAACAGTGATCAGTAAACAGTGATTCAGTGACTGGTAAAAATAGGGATTAACTGCGTTGAAATGAAAAACTCTATAAAACTGATAACTGATAGCTGGTAACTGATAGCTGATAGCTGATAACTGATAACTGATAACTGATAGCTGGTAACTGATAACTGATAACTGATAACTGATAACTGATATAAATTATGGCTCGTGTAATTGTGGTGACATCGGGGAAGGGAGGAGTTGGTAAAACGACAGTAACGGCGAACTTAGGTTCAGCCTTATCTCAATTAGGCTGTCGAGTCGCCCTTGTCGATGCCGATTTCGGACTGAGAAATCTCGATTTATTGTTAGGATTAGAACAGCGTATCGTTTATACTGCGCTCGATGTGGTGGCGGGAGATTGTAGCCTTGATAAAGCTTTAGTTAAGGATAAAAGACAGGAAAATTTAGTCCTATTACCGGCGGCACAAAATCGTACCAAAGAGGCAATTACTGCCGATCAAATGAAGGATTTAGTCGCCCAATTGTCAAAAAGTTATGACTATGTATTGATTGATTGCCCAGCAGGAATTGAAATGGGTTTTCGCAATGCGATCGCGGCCGCCCAAGAAGCGATCATAGTTACTACCCCAGAAATGTCGGCGGTGAGAGATGCCGATCGCGTGGTGGGATTACTAGAAAGCGAGGATATTAAAAGTATCCGTCTGATTGTCAACCGGCTGCGGCCAGAAATGATCCAACTTAACCAGATGATCAGCGTCGAGGACATTCTCGACCTCTTGGTAATTCCCCTGTTGGGGATTATTCCCGACGATCAAAGAATTATTATTTCCACTAATAAAGGAGAACCATTAGTATTAGAGGAGAAGACTTCTCTCCCCTCCATGGCCTTTAGAAACATTGCCCAACGTTTACAGGGTCGCGATGTGCCGTTTCTAGATTTAATGGCCGGTCAGGAAGGTTTTCTTACCCGTCTGCGTCGTCGCTTGTTTGGGCCTTAAACTCTCTCATCTCAACCCTTTAACCTACTATGAATGACCTGATCGATAAACTTCTAGCATGGCGCGGTTCGGGCAAAAGTGGCGACCAAGCTAAAAAACGCTTAAAACTTATTCTGGCCCATGATCGCGCCGATCTTAGTCCCGAACTTCTCAATATGATGCGTCAAGAAATCTTAGAAGTGGTCAGTCGTTATCTTGATATCGACACCGAGGAAACCGAGTTACTCTTAGAAAGTGACCAACGAACTACAGCCCTGATTGCTAATTTTCCGATTCGTCGCATCAAACGCCGTCCTTTAACCTAAAAATTGCCATGAAAACTCAAACGATCGAGCTTTGGCTTAGTCTAGCGGTCAGTCCCTTTCTTCTCTCCTATCTGGCCTTGCGTTCCCTCAATCATTGGTTAATTGAATTGGGCCGGGAAAGTGAGGAAGTGTTTCGCGGCGATCGCTTGCCCCTTCTTAATATTCCCGAGCAGTTACCGGTCAACAGTGACCAATAATCCAAGAAAAAAATCCGCCCCTTGAAGAGAGGCAGGATAGTGAAGTTTTTGTTAAAAATAGGAAAAAATGTGATTCTTTAGGATACAATCTCATTTTTGACAAACCGTAAAGAACTAATCCCGATATATCAGTAATCAGTGATCAGTTATCAATGATCAGATTTGAGTTTTCAGTGAATATTATTAAGGGGCAAGTTCTGAGCTTTCTTTCTACTGATGACTGATGACTGATGACTGTTTACTGATTACTGATTATTGTTTACTGTTTACTGTTTACTGATTACTGATTACTGATTACTGAAATTATGAGCGTCCTTGTCCCCTCAACCGAAACCGAACAGGATATTTTCAGCACTTCCAACCTGTTTCTGCAGCAAAGACTGAAATTAATCGAAGATTTATGGAAAGAAGTCTTGGTCTCCGAATGTGGTCAAGAATTAGTCGATTTACTGGAATTACTGCGCCATCTCTGTTCTGAGGAAGGACAAGTGACCGATGATAGTGCGGAGGCAACGATCGCCAAAATGATCGAAGACTTGGAACTAGGGGAAGCGATCAAAGTTACCCGCGCTTTTGCCCTCTATTTCCAGTTAATCAATATTATTGAACAACACTACGAACAAAGGGATCAGCAACTACTGCGACGGACGGTGATCGGGGAAGAAAACGAAAGTCCCAAGGCTGACCCAACGCAAAAAAGCATTTTAGCCACCATTGTGGGGGCCGATTGGCTAGAAAAAACCCTGAACGGGTCCGATAACTCCACCCCAAAATCGGGACTATTTCACTGGTTATTTCCCTATCTCAAACAGGTGAACGTCCCCCCCCAGGAAATTCAGCGTCTTCTCGATCAGTTAGATATTCGTCTGGTTTTCACGGCCCACCCCACGGAAATTGTCCGTCATACCATTCGCATCAAACAGCGCCGCATCTCGGGCATTCTCGAAAAACTCGACCAAGCAGAAGAAATCTTTCGCAGTATGGGGTTAACTAACTCCAGAGAAGCACAAACAGTCACCAAACAGTTAAAAGAAGAAATACGTTTTTGGTGGCGAACAGATGAACTACATCAATTTAAACCCACCGTCGTCGATGAGGTGGATTATGCCCTCCACTACTTCGATGAGGTTCTCTTCGATTCCCTACCCCAGTTAACCCTGCGTCTGCAGCAAAGCCTACAATCCTCCTTTCCCCGTTTACAAGCGCCGAAAAATAACTTCTGTCGCTTCGGTTCTTGGGTTGGGGGGGATCGGGATGGCAACCCCTCCGTTACCCCCGAAGTCACCTGGAAAACCTGCTGTTATCAGCGCAATCTGGTTATTAAAAAATATCTCGATGCTATTCACGACCTGACCAGTATTTTAAGCGCCTCCCTGCACTGGTGTCACGTCTTGCCGGAATTGCTGGACTCCCTGGACAGAGATAAACAGCAAATGCCCGAAATCTATAGCCAGTTAGCAATTCGCTACCGTCAGGAACCCTATCGCCTCAAATTGGCCTTTATTCAAAAACGTCTGGAAAATACCCGCGATCGCAATAATCGCCTTAATGACCCGGAAGAACGACAATTATTAACTAAACTCAACGAAACCAACATCTATCGCTCCGGTTCCGAGTTTTTAGCCGAATTACAGCTATTACAGCGCAGTCTCTTGCAAACTGGTCTTTCCTGTCAAGAACTGGATCAACTGATCGCCCAAGTGGAGATTTTTGGCTTTGTCCTGACTCAGTTAGATTTTCGGCAAGAATCCACCCGTCACGCCGAATGTATCGAAGAAATCGCCGCCTATCTCGGAGTTTTACCCAAACCCTACGGCCAATTAACCGAATCAGAAAAAATCGCCTGGTTAGTGGCGGAATTAAAAACCCGTCGGCCCTTAATTCCCCGGGAAATGCCCTTTTCGGAAAGAACCTGCGAAACCATTGAAACCCTGCGAGTTTTAAGAAGTCTGCAAGGGGAATTTGGCCTGGAAATCTGCCAAACCTACATTATCAGCATGACCAACGAGGCCAGCGATGTGCTAGAAGTGCTGTTATTAGCCCAAGAAGCCGGGTTATACGACCCCGCCACTAGCCGCAGTTCCCTCCGCATCGTTCCCCTCTTTGAAACCGTCGATGACCTCAAACACGCCCCCGGCATCATGCAGACTTTGTTTGAATTGCCCCTCTACCGGGCAGCCCTAGCCGGCGGTTACGACCATTTAGCGGCTTTAAACGGGGAGGACGTGACCCCGGAACCGGCCATCCTCGAACCGGGTAATTTACAGGAGATTATGGTGGGTTACTCCGATAGTAACAAGGATTCCGGCTTTTTAAGCAGTAATTGGGAAATTCATAAGGCCCAGAAGGCTTTACAGAAAACCGCTAAACAATACGGCTTGGATCTACGTCTTTTTCATGGCCGGGGCGGTTCCGTCGGTCGCGGTGGTGGACCGGCCTACGCCGCTATCCTTGCCCAACCCCGGGGAACTATTAACGGTCGCATTAAAATCACCGAACAAGGCGAGGTTTTAGCCTCGAAATACTCTTTACCGGAATTGGCCTTGTATAATCTCGAAACGGCTGTAACAGCAGTCATACAGGCAAGTTTACTGGGCAGTGGTTTTGATGATCTCGAACCCTGGAATCGCATCATGGAGGACTTGGCCACCTGTTCACGGCAAACCTATCGCAGTTTGATTTATGAAGAACCAGACTTTTTAGACTTCTTTCTGTCCGTAACTCCCATTCCTGAAATTAGTCTTTTACAGATTAGTTCCCGACCGGCGCGCCGGAAAAGTGGTCAACAGGATTTAAGTACCCTGCGGGCAATTCCCTGGGTATTTAGTTGGACGCAAACCCGTTTTCTTTTACCAGCTTGGTATGGTTTAGGGACAGCTTTACAGATGTTTCTCGATGATTCTCCTAACCGAAATTTGGAATTGTTACGCCATTTTTATCACAAGTGGCCTTTCTTCCAGATGGTGATTTCTAAGGCAGAAATGACTTTATCAAAGGTGGATCTACAGATGGCCTATCACTACGTCAGTGAACTTTCTAAACAGGAAGATCGAGAACGTTTTGAACGTCTGTTTGAAAGGATCAAAGAGGAATATAATCGCACCAGCGAGATTGTTCTCCAGATCACCGGCGAGAAAAATTTATTAGATAATGATCCGAATTTACAGCGCTCGGTGCAGTTACGGAACGGTTCGATCGTTCCCCTCGGTTTCCTACAGGTGTCTCTCCTGAAGCGTTTACGTCAATACAATAGTCAAGCCCAATCCGGTGTGATTCATTTCCGCTATTCTAAAGAGGAGTTATTAAGGGGCGCTTTAATGACGATTAATGGTATTGCCGCAGGGATGAGAAATACCGGTTGATTACAGATAATTAATGGTAGTTTTCGGGGGGGGTTATCTTGAAGGTAATCCACCCTATTTTTGGGATTTGTCAACTTTTTGTAGAACTTCTACTAAGTTGTTATTTTTAAAGGGAAACTCCCCGATAAAATTGGGCATTACTTGCGATTTTATCACTCAATCCAAGCCTTTGGGGGGTTCTATTGGCTAATATTACTATCACTTATTGACTAAAAATGAAGACTTTACCGCTAACAGTTGACAATTGATGAGCGACCCCGAAGAGAAGAAGTTAAGCTCACCGGTGTGTCGGAAGATTAGAGATTGTGCCAAAATGGAGAAAGTGACCCAAGGATTACAGGTAAATTGTTAAAAAAAGGATCGAGTAACCGTGACTGATACGAACTTAGATATACTATCCCTGACGGATCCAGCGATCGCAGGGATTCTACAAAAAGAACTGCAACGTCAAAGAGATCACCTAGAATTAATCGCTAGTGAAAACTTTACCTCGGCTGCCGTCATGGCCGCCCAAGGTTCGGTTTTAACCAACAAATACGCGGAAGGACTGCCCAAAAAACGCTACTATGGCGGTTGCGAATACGTTGACGAAGCGGAACAATTAGCGATCGATCGGGTTAAACGACTATTTGGGGCAAACCACGCTAACGTACAACCCCACTCCGGGGCCCAAGCTAATTTCGCCGTTTTTCTGACCCTCTTGCAGCCAGGCGATACGATTATGGGTATGGATCTCTCCCACGGTGGTCATCTTACCCACGGTTCCCCCGTTAACGTTTCCGGAAAATGGTTCCGAGTAGTACAGTACGGAGTAAGTCCCGAAAGCGAACTCCTTGACTACGATCTCATCCTTGACATCGCCCGCAAAGAAAAACCCAAACTAATTATCTGCGGTTATTCTGCCTACTCGCGCCAGATTGATTTCGAGAAATTCCGCGCCATCGCTGACGAAGTGGGGGCCTATCTGATGGCAGATATCGCCCATATTGCCGGTTTAGTGGCCACTGGTCATCATCCTAACCCCCTACCCCACTGTGATGTGGTCACTACCACCACCCACAAAACCCTGCGCGGTCCTAGGGGGGGTTTAATTATGACCAAAGACGAGGAATTAGGCAAAAAATTCGATAAATCCGTCTTCCCCGGTACCCAAGGCGGGCCCTTAGAACACGTTATCGCCGCTAAAGCTGTCGCTTTTGGGGAAGCGTTGAAACCGGAGTTTAAAATCTATTCGGGCCAAGTAATCGCTAATGCCCAAGCTTTAGCCGGTCAGTTGAAGGCTAGAGGGATTAAAATTGTCACTGATGGGACGGATAATCACTTGATGTTACTCGATTTAAGATCCGTGGGCATGACTGGGAAAGAAGCCGATCGCTTGGTGAGCACTATCAATATTACCGCTAATAAAAACACTGTTCCCTTCGATCCCGAGTCTCCCTTTGTCACCAGTGGTCTGCGCTTGGGTTCCCCGGCTATGACCACCAGAGGACTAGGAGAAACGGAATTTATCGAGATTGGCAACATTATCGCCGATATTCTCCTTAATCCAGGGGATGAAACCCTGAGAACTGCTTGCCGTCAACGGGTAGCCAAACTCTGTGAAAGCTTCCCCCTCTATCCCCATCTCCATATTTCCGTCCCCGCCTTGGTCTAAAACGAGAGATAATAAAAATTCATAATTGGCGATTGCCTGTCAGTTGCCAATTGTGAATTAAATCGCCCCCCAATTCCCATGTCCGGAGATTTATACTATCTAGTTTCTTTTCTGATCGCCCATACCGTGGTACTTTGGAGTACCCCCCTCGTCAGAACCGTCGGACTGAAAAGCGGTTACGTCGATAAACCCAACGAGAGGAAGGTCCATGAAAGGCCTATGGTTCGACTGGGGGGAGTTTCGATTTTTGTCGGCGCTTTAACTGCACTCCTGATCGTTTGGTGGTTGGGAGGGTTTGCTGGTTTAAACAGCGATCGAGAATGGGAAGTGTGGGGCGTAACCCTAGGCGGTTTGGGCTTTTTTCTCATCGGTTTAGCGGATGATCTTTTTAATCTTTCGCCCCTCAATCGTCTGGTAATGCAGTTTAGCGTCGCTTTTCTAGCTTGGCAAGCCGGCGTTAGGATCGATTTTCTCTCTATTCCCTTCGGCGATTTATTACAAATTCATTGGCTAAGTTTACCGATTACTCTCCTCTGGTTAGTGGGGATGGCTAATGCGATTAACTGGATTGACGGTTTAGATGGATTAGCGGCGGGAGTTTCGGGTATATCTGCCGTGGTGATTTTAATTGTAACTTTGGTGATGGGACAACCGGCCGCCGCTATTATCGCCGCCGCTTTAGCGGGTGGGGCCTTGGGTTTTCTGCGTTACAATTTTAACCCCGCTCAAATTTTTATGGGGGATGGTGGGGCCTATTTTATGGGTTTTACCCTGGCGGGTGTGGCGGTGATTGGATTGGCTAAAACCACTGCTGTGACTACTGTTGCCGTTACCGCCGTCCTATTACCCTATCTCATCCTCGCAGTTCCTCTCCTCGATATGTCCACGGTGATTATTTCCCGTCTCAAACGCGGAAAATCCCCTTTTGTGGCTGATAAACGTCATTTACACCATCGTTTACTGAAAGCTGGTATCTCTCACCGTCTGACAGTATTATTTATCTACGCCCTCACTCTCTGGGTGGGCAGTTTAGCCCTCGGTTTCTCCAATGTTCCCAGTGGTTGGGGTTTTGCCTTTGGTGCGACTCTCCTCCTCGGTTACGTCGGTTGGCAAGTCTGGCGCAATCGTGGCAGTGAACCGTAAGCCATCTTAAAGTCGTCAGCTATCAGCTTTTTTCTGCGGATATCCTTTCGGTATCCAGTTTGTCACTATGAGAGAGCAAGCAATGATGAATTTTTATCTTCATAAAATAATTGGATTGTACTGAACTCCCGACGCAGTAAATTTTCAACTTGTAAAGTAGAACAGTTTCCCAGTCTCAGCCAGATGACTTTGGGAGGATTCCCAAACACTAAACTTAGATCGTGCATATCGGCATCTTTTGAGACAATCATCAAATCATTATCTTTGGCATAATTCCAAACTATCGGGTCCATTGTTGCTTTCATCCCTACATCTCGAACATGAAGGGAGTCTGGAAAAATATCGCTCAAACGGGTGGATAATTTAGGGGATAAGTTTTCATCAAATAGTAATTTCATTCTGATCAAGTCGAAATCATTAACCGACGTTCACGATCAGCCGCATAAGCAATACAAGCCTTTAAATCTTCTCGCGTTAGGTCGGGAAAATCCTCAAGAATTTCTGCTTCTGTCATTTCCGAAGCTAGGTATTCAAGCACCTCATAAACTGTGATTCGCAAGCCACGTACACAAGGCTTACCACCACGTTTATTGGGTTCAATTGTGATATAGTCTCTGTAATTCATGATGTGAGGGGGGCATTTTTATTAATTTTACCATACCATTTATTGCTGCTAAAAACAGTAGTTTTGGAAATACTCAAGCTCTAATTACAGTAATTCTATATTGATTTTCTGTCACCACAACTTCAGTTGATAATCTTTCTTCCATTGGTAAGGCATTTTTGCGCCTATCAAAAATAAATAACCAACCAAAATCTAAACCCAAACCTCCTAAATAAGATTCTAATTGTTCAATTCCATCAGCTTGGGGATCGCGTTTTTTATCTCTCCACACCTTCAATTCAATCCCTAAAATTACATTTTTATACTGCAAACATAAATCCATTCTA
>SFBL01000115.1 GCA_007095785.1 Microcystis aeruginosa Ma_SC_T_19800800_S464
TTCTTTCGGTGTAACATATTTCATTTTGCCACAAAATCTAGTCAAGCAACTCTATAGTAGTAGATAAAGATAGATTTGGCTATGTTTTATGAGAATTTGGGGTACTAGCAACTACCTCTTGGAACGGCATCGGGAATTACTCAGACGGGGGGCTATCCTAGTTGATGACAGTGATCCGAGGGAGGAAATTCGGGCGCTGGTGTACTTAGAACACGCCATTCAAGACGCTCGGCTAAATCCCGATGGCAGACGGCGGGTGGTGTCGCGGCGAATGCAGTATGTGGAAATTCCTCTGTTTGCACCACAGAGACAGGGAGAGAGGGATGCTGGGTATGCCCCTTATCTAGATTATCGTCCTTTGCAGGAGGAGGAGCGGGCGATCCTAGAGCCGATCCTTGATTCTCTCCCTATCGGTAATGAGATTGAGAGCCGGGCCCGCAATTATGCGATCGCTAACCTTGTCTCTTCCCATCTTCAGGAGGTACGGCAGCGCAAGGAAGAGTTAATTGAAAAGACCCTTATCGCGGTTAAAGACCGTCTGACTAAGGAGATCAACTACTGGGACCATCGGGCAGCCCAGTTGCGCCTACAGGAAGAAGCGGGGAAGACAAATGCGCGGATCAATTCCAACAAAGCCCAGATGCGGGCCGATGAACTACAAACGCGGTTGCAAAAGCGCTTGTCTGAATTGGAGCAGGAGCGTCATTTATCCCCATCGCCGCCGGTGGTGGTGGGAGCAGCCCTCATAGTACCGGGGGGACTGTTAGGGCGACTTTTAGGCAAGCCAATGTTTGCCCGGGAGACAAAGCGCGTCGAGCAGCTGGCAATGGCGGCAGTCATGGCGGCCGAAAAAGCTTTGGGGTATGAACCGCGGGATGTGAGTGCCGAGAAGTGCGGCTATGACATCGAATCGCGCAGGACTGGAACAGGCCGCTTACGGTTTATCGAAGTCAAGGGTAGAGTAGAAGGAGCAGAGACGGTGACTGTCACCAAGAACGAGATCCTTGCATCCTTTAACAAGCCAGAGGATTTTCTGCTGGCCTTGGTTTCGGTTTCTCCCTCAGAGGAGGTTCGGGTCAGATATGTGCGCCGGCCATTCCAGAGAGAGCCGGATTTTGGGGCGTGTAGTGTTAATTATGATTGGAGAGAGTTATGGGACAGGGGGGATATGATTGAACCACAAAGGCACAAAGGACACGAAGGGGATTAACCACAAAGGCACGAAGGACACTAAGGGGATTAACCACAAAGGCACGAAGGACACTAAGGGGATTAACCACAAAGGCACGAAGGACACTAAGGGGATTAACCACAAAGGCACGAAGGACACTAAGGGGATTAACCACAAAGACACAAAGGACACTAAGGGAATTAACCACAAAGGCACAAAGGACACTAAGGGGATTAACTACAAAGGCACGAAGGACACTAAGGGGATTAACTACAAAGGCACGAAGGACACTAAGGTTATGGATGAGAGGGCTAATGATTTATCTAAGGAGATTATTGGGGCGGCGATCGCTGTTCATCGGGAGTTGGGTCCAGGACTATTGGAGTCAGCCTATGAGGCCTGTTTAGAGTACGAGTTATTGGATAGGGGGATAGCGGTGGAGCGTCAAGTTCCTCAATCAGTGATTTATCGCGGTGTTAAACTTGATTGTGGTTATCGTCTCGATCTATTGGTGGAAAATCTGGTTATTGTCGAACTGAAAACTGTTGAACAACTTACCCCCATTCACGAGGCCCAGTTGTTAACCTATCTCAAATTACGCCGGCTTTGGCTAGGATTACTGATTAATTTTAACGTTCCCGTTCTCAAACAAGGCATCAAACGCCTTGTCAACAATTAATCTTTGTGTCCTTTGTGCCTTTGTGGTTCTTTATCCCAAGAGTCTCAATTATGAATACTTACAAAATACAAACAGTTTTAACTGAAGATGGGACGGTATTATTGAAAGAATTACCTTTTCAGGCTGGAGATGCGGTGGAAATTATTATTTTAGAGCAATCTAAAACATCGTTATCATCTAGTCAGGAAAAACTAATACATTCCTTGAAAGGTTCTGTCCTTCGTTATGATGATCCCTTTGAACCAGCTATTCCACCAGAAGACTGGGAAGTTCTAAAATGATTATTTTGGACACTCATATTTGGCTCTGGTGGGTTGACAGTAGCTCACGTCTCACAGCACGGCTAGAACAATTAATTTTAGAGCATCAGGTTAGTCAGCTTGGAGTTAGTATTTTTTCTTGCTGGGAAGTTGCTAAATTAGTTGAGAAGAACCGAGTGGAGTTATCTTATCCGGTCGATGAGTGGCTCAATTATGCGATCGCTTATCCAGGTGTTCAATTACTTCCACTGACGTTACCCATTATCGTGCAATCAACTCAACTTGCTGGATTTCATAACGATCCAGCCGACCAAATTATTGTCGCCACAGCGAAGGTTCACAATTGTCCCCTCCTGACAGTAGATGAAAAAATACTTGCCTACCCCGACCTAAACACGCTTAAGTGATTCCTTTTAGCCAAAGAACTCGCCTATTTATAGCTTATGCGCCAGAAAAAATTGGACTACCGATGCGATCGCCTACAATCGTCTAGTCACCTCCTGTCCAAAGATTACGGACTAGCCAACGAATACAAACCCTCTCCCCAACAAACAACCCTTCCTTTGTGTCCTTTGTGCCTTTGTGGTTCCTTATCTCAAGAGTCTCAATTATGAATACTTACAAAATACAAGCTGATGAATGCGCCTACAGTGATTTATGACCGATCGAAGTATTGTAGAGAAAGCTCTCAAACAATTATTTAAGCTCAACTAAACCTTCGTGTCCTTTGTGCCTTTGTGGTTCTTTTATCTCCCATGACCTACCGTAAAAAACTCATTGAAGTGGCCCTACCCCTAGAAGCGATTAACGTCGAATCGGCGCGGGAAAAGTCGATTCGCCATGGCCATCCCTCTACTCTACATCTTTGGTGGGCCAGGCGACCTTTAGCGGCTTGTCGGGCGGTTTTATGGGCTTCTTTGGTGGATGATCCTTCCAGTTGGCCAGAGAAGTTTCCCACGGAAGAAGCACAGAATCGGGAACGGCAGCGATTGTTTGATATTTTGGGTAGGATTGAGCTTGAAAAGGACAAAAAAGGCAACACTAAGCAGGTGGTTAGAGGGTTGGTATCTTGGGATGAGATTAACCAGCCTAACTCAGCAGTATTGCTAGAAGCACAGCGAGAAATTGCGCGCTGTTTGGCTTGGGAACGTGGGGAAGAACCTCCCACTAAACCTGATGCTATACGGGATTATATCGCTAAATATGCCCCCCCCGCCTATGACCCGTTTTGTGGTGGTGGTTCCATTCCTTTGGAGGCCCAGCGCTTGGGTTTGCAGGCCCACGGTAGTGACCTCAATCCGGTGGCGGTGTTGATTACCAAGGCTTTGATCGAGATTCCGCCCAAGTTTAAGGATAAACCGCCGGTTAATCCCGATTCTCGCCAAAAACAAAAGATTTCTTCCTGGGAAGGGTCCCAGGGATTGGCCGCAGATGTGCGCTATTACGGTCAGTGGATGCGGGATGAGGCTTTTAAAAGGATTGGCTATCTTTATCCGATGGTGGAAACCAACCACAAAGGCACAAAGGACACTAAGGTGATTGCTTGGCTTTGGGCCAGGACGGTGAAGTGTCCTAATCCGGCCTGTGGCTGTCAGATGCCTTTGGTCCGCAGTTTTCAGCTTTCGACGAAGAAGGGTAAGGAGGCTTGGGTTGAGCCTTTTGTGGGGGATTTTAACCACAAAGGCACAGAGGGGGATTTTAACCACAAAGGCACAGAGGACACAAAGGGGGATGATTTTGGTGTCTCTGGGGTGCCACCAAAAATCCGCTTTGAGGTGAAGACGGGTAAGGGTACGGCCCCAGATGGGACGGTAAACCGCAAGGGTGCAGTTTGTATCGCTTGTAATACTCCTGTTCTCTTGGATCATATCCGTAGCGAAGGTAAGGCAGGCCGGATGGATGCTCAGTTAATGGCCATTGTCGCTGAAGGAAAAGGGGGAAGGGTTTATCTTTCTCCTGATGAGGAACAGGAATATATCGCTAAAAAAGCACAACCTGAATGGAAACCAGAAACAGAATTAATCTGTAAATCGGGCGTTATTAATGCTCCGCTTTATGGCATGACCAAACACGCCGATTTATTCACTCCCCGTCAACTCGTCGCCCTCACTACTTTTAGCGATTTAGTAAGTGAAGCCAGAGAAAAGATTAAAGCTGATGCAGTAGCCGCAGGAATCCCCGATGATGATTTACCTCTTAATGATGGGGGAATAGGTGCGACGGCTTATGCGGATGCAGTGGCGACTTATTTGGCTTTTGCGGTGGATAAGGGGGCAAATATTTGGTCATCCTTGTGCAGTTGGATGAACGATAGAGGTGCTATGAGGGAAACTTTTGCGAGACAAGCAATACCAATGATTTGGGACTTTGCTGAAGCTAATCCTTTTTGTAATTCAGGTGGCAACTTTGAGATGTTTATAAATCGCTCAGTGGATGTAACACAAATTATCAACTCTGACAGCATCGGGAAGGTATTCCAACATGATGCTGCTATTAAGCATAAAAGCGATTCAGTCACCAAATTAATTTCATCAGACCCCCCATACTATGATGTAGTCCCTTATGCCGATCTCTCAGACTTCTTCTATGTTTGGATGCGTCGGTCTATAGGTTCAATTTATCCAGCAATTTTTAATACGTTATTAGTTCCTAAAACTCAAGAAATGGTTGCCGATCACTTTCGACATGGAAGCAAGGAGAAGGCAAAACAATTTTTTGAAGATAGTCTTATTCAAGTTTTTAAACGAGTCAATCAAATCAACGATAAAGATTATCCCGTAACAATCTACTATGCGCTCAAGCAAACTGAAACTGATGAGAGCGATCAAGTGGCTTCTACTGGATGGGAAACCATCCTTGAAGGCTTAATCCAATCTAACTTTAGTATTTATGGAACTTGGCCTATTCATACTGAAAGCTCTGGCAGAATTAGAGCAACAGGCAGCAACGCCCTCGCCTCATCTATAGTCCTCGTGTGTCGTCCCCGTCCCGCCGACGCGCCCAAAGCCAGCCGCCGGCAATTCCTCAACGAACTGAAGCGCGACCTTCCCCAAGCCCTAAAACTGCTGCAACAGGGCAATATTGCCCCCGTTGACCTCGCCCAAGCCAGTATTGGGCCCGGGATGGCAATCTACTCCAAATACGCCGCTATCCTCGAATCTAACGGCACTTCTATGGGTGTTCGTACCGCCCTGCAACTGATTAACCAGATTCTCGACGAATTTCTCACCGAACAAGAAGGAGAATTTGATAGTGATACCCGTTGGGCGCTGACTTGGTTCGAGCAGTACCAATTCAACGAAGCACTATATGGCAATGCAGAAACCCTCTCCAAAGCCAAAAACACCAGTATTCAGGGCATGGTTGAAGCTGGCATACTAGAAGCAAAAGCCGGTAAAGTGCGACTACTCAAGCGCGAAGATCTTAAAACCGATTGGAAGCCAGAAAAAGATGAGCGGACACCCGTATGGGAAATCACCCAACACCTCATCCATACCCTCGATAAAAATGGCGAAACCGGAGCCGCAGAACTCTTGGCTAAACTAGGAAACAAAGCCGATTTAGCCAAAGAACTCGCCTATAGACTTTATAGCCTCTGTGACAGAAAAGGTTGGACCCAAGAAGCCATAGCCTACAATAGCCTCGTCACCTCTTGGCCAGAAATCACCCGCCTAGCCAACGAATATAAACCCTCTCCCGAACAACTATCCTTTTCTTTGTGACCTTTGTGCCTTTGTGGTGAATTTAAACCACAGAGACACAGAGTTGATCAGCCGCTCTTTGTGTACAATGTAAGCAAACTATATATTCAAAACTTATGAAAATCACCAAAAAACCCCACAAACCCAAAAGTTATGTACTAGATCGCAGGCTATTTGTCCTCAATAAAGAACAATGGGAAGCCTTCAATGAAGCACTTGACACTCCAGCAAAAAAAAATGAAAAGCTGGCTCAGTTATTATCCACTAAAAGCCCTTGGGAATAACCTATACAGCACCAGAACCACTCAACCCAGAACACAAGATAGATTTCTTCGACTGCGGTGAAACAAGCTTGAATAACTGGTTGAAAGAACGCGCAATAAAAAGTGAATCTACTGGTGCAGCACGTACCTACGTTGTTTGTGCAGACAATAGAGTAGTCGGTTACTACTGTCTGTCCACAGGTAGTGTGATGCGCGATCAAGCTCCAGGCAAAATTAAACAAAATATGCCAGATCCCATTCCGGTAATCATTGTGGGCAGACTGGCAGTGGACCGCAACCATCAAGGACAAGGACTTGGAAAAGCCCTCATCAAAGATGCCGTACTCCGAAGCTTGCAAGCTTCTGTGATTGCCGGAATTAGAGCGATTCTCGTTCACGCACTCAATGAAAAAGCCAAACAATTCTACACAGAAAAATGTGGCTTTATATCATCCCGACTCGATCCACTAACACTAATGCTAAACCTCTCTGAAGCCCAAAAAAGTCTTGATAGGAGCTAATTATTAACAATCTCCGTGACCTTTGTGCCTCTGTGGTTAATCCCCCTTCGTGTTCTTTGTGGTTCAAAATCCCCCTTCGTGTGGTTATCTCTCCCAAATTGAGGCATTATAAAAATAACTCCTCATCAAATCCCATGGCAATCAGCAATCGTGAACGAGTCGGACGCGCCCTAGATTTCCTCAGAGAGGGACTATACCCCTTCATTGAACGAGAAATGAAAGCAAGCTACGGCCAGAAGTGGGTGGCCGTGGCCTTAAGTTGTCTCCCTGAGAGCTACACGATCCGCAGGACAGGTGATGCCGTCCTCAAAGAAGACGTTTCGGCCCTGCTAATTGTCCTCTGGGAGCAGTGGAATGAAGTTTTTAAGAAAACCCTAGGCAGAAGCGATCGCTCTCTGACCAGTGAACTAAGAGATGTCCGCAACGCCTGGGCCCATAACGATGCTTTCAGCCTCGACGATGCTTACCGGGCTTTTGATAGCATCTCTCGCCTACTGAGTTCGGTTTCCGCCGACACCCAAGAGGTGGAGAAGCAGAAGCAAGAAATCCTCAGACTTCGCTTTGAAGAACAGGCCCGGCGAGAGACAAGGCGCCAAGCGATCGCACCGACGGAAGGACAACCGATGTCGGGATTGAAACCCTGGCGGGAAATCGCCACCCCCCACCCCGATGTGGCTTCTGGACGCTTCCAACAGGCCGAATTTGCCGCCGACCTCTGGCAAGTCTATCTCGATGAAGGCTCTGACGAATACCGCGACCCGACGGAATTTTTCCGCCGCACCTACCTCACCGAAGGACTCAAGCAACTTCTGACCAATGCCCTGCTGCGTCTGAGTGGTAATGGCGGAGAGCCGGTGATTGAACTGCAAACTAACTTCGGTGGCGGAAAAACCCACGCCATGCTGGCCCTCTACCATCTGTGCAATGCTTTGGCGATCGAAGATCTTCCCGGTATGGAGTCGATCTTCCAAGCTCTGAACATTAAAAAACCCCCCGAAAATGTCAACATTGCTGTTCTGGTCGGCACTAAAGTCCAGCCTAGTGGCATCCCCCCCTATAAACCGGAACACAACAAGCAAAATCGCCCAGAAATCAAGACCCTGTGGGGAGAAATAGCTTGGCAACTCGGCGGCGCTGAGGGCTACGCTCTGGTTCGCAACGCCGATGAAACTTCCACTAATCCGGGAGACGCACTCAAAATATTGTTTAATCGTTTTTCACCCTGTTTGATCTTGATCGACGAATGGGTTGCCTATGCCAGGCAATTGCACGACAAGAACGATATTGCTGGCGGTAGTTTTGACACCCAGTTTACTTTTGCCCAAACCCTGAGCGAGTCGGCAAAAAATGCCCAGCAGACGCTTTTGGCTGTGAGTATCCCCGCTTCGGAAACCGTTGACGAAAAAACCGGAGAAGTACGGACTACAGATGTTGAAACCGGAGGAGAACGGGGTACAGAGGCCCTAGACCGCCTTAAAAATGCGATCGGGCGCATCCAATCCCCTTGGCGACCCGCTAGTGCCGAGGAGAGTTTCGAGATCGTCCGCCGCCGTCTCTTTCAAACCACTACTGACCCGCAACTATTTGTCGCACGGGATGCGGTGATTAAAGCCTTCTCCGAGATGTATCGGACCCAGGGGCAGGAATTTCCTAGCGAATGCCTGGAGGCTGACTACAGGCGCCGCCTGCGGGAAGCCTATCCCATTCACCCAGAATTTTTTGATCGCCTCTACTCCGACTGGTCAACCCTCGATAAATTCCAGCGCACCAGGGGTGTTTTGCGACTCATGGCCAAGGTCATCCATTCCCTTTGGGAGCGAGAGGACAAGAGCTTGTTGATCATGCCGTCCCACGTCCCGATGGATGATGCTCAGGTTCAGTCGGAGTTAACCCGCTACTTAGATGATAATTGGGTTCCGATCATCGAAAAGGATGTGGATGGCCCCAATTCTCTGCCCCTCGACATCGATCGCCAAAATTCCAACCTGGGACGCTATTCTGCTTGCCGTCGGGTTACGCGCACTATTTACCTTGGCTCGGCCCCCACGATTCGGGCTGCTAACCGAGGACTAGAAGATAAGAGGATAAAACTCGGTTGCGTGCAGCCGGGGGAGACTGTAGCCACTTTTGGTGATGCCCTACGGCGGCTAACAGATCGGGCCACCTACCTCTACATCGATGGCAACCGCTACTGGATTTCCAATCAGCCGAACGTCACCCGCACAGCCCAAGATCGGGCAAACCTGCTCTTTGAGGAGCGGTATAAAGTGACAGAAGAAATCGTCCGGCGCTTGAAGGCCGACCAGCAGCGGGGCGAGTTTGGAGCGATTCATATTGCCCCAGAATCAACTGCTGATATTCCCGATGATCCTCATCTGGGGGTGCGGCTTGTAGTTCTCGGTCCTGGGCAACCCCACAGCAAATCCGCCGAAGATAGCCCCGCTCGGCGTTTAGTGGCGGAAATTCTCAATCAGAGAGGGGGTAGCCCCCGCTATTACAAGAATACGCTTGTATTTGTTGCCGCTGACAAGTCGAACTTGGAAAACTTAGAGAAGAACGTCGCCGGATATCTTGCCTGGAATTCAATTGTGGCGGATCGGGAAACCCTCAATCTCGATGTTTCTCCGAATAAACAGGCGATCACTAAGCGCGATCAAGCCGACAAGGAGGTAAGCCTGATCCTCAACCAAACCTATAAGTGGCTGCTGGTTCCAGAGCAACCCGACCCCCAGAAAGGCATCCACTGGACTGAAACCCCTCTTCAGGGGGATGATTCCCCTATCGATCGAGCCAGCCGCAAACTGCTTCATGAGGGGCAACTGATTACCCATTACTCTGGTGACAACCTGCGGATGGACGCCCTCGACAAATACCTGTGGCGTTCAACTAACCACATCGATCTGAAACGTCTGTGGGAGTACCTAGCGCAGTATCTTTACTTGCCCCGTCTCAAGAACCAGGATGTTCTACTTCAAACTGTGCGGGAGGGGGTTCGTTCTACGCTCGTAG
This sequence comes from Microcystis aeruginosa Ma_SC_T_19800800_S464, assembly GCA_007095785.1. GTDB lineage: Bacteria > Cyanobacteriota > Cyanobacteriia > Cyanobacteriales > Microcystaceae > Microcystis > Microcystis aeruginosa_E. The sequence continues at coordinate 9,605 of SFBL01000115.1, forward strand.
AGGAAAACTTCGGTTATGCAGAGGGCTGGGATGAGGTGAAGCAAAGATATACTGGTCTTGTCATCCTTCGGGATATTAACCCGAGTATCAGCAGTCACAGCCTTCTGGTTAAGCCTGATGTAGCTATGGGGCAGCTAGAGGCCGAGAAACCAGCTAGCCCTCCGACCACTGCCGAGACTGATCCCGTTATCTCTAGTGACCGCGATCGTCCGTCATCTTTACCCTCTGGTGTTGGATTAACTGTGACAGAGACTCCCGGTGATCTGGTTGAGAAAAAGCTGGTTCTGCGGAGGTTTTACGGCAGTGTTGAGATCGATCCCCTGCGGATCAATCGAGACGCTCCAGCGATCGCCAATGAGATCATCCAGCATCTCACCCGACTCAGTGGGGCCAGGGTTAAGGTAACACTGGAGATTGAAGCCGAAATTCCCGATGGTGCGCCCGATGATGTGGTGCGGACGGTGACGGAGAATTGTCGGACTTTGAAATTTAATAATCAGTCTTTTGAACTGGAGTGAATATCGGGAAATTTCCCTATCTGGATTCGGTCATGGCTCTCTTATTCTTTGTGTGCTCAGTTTAACTTACTATAGAAGCGATCAATCTTTGTGTCCTCTGTGTCTGGAGTGGTTCCTTCCACTCCCTCGCCAGCAGGACTGTATCTTAGAATACATTTTACCTACCAAACCTAAGAGAGCAATAATAATCCCCCTTTTATCTGAAAAAGAGGGATTTATTTAGTCCAAATTGGTTAGATTGAGAGGAAAGTTTTCACCCTTCTCAGTCTCAAGACAAGAGATTTTCTGCTGATGTCTTCCCACTACCAAAGTCCGCGGATAGGAGATACACTAGGCTCGGGAGCAGGTTGGGGAGCAACTTCAGTAAAGGTTCTGGTTTCCGGGGGTAAAGCGGGAAGTCCCCAAGCGGGTTGTTTTTCGTTGATTTCTCTTAAAAGTTGCGAGCGAGTGCTACTGACGGCGATTTCTGATTTTAGTTTCAAGCGGGAAACCCAATAGGGACGAGCTTTACCCACATAAACTAATTTGCCATCTACCACTTGCAATAGTACATCGTCACCACCAGTGGCATCCCCAGTAATACGAGCGGTGGTTCCGTCAGCAAAGTCGCCGTTGAAAATTTCTTTGCCATCCACTGTTACAAGTCTGATCAATTGGATGGACATAATGCCACCCACGGTTCCCCGGACGCGACCGAGTATATAGTCACCGGGGTTGAGTTGCGGCTCACCTCTGTAGGTGTCATGGCCGCGCAGTTGACTGATCAGGATTTCGTTATTTTGTGGTCCTGCTTGTGCGGGTACAGCACCAAGGGTAGTTAGGGCAACTAAACCGGCAAAACCAGCGACAAGGGAAATTTTGTTAAACACAATTACCTCAAGCAAAAAGTTAGTAAATCATCTATAGACGTTTTAGATTATAACTTAGTTCCTGATTTTGTCCATATTGCGAAATATTTGTTTAATAATTTCTCGATCGAGCGGTTGGAGGTTGGGGTTTTAGGGTGTTGGGGTTTTAGGGTGTTAGTTGAAATTCCCCCATTCTCCCGCTCCCTACCTCCCTACCTCCCCACTTCCCCTGAAAACTGGATTAAGCTAGGCTCTAAGACCGCTCGACATTGCTGAATAATTGAGGATCGAGGGTAGGTAGTTCGATATCTTTTTCTGCTGGGGAAGAGGCCAACTGGAAGCGGTTTAAAGTTTGTTGAACGCGATCAAAAATGGTGATTTTTTCCTCGCTATTGTTCTGGGGTTCGGGAATAGGTTCCACTTCTAGCGGAGGCTGAATACCGGGGGCAGGTTCGTTAATCTCCTTTGTCTCTGGTATGGTGGTTAGGGGAGATTCGATCGCTTCAGGGGTTTCCTCTACCTTTTCGATTGTTTCTGTCTCTACTGGTTTTTCTTCCACGATTGGGCTTTCTGGCTCAATAACAGGGTTTTCTTCCACGATTGGGCTTTCTGGCTCAATAACAGGGGTTTCTTCCACGATTGGGCTTTCTGGCTCAATAACAGGGGTTTCCTCAACTATAGGGTTTTCTTCCTCAACTATAGAGGTTTCTGGTTCGATAACAGGGGTTTCTTCCTCTGGACTGGGAATAGTTTGATAGTTGGGATCAACAATGCTACGGGCAATTGTAGGGGATAAATCGCCGCGGACTAATTGACTAAGACCGTCTCGGTAAGAGGGATCAAAGCTAATCACGCGCACGCTGGTATTAAACTCGTTTTCGATTTTATTTCCCTTACCATCGATGAATTCTAGTTGTACCCAGTTATTGCCCTTGTTAAAACCCTTGAGATAAATGGGTTCCCAAGTATCAAGCAGAAAACTTTCACCGTTGACGGTGACACGAATGCGCCAATCTTGAAGATTATTATCCCCGTTGGCAGTATTGGACAGACGTAGAGGAGCATTACTCAGATAAAAATCGAGCAGGATCGGTTCTGCACCGTAGATTCCTTGCGGACTACTGTAGGTTAACAGGGGTAAGTTATGATCAGGGGCATTTTTGCCTGTTTTTGTCAGAATATGAAAGGTTGTTTCAGCAAATGCCCCATCATTTTTAAAACTTTCCTGCCAAGGACGCAGGGCCAAGACGCGCAGGGTATGAGTACCGGGGGCAAGATTTTCTAGGATAATCGGTTGCTTGAGGTCGTAAATGGCTGCTGCTGGTTCATTATCGACAATTAGACTCAAGTGGGGTCCTAATTTCAGGGTATCGTCTTGGAAAATTGGCAGATCTGACACTTGTAGTTTAACTGTCACCTGAGTGTCATCGAAAACTTGTTCGGCCAGAGGACTGAGAATCGTTACTTGGGGAGCGTAACGCTCTAAACTGGGGCGCAGTTCCTGAATTAGGACCGGGGGGGCAACCTCAGAAATGCGGCCTTGGACGACGGGAAGATTAGAGGTTTCCGAAGTGGGGAGATTGGTAGCCGTCAAGCGATCGCCACAGGCGGTTAACAGAATAGTCAGTAAACCGATCACAAGACATATACGAAGGGTTTTGACTGGGATTAATTTATGTAGTAGGGATAGCACGTTCCTCCTAGAGCCAAGGCCAAAATCTATACAAACCATTGATTTTTGCTAGAGTCATTGAATGCTCTGGTGTCAGCAAAAGCGCGAGAAGATGAGGTCATGGCCTCAATTTTACAGAATTGTTTGATTGTTTTTTGAGAATCTATCTATTGAATTTTCTATATGGTCTGGTGAGGGAGAAAAAGGGGAAATCGGCTTCTGGGGCGACGATTAATAAACTTTTGTAAAGAAAAATTACCGGTCTGACCCTGACTAAGACCGTCCATAGCAGAAAATGTCTCTCCTATCAAGGATTGAGAGAATTTTAATTATTGTTAAGCACAACGAACAGAGGAGAGAACAAAGACTTATCATCTACTATTGATGCTTTCGACTGGAATCTCACCCAAGAGGAAAGTCAAGCGACATTAACAAAAGGTGGGTCAGATTTCAACTTGCCTTTTTTAGGTTAAAAAATCTATCCTCAAATAAAACGCTAAGTCTATTGTCGAGAGAGGAGAATCCTCATGGCACTCCCCCCCAAAGAGGCGGTAGCTAAAGTGATTGTAGATAAAGACCCAGTACCTACTTCCTTTGAGAAGTGGGGTCAACCGGGGCATTTTGATCGCACTTTAGCCAAAGGACCCAAAACCACTACCTGGATTTGGAACCTACACGCCAACGTCCACGATTTTGATAGTCAAACCAGCGATCTCGAAGATATTTCTCGGAAAATCTTCAGCGCCCACTTCGGACATCTCGCCGTTGTCTTCGTTTGGCTAAGTGGAATGTACTTCCACGGCGCGAAATTTTCTAACTATGAAGCTTGGTTAACCAACCCGCTGGCCATCAAACCCAGCGCCCAAGTGGTCTGGCCGATCGTCGGTCAAGGCATCCTCAACGGCGATGTGGGCGGCGGTTTCCACGGTATTCAGATCACCTCTGGTCTGTTCTACCTCTGGCGGGCTTCCGGGTTCACCAACAGCTATCAGCTATACTGCACCGCCATCGGTGGTTTAGTTATGGCGGGCCTGATGCTGTTTGCTGGTTGGTTCCATTACCACAAAAGCGCACCGAAACTGGAATGGTTCCAAAACGTGGAATCGATGATGAACCACCACTTGGCGGGTTTACTCGGCTTAGGTTCCCTAGGTTGGGCCGGTCATCAGATTCACGTTTCTTTACCGGTGAACAAACTCCTCGATGCGGGAGTCGCTCCCCAAGACATCCCCTTGCCCCACGAGTTCATTCTCGAACCGAGCAAGATGGCGGATTTATATCCCAGTTTCGCCCAGGGTTTGACCCCCTTCTTTACCCTTAACTGGGGTGCTTACTCGGATTTCCTCACCTTCAAAGGTGGCTTGAACCCCGTGACCGGTGGTCTCTGGCTTTCCGATACCGCTCACCATCACTTGGCGATCGCTGTATTATTCATCATTGCTGGTCATATGTACCGTACCAACTGGGGTATCGGTCACAGCATGAAGGAAATCCTCGAAAACCACAAAGGTCCCTTCACCGGTCAAGGTCACAAAGGACTGTACGAAATCCTGACCACCTCTTGGCACGCCCAGTTAGCGATTAACCTGGCTCTCTTAGGTTCGCTAACCATCATCGTGGCCCACCATATGTACGCCATGCCGCCCTATCCCTATCAGGCGACGGACTACGCCACCCAACTATCCTTGTTCACTCACCACACTTGGATCGGTGGCTTCTTAATCGTCGGTGCGGGAGCGCACGGAGCGATCTTCATGGTGCGGGACTACGATCCGGCCAAAAACGTGGATAACCTGCTCGATCGGATGATCCGTCATCGCGACGCAATTATCTCCCACCTGAACTGGGTATGTATTTTCCTTGGCTTCCATAGCTTCGGTTTATACATTCACAACGACACCATGCGGGCTTTTGGTCGTCCCCAAGATATGTTCTCGGATACGGGAATTCAACTACAACCCATCTTTGCCCAATGGGTACAAAGTCTCCACACCCTGGCCCCCGGCAACACCGCTCCTAACGCTCTCACTACTGCTAGTTATGCTTTCGGTGGCGACGTGGTAGCAGTGGGTGGCAAAGTGGCCATGATGCCGATCACTCTCGGTACTGCCGATTTCCTCGTGCATCACATCCACGCCTTCACCATCCATGTCACCGTGTTGATTCTCCTCAAAGGGGTTCTCTACGCTCGCGGTTCCCGTCTGATTCCCGATAAAGCGAATCTCGGTTTCCGTTTCCCCTGCGATGGTCCCGGTCGCGGCGGTACCTGCCAAGTTTCCGGTTGGGATCACGTCTTCCTCGGCCTGTTCTGGATGTACAACTCCATCTCGGTTGTAATCTTCCACTTTAGCTGGAAAATGCAGTCCGATGTCTGGGGAACCGTCGCCCCCGATGGCACTGTCACCCACGTTACCCTCGGTAACTTCGCCCAAAGTGCCATCACCATCAACGGTTGGTTACGGGATTTCCTCTGGGCGCAAGCAGCGCAAGTCATTAATTCCTATGGCTCTGCCCTGTCTGCCTACGGAATCATGTTCCTAGCCGGTCACTTCGTCTTCGCGTTTAGCTTGATGTTCCTGTTCAGTGGTCGCGGCTACTGGCAAGAATTAATCGAGTCGATCGTCTGGGCGCACAACAAGTTAAGAGTTGCCCCCGCTATCCAACCTCGCGCCCTGAGCATCATTCAAGGTCGTGCCGTTGGTGTGGCTCACTACCTCTTAGGCGGTATTGTTACCACTTGGGCATTCTTCTTGGCCAGAAGTCTCTCGATTGGCTAAACTTGCCTATAAGGGCTTGCCAGTCCCCCGGGGATTGGCAAGACTAGGCTCAACCAGCGTCGATTGACCGATACCTCTGTAAGCGTTTCCTATTACAGAAGGTGAATTTAAAAAAGGAAATAACCAGCACTCGTGTAAGAGCCTCAGTTATTTAGAGAGGAGAATTTCCTAAACAGCTATGGCAACTAAATTCCCTAAATTTAGCCAAGATCTAGCCCAAGATCCGACCACCCGTCGGATTTGGTACGGGATCGCCACAGCCCACGATTTTGAAAGTCATGATGGCATGACGGAAGAGAATCTCTACCAAAAGATTTTCGCGTCGCACTTCGGCCACATTGCAATCATTTTCCTGTGGACTTCCGGCACTATATTCCACGTCGCTTGGCAAGGTAACTTCGAGCAGTGGATCAAAGATCCCTTAAATATCCGTCCCATCGCCCACGCGATTTGGGACCCCCAGTTCGGTAAAGGCGCTGTAGATGCCTTCACCCAAGCTGGCGCTTCTAATCCGGTTAACATCGCCTATTCCGGGGTTTACCACTGGTTCTACACCATCGGTATGACCTCCAACCAAGACCTATACCAAGGTGCGGTGTTCCTGCTGATTCTCTCGGCGATTTTCCTCTTTGCTGGCTGGTTACACTTACAACCTAAGTTCCGTCCTAGCCTCGCTTGGTTCAAAAACGCTGAATCTCGCCTGAACCATCACCTCGCCGCTCTGTTCGGTGTTAGCTCCTTAGCTTGGACCGGACACCTCGTTCACGTTGCTATCCCCGAATCCCGCGGTCAGCACGTTGGTTGGGACAACTTCCTCTCCACTCCCCCCCACCCGGCGGGTTTACTACCCTTCTTCACCGGTAACTGGGGTGTGTATGCGGAAAACCCCGATACTGCTAACCACATTTTCGGTACTGCCCAAGGCGCGGGAACCGCGATTCTCACCTTCTTAGGTGGTTTCCATCCCCAAACCGAGTCCCTCTGGTTAACCGATATGGCTCACCACCACTTGGCGATCGCTGTTATCTTCATTGTGGCTGGTCATATGTACCGCACCAACTGGGGCATCGGTCACAGCATCAAGGACATCCTCAATGCACACAGACCCCCCAGTGGTAAGTTAGGAGCCGGTCACAAAAATCTTTATGACACGGTTAACAACTCTCTCCACTTCCAACTCGGTTTGGCTCTCGCTTCTTTAGGCGTGATCACCTCTCTGGTGGCGCAGCATATGTACGCGCTACCCCCTTATGCCTTTATCGCTAAGGACTACACTACCCAAGCGGCTCTTTATACCCACCACCAATACATCGCTGGTTTCCTAGCGGTGGGTGCTTTCGCTCACGGTGCTATCTTCTTCGTGCGTGACTATGATCCCGAAGCGAACAAAGATAACGTGCTGGCGCGGATGCTGGAGCATAAAGAAGCGATCATCTCTCACCTAAGCTGGGTTTCCCTTTTCTTAGGTTTCCACACCCTCGGCCTCTACGTTCATAACGATGTAGTCGTCGCTTTCGGTACTCCCGAAAAACAAATCCTGATCGAACCTGTGTTCGCTCAATTCGTGCAAGCAGCTTCGGGTAAAACCCTGTACGGCATGAACGTACTGTTGTCTAACCCCGATAGTATCGCTTACACCGCCTATCCCAACTACGGTGATGTTTGGTTACCCGGTTGGTTAGACGCAATCAATAGCGGCACTAACTCCCTATTCTTAACCATCGGTCCTGGCGACTTCCTCGTTCACCATGCGATCGCTCTTGGTTTACACACCACCGTTCTAATCCTGGTTAAAGGTGCTTTAGACGCTCGTGGTTCCAAATTAATGCCCGATAAAAAAGACTTCGGGTATTCCTTCCCTTGCGACGGTCCCGGCCGTGGCGGTACTTGCGACATCTCTGCTTGGGATTCCTTCTACCTAGCCATGTTCTGGATGTTGAACACCCTGGGTTGGTTAACCTTCTACTGGCACTGGAAACACCTCGGTGTCTGGTCGGGTAACGTGGCTCAGTTTAACGAAAACTCCACCTACCTGATGGGCTGGTTCCGCGATTACCTCTGGGCTAACTCGGCTCAGTTAATCAACGGTTACAACCCCTACGGTGTTAATAACCTTTCTGTCTGGGCCTGGATGTTCCTCTTTGGACACCTCGTTTGGGCAACTGGTTTCATGTTCCTGATCTCTTGGCGTGGTTACTGGCAAGAGTTGATCGAAACTATCGTTTGGGCCCACGAACGCACTCCTCTGGCGAACCTCGTTCGTTGGAAAGACAAACCCGTGGCTCTCTCGATCGTTCAGGCTCGTTTGGTTGGTTTAGCTCACTTCACCGTTGGCTATATCTTCACCTACGCCGCCTTCTTGATCGCCTCCACTGCTGGCAAGTTCGGCTAAACCTTGAATTAGGTGACTAAAAAACCCCCTGCCCATTGGTGGGGGGTTTTGTTTTTGACATCCTCGCCGCCCTAAAAGTGCGGCGATTCCTAAACCTCACGATTTAAGTTTCTGCTTCCACCACCGTCGCATACCACAGTTAAAAAACCATGTACTGTCTTACACAGAGT
>SFBL01000116.1 GCA_007095785.1 Microcystis aeruginosa Ma_SC_T_19800800_S464
CACCTCCAAGCCGTTCGATAACTTATTCTTGTTTTTTTTGCCTAGTCTGATAGTTTCCTGTCTATATATTACCATGGCTGGCTATATATGACTATATTTGTATTGAAACTTTACAATACCAGCCGCAATGTGGGGGCGCGAGCTTTGCGCCCCTAATCTAAGGTCGAGAAATAACAGGCTGATGGCTGATAGCTTAACCCTATAAATTTTCTTCTACCAAAGCCTCGACCCGTCCTGTTTTGACCGCATCCACCAAAGCGGCGTGATCTCGTTCTGTCTGATCGGCATAAGCGATCGCAAATTCGCCCATCGCTAGATCGAACTGATCTCCTTTTCCCAAATAACCGCTAATGGTGGCCGCATCTCCAGATTTAGCGTGGGCGCGGGCCAAAGTCCAGCCACAGAACTCGGCGTAGCGTTGCAGTTGGACGGCCGATACTCCTTCAATGGGTAGGGAAAACTTCATATCCCGTAGTTGCCGTAAATAGAAGTCTTTCCCCCCTCTTCCCTGGGTCCAGCCCAAAAATATGTCGCTAGAGGATTGCATCAATCTCTGGCCTGTAACTACCCGTTGTCCCTGGTTTTCGTACTGGCTCTTGGCGGTATAGGGTTCCAGAACCGAAGGGCAGGCTTCCTTAACTTGTAGGATGAGGGGATGGTTATCTTCCGAGAACAATAGGGCGATATAACATCTGGTGCCGACACTGCCAATGCCCACCACTTTCAGGGCAAAGTCCTCTAATTGGTAGCGATCAAAGAGGACTCGGCGTTCCTCCGGCAGGGATTGGCGATAGTCTTCCAGACCCTCGCGCACGATAGTCTCCCAATCCGGTTCGTTGACATGGTAGAGAATAGGCGGCTGATCGACAAAGCGATTGCGTCCGCCGGTTTGGGTGACGATCTTGGGGTAGAGATGTTCGATGATGCGCTCGCGGGCTTTTGCCATTATCTGTTCCCGTATCTTCCGCGTCTTTTCGTCGGGAGACATCTCGATCGCCTGTTCTGCTCCTATGCGCGTGTACCATACCTCTAAGGGACTGAGGCGAGAATATTCCCGCAGGTGTTCTCGATAGGAACGAGCGCAATCGATCGCCGCCGCCTTCGATTCTTGATCGGATAGATCGCTATCCCTGCCGGCAATGACAAAGCTGACCACGAGACGCTTGATATCCCATTCCCAAGGTGCGGGCAGGGTTTCGTCGAAATCGTTAATATCGAAGACTAAATTGCGTTCGGGGGTGGCAAACAATCCGAAGTTCAACAGGTGGCAATCCCCGCAGGCCTGCACGATCAGGTCAGTTTTGGGAGTGGTGGCCAGATCGTAGGCCATCAAAGCAGCGGAACCGCGCAGGAAGGTAAAGGGACTCCGCAACATTCGTCCGTAGCGGATGGGAATCAATTCCTGTAATCGCCCTCGATTTGATGCTTCGATGATCTCGATCGGCTCTCGACCAGCTGCGGGAGGTTGCCAGATAGCGTGGTCAGAACGCGGCAATCGCTCCCGCAGGGATTTACCGATCTGGATGCGTTCCTCCCGTGAACGGAATCGAGCTTGAGAAGGTGAGCGGATCGGGGTTTCTATTTGGTGGTTCATAGCGACTTTTTCCCCTGAATGAGATTACATCCCTTGCTGTTAGATGACTAAATGAATACAAGCAATAGGAAATAGATAAGTTAAGACTGATGGTTCCCCGAATGGGATAACTTTCTAACATTTGCCCCTTTAGAGATAGCTTCTGATGCTCGGTTCAACAATTAATCTTCACTCGTTTCTTATCTGGGGAAGATCAACATCATCGATGATCGATTTTTTCTGAAATGGCTATCTCTTAAATTTGCTTAACTTTTAGCCCAATGGCAGCCCCACTATTTCGATTATATCTTGCTCAAAAATTGCTGGCGGAATGCTCGTAACAAAATTTTATCTAATGGTCAGCCTTGAGCCGGTGCTAAAATCTCACTCTTTTGTCGGGAAAAGGGGGGTATATTCCAGGTTAAAGCTGAAAATTTCCCCCTTGCCCCACTTCTGTACGAAGTTTTCTGTTTATTTGTTTGGGTAATGATTTGGTAGTAAGCTAAGACGTATTTAAACCGCTTATTCTTAATGATCAGCCGAATCTCCCTCAATCCCTTTACTGTTGCCTCTTGCCCCTTGCCCCTTGCCTGATCTCAACAAGCAATTTAAATTATGAACAGCTTATTAGTTTAGATATGTGAACCGAGAATTTCCCCCTAGATTGTCTAGGAATGAGCGGTAAAAGTGTCAATCTTGAGAAGGGGATGATGGGGGTGGGTTACGATGATGAAACGCCTCGATCGCTTCTTCTAGGGTTGCATAAATACGTTCGGTCGAGATCGTCTCGGATAGGTCTCCTTTTTTTAATTGCTGATATAAATCTTGCTTCACCCGCGCCATAGCGAAAGTAATACCACGGCCGATTAATTCTCGATGTAATTCTTTCAACATATCGACCGCCGTAATATCGATATCTAGAATCGCTTCGGCGTTGAGAACGAACCACTCGACGGGGACTTTCTCCGCTTCGATCGCCGCCATTGCCCGTTTGCGAAAATTCTCGGCGTTGGCGAAACACAGGGGTGCATCGTAACGGTAGAGAACCAATCCTGGGATCGTCGTCGCACCCTTCCAATCCTCGATATCGTGCAGGCCCGCCAGATTCGGCACTTCCCCCAAAACCGCATCGTGCGGCCGCATCAGTCGCGTGAACAGATCGACCACCGATAACCCCACGGCAACCCCTACCCCAACGAGGATATCGGTGGCCAGGACACCGAACATGGTGACGAGCGCCAGTCGGAACTCACTGGTTTTGAAACAACGCAGACGGTTGAACTCCGAGATCTCGATCAGACGGAGCGCGGCGTAAATCACGATCGCCCCCAGGGCTGCTTTCGGAAACAGGGATAGCAGCGGGCGTAAGAACAAGAGTACCAAAATCACGATCAGAAAAGCCACGAGGGAAAACAGTTGCGATCGACTGCCGAGAGAATCGCCGAGCGCCGTGCGACTGCCGCTACTGCTGACGGGAAAGCCTTGCATGATGCCGTTGCCAATATTCACCGCTCCCAGCGCAAGTAATTCCTGATTCCCATCGATGCGATAGTCGTTTTTCGCCCCGAACGCCCGGGCGGTCAAGACGTTATCGGAATAGCCGACGAGGGCGATACCGATGGCCGAGGAGAGTAAATAGACGAACTGCTGGGGAGAAAAGCCTCTCGGTACTTTCAAACTCGGTAAACCGGCGGGAATTTCCCCGATCACGGCGATGCCTCGCTCGTTCAGATGAAACAAATATACTGCCGATGTCGCCAGTAGAACCGCAAGTAAAGGACCGGGGGCATTGGGAAAGCGACGTTGTACCAATAGCAGAAAAATTAAAACACCGGCGGCAAGAATCAGCGTTGGTGGGTGAATCTCCGATAAATGTCGGGAAAATTCCCCGATCTGTCCGAAAAGCGATTCCGCTTTTAGTGACATCCCGCTAATTTTTCCCAACTGACCGACGATCATGATCACCGCTACTCCGGCCATGTAGCCGACGAGAATCGGTTTGGAGAGGAGATCGGCGAGAAACCCCAACTGGGCGAAAGCGGCGACGCAGCAGACGCTCCCCACGAGTAGGGCCAATAGACTGCACAGACTGGCGTAGTTGCTACTATCCCCGGCGACGAGGGGCATGATGGCGGCGGCGGTCATCACTGCCGTCGTCGATTCTGGCCCGACGGAGAGTTGTGGTGAGGAACCGAGCAGCGCATAGATAAGCATAGGCGGTAGGATCGCCCATAATCCGGCGATCGGTTGTACTCTGGCCAGTTCTGCGTAGGCCAGACATTGGGGAACGAGATAGGCCGCCACGGTGATCCCCGCGATTATATCTCCCCGCAACCAGGCCCAGTGATAGGAGCGCAGACGCTTTAACCCGGGTAGGGAAAACTGCTCGCTAGAAAAATTTAATCGAGTCGCCATCTTCATCTCTTCTCCTGTCATCGAAAATGTCTCGAAAATCTCGCCTCCCGCTCAACTAGCGGCAGGAATACTTTTTCGCCGGTTTAACCCGGTTTTCTCTAGTTTATTTGGTTCTTCGTTACTTGGTATGGTTCGATAGGGGGGCATAAATTGACTAAATCCTTATCTGGCAAGAGATTTAATTGATTAGTTCGCTCTAGATCGAAAACAGTTGACAAAAAT
>SFBL01000117.1 GCA_007095785.1 Microcystis aeruginosa Ma_SC_T_19800800_S464
TTTTTAGCTAATTTGGTTAAATTTTTACGCCGCAAATTTACAATTTTCTCTTATTTTAAAATAATCTCAACTTTTAACTTCCAAATTAGGTTCTTTCCTCAGTTTGTGAGAAATGCGGGCAAAGCACCTGCCCAGACTAGGTAACAAATCATTTAATTATTTTAAGCTATTTATGCCTTTATTTTTGGGACTAGATTTTCTTTTTGGCAGTATTTTTGCTTTGATTCTGGTGTATTTCTCCAGGACATTTTGGCGGGGTGATTGCTTCCTTCTTATCTTAAATGACTATAAGAATGTGGTGGCCAGTTTGTGAGCAATCCCACTAATAAAACTATCTCTTTTAAGAGTCGTGGAACTCTTTAAGCATCCTGCTACAGCAGAAATCGAATTCTTGGGATGGAAATCTAACAAAATGTGTACATGGTCACTTTCCCCAGAAAACTCAATTAGTTCACATTCAAGCTTTCGACTCCTTGTGCGCGAAGTATGAGGCAACCGCCATCGGCAAAGAAGCGTCAGAAACTCCCCACTCAGCGAAGCGGTGGGGAGTAGTTCATCAAAATCAGGTTATACTTCATCTATATTAGAAACTTTGTAAATAAGATTATCTTATTTGCACTCGTGGTCCCTAGAGGTTGTCGAACAGAAACAAATGCAGATTCAGGAAAAAATCAGCGCAATAGCCGCTAAAACAGCGAAAGCGATCGAACTTTCTCAAAATTATTTACTTTCTACCCAATACCCAGAGGGTTACTGGTGGGCAGAATTAGAATCTAATGTCACCATCACCTCAGAAGCAATTTTACTGCACAAAATCTGGAAAACCGACAAAAATCGCCCCCTAGACAAAGCAGCCACCTATCTGCGTCAGCAACAGTGTCCCAACGGCGCTTGGGAGTTATTTTATGGGGATGGTGGCGATCTTAGCACCACTGTGGAAGCCTACATGGGGCTGCGACTATTGGGAATTCCCGTTAATGATCCTGCTTTAGAAAAAGCTAGAGAATTTATCTTAGCTAAAGGTGGCATCAGTAAAACCCGCATTTTCACCAAAATGCACCTCGCTTTGATTGGTTGTTACGGTTGGCTGGGGGTTCCCTCTATCCCCGCTTGGATCATGCTACTGCCGGAAAATTTCCCTTTTACTATCTATGAAATGTCCAGTTGGGCGCGGGGAAGTACGGTTCCTTTGTTAATTGTTTTCGACAAAAAACCCGTGTATAAAATGGGTTTTAATCTCGATGAACTCTATACAGAAGGGGTTAATAATGTCAAGTATGAGTTACCAAAAAGTAACAATTGGTCAGATATTTTTCTCTGGTTAGATGGGCTGTTTAAATGGGCAGAAAAAACTAATTTAGTTCCCTTCCGTCAAGAAAGTCTGAAAGCGGCGGAAAAATGGGTAATTGAACGACAGGAAGACACAGGGGATTGGGGGGGAATTATCCCGGCGATGTTGAATTCCCTGTTAGCTTTAAAAGCCCTAGGTTATGATATTGACGATCCGATTGTTGCCCGCGGTTTAAAAGCGGTGGATAATTTTGCCATTGAGACGGATAATACCTATTGTGTGCAGCCCTGTGTGTCGCCAGTTTGGGATACGGCTTGGGTAATTCGAGCGCTAATTGAATCCGGGCTAAATCCCGCTCATCCAGCTATGATTAAAGCCGGACAATGGTTAATTGCTCAACAAATTCTTGATTATGGCGATTGGGCGATTAAAAATAAAATCGGAACCCCCGGCGGTTGGGCTTTTGAATTTGACAATCGCTGGTATCCCGATTTAGATGATTCGGCAGTGGTGGTGATGGCTTTAGAGTTAATTAAAATGCCCGATGAAAATATTAAAAAAGGTGTGATGAAACGGGCAGTTAATTGGATGGCGACTATGCAGTGTAAAGCTGGTGGTTGGGGAGCTTTTGACATCGATAACGATCAAAACTGGCTTAATTCTTTGCCCTATGCCGATCTAAAAGCAATGATCGATCCTAATACAGCTGATGTGACTGCCAGAGTTCTAGAAATGTTAGGCACTTGTGATGTTAACATGGAGGAAAATCGAGTTAAAAAAGCTTTGGATTATCTGGAAAAAGAACAGGAAGCTGATGGTAGTTGGTTTGGTCGTTGGGGTGTAAATTATATTTATGGAACCAGTGGGGCGTTATCTGCCTTGGCTTTTCTGGAACCGAATAAATATCACCAGCAATTGCAAAAAGGAGCCAATTGGTTAAGCGGTTGTCAAAATATTGATGGTGGTTGGGGTGAAACCTGTTTTAGTTACAATAACCCTAAATTTAAAGGACAGGGAAATAGTACCGCTTCCCAAACTGCTTGGGCATTAATCGGTTTATTAGCCGTCGGGAAAGTCACCGGCAATTATCAGCGAGAAGTGATTGAAAAGGGTGTCAACTATCTTCTTGTTACCCAAAAAGAAAATGGTACATGGGATGAAGATTACTTCACCGGCACAGGTTTTCCCTGTCATTTTTACCTGAAATATCATTTCTATCAGCAGTATTTTCCTCTACTGGCTTTGGGGCGTTATCGGGCTTTGATTTAGTCTGTTAACCTATGCGTTAAGACAGGAAATAAGCCTAACTGTCTAACGCATTTTTTGTGAGTAACTAGGAAAAAATAAATCAGGAGATATATTTAAAAAATTGGCTAATTTTTGAATATAGATAGGAGTTAACTCTTGTAGGCCATCAAAAATGTCATCCAGGGTTGACTTACTTTCAAAGATAGATAGCAAATCTTGCTTTTGTAGGTTTCTTTCCTCTAATATGAATTTCAACAATTCAAGTCCATAAATATCAGGTATTGGCTCTTGATTTTCCTCATACTCATAAATTAAAGACCCTAAAACATTTAGATATTCCCTTTCTTCTACCGTTAATTGGGGTTTGTCTAAAAGGCGATTAATAACCTCCTGCATCATTTCTAAGTCTTCCTCATTGTGAATAGGACGAGGAGGGTATTGCTTTAATAATTCTAAGTATTTATCAGTGGCAAACATAAAGATAACTCTAATTTTATGGTTTAAATAGCGGTGACTGAAGGAGATACAAAATTTTTAGTTAATAATTTATAGTTTTCATAAGTGGGTGGGTGGAATCAAATATAAGATGAACGTAGGTTGGGTTGAAGCATGAAACCCAACGCCCGATTATGTTACGCTACCGCTAACCCATCCTACAAATAATTTTTCCTCCCTACTTATTTGGAGATTCAGAGATTTAGATCAATATTTATTGAACCACGAATCTTTTTTCCATTGGTTTTTATTATATTCAGCATGGGTTAGTACTTTTCTAATGAAAACATTTCTATGTTAAAAATCAACATAAGTTATTAGTCGATAGTTGTTGCCGCAAATGTTGAATACTATAAAATTACCCACTAAGTCAGCCGAAGAAAAATCCTGACGAATATCTTGGAAACTTTGCCATTTTGCTTGACTAACTTGCTTGTACCAATAACGTAAACCAGCCTGAGCCTCTGGATGAGTTTCCCAAAAATTTCTTAAGGTGGCTCTTGAAATAATATGCATAATTTTTTATTAATCTTTTAAGTTTTATTTTCATGACCCCTACCCTTTTGTGTTTTGTTCTTGCTTCCTAGTATAGCAAACTGCGAAGCCTCTAGTCAAGTATTTTAATTTCTCTGATAAACCGCATCCACAGGGAAACCCGTAGTTTTGCTTTTTCGGCTACGATCCTTGCATAGCAATACTTTTAAGGCTTAATGGCTTGCCCGTGAAATTCCAGTTATCTAGCTGGTTGCGGTTTATTAATATTTATTAATTAGCAGAATTTGTAATTAACTAGCTAAGTCTCTTGATAGCCGACTCAAGGCTAAAAAATTTATTTAGTAGTAATTACACTTATGCCCGATCGACTATTGCGTTTAGATACCTCACAGCTTAATAATTAAGTATAGAATAGCCAAGTCTCCAAACTACCGCTTAACCAAAACTTCTATTATCCTGATGAGAAATCTCTATTTTCTTTTGCCCGGTACTACTTCTCCCTTTGGTGGGGGTGGACTGTGGGCAGAAATGAAAACTGTCAATTTGGCTAGTCAAATTTGTAGCGCCCAGATTGTGACTTATCGTCAAAAAGAGTTAAATTATCCTTTTTTAGAGGATATACTTACGAAAATAAGCCATGATGACAGTATTTTTGTGGTTAGCTGGGGTTTTGATGTTCCTAAACTGGTGCAAAAATTGCGATCGCATAATATCATTTATCATGCCCATAGTACAGGTTACGGCTTTCGTTTACCCTCCCAAATACCAATTATCACCGTTAGCCGCCATACTATGGGTTATTGGGGAGAAAAAGCTCCTAATGCTTTGATTTACTATCTTCCTAATCAAATTGGCTCAGAATTTCTCAATTTAGGCTTAGAAAGGGATATCGATGTCCTAGTACAGGGGCGCAAATCCTCAAAGTATCTTCTCAATCGTCTAGTTCCCGCCCTCCGTCCCCACTGTCGCGTTAAGGTTTTAGATAGCTATGTGGAGGATTTAGTGGGATTATTCAATCGTAGTCGGGTTTATCTCTACGATTCGGCTGAATATTGGGCTGTAAACGGTTTAACGGAGGGTTTTGGCTTACCGCCCCTGGAAGCTTTAGCCTGTGGTTGTACGGTATTTTCTAGCGTCAATAGCGCCCTAGCTGATTATCTCGATCCCGGTTTCAATTGTCAAAAAATCGGGGCTTATTCCACTCAATACGATCTAGAACGTATTCTTAATTATGCCCGTAATTTTCCCGTTAATTCTTTACCAGCTAATTTTATCGATGATTATCATCCCGAAAAATTACTACCACGTTTTGAAACAATTTTAAGAGAAATTAATGATTTCTTTGATATTAAAAAACCCTATCCGGCTGATATAGAAGGTTTAGAACCCCTGCGACTTAAAAAATTATGGATGCAGAGTTCTCTGGCTAAACTTAAGAAAAAACTGTTTAAGTAGCAGTGATCTTTCCTTAATTATTCGCCAATTCAAAAAACAAACTCATCAACTTTAAGAGTTGACAGAGAAAGATTGATCAGCTATTCAGTGATCAGTTATCAGTGAACAGGGATATCGGGAGAAAAAAGCTGATGGCTGACTCCCCAAAAGGAAAACTTTCTACTTCACCATTAAGATAACTGCTATATAATTATTTCTAACTCTTACCCCGAGGATATTTATGAAGCGAGGGATTTACATTACCGCTAACGATCGAGTTATTGATCAAGCGATCGCATTAATGAATAGTATTCGTTTGTACGATCCCGATTCTACCGTCATCTTGATTCCCTACGACAATAATTATCAACAAATTGCCGATTTATTAGCAGAAAAATATGGCGTTATTCTCTATCCTGATCTGCAATTAGTGGAAGAATTGGCACAGAAAATATATGATATTTTTGGAGAAAAATTCTTTGCTCGTCCCAATCAATTTCGCAAGCAGGTGTGTTGGTTTGGAGAATTAGATCAATTTCTTTATATCGATACCGATATCGTAGTTTTTGAAAAAATAATAGATAATCTAAATTTCCTTGATACCTACGATTTTCTCTGCTGTGATTACCAACACAAAAAAGGGGTTACTGATGTCTTTAATCCGATTGTTTTAGAACAAGGAATCTTCACAGAAAATGATCTAACAGGGATGTTTAACGGTGGTTTTTGGGCTAGTAAAAAGAATCTATTCTCAGAACAGGAATTATATGGTGCTTTTCAAGAATGTGCCGCTCATCCAGAATATTTTGATTTTTCTCAAAAAACCTCCGATCAACCGATTATTAATTATACCATTCTCAAACGAGTTCCCAATCGATTTAATATTGTCCACGCCCCGGGTTGTCAAGCGGGAAATTGGGGGGGAAGTTCTCATTTTCAACGTCAGGGGAATATCTTAATCGATCCGAGATTAAATCAGCCCTTAAAATATTTACATTGGGCAGGAATCCGCATCGAACCGGGATGTCCTTACTGGGATATCTGGAAATATTATCGTTATCTAGATGATCCTAATCCCCCCGCAGATCCGCCAGCAAGTAAACCAAAAAATCCGTTTCAGAGATTATTAGATAAAATCAAATTATAGGTTTTATTTTTGGTGCATCTCCTATTTGTAACTTTCTCTCACTTATGGTGAACAGCAGCAGTTATTAAAAGAGGGCGAAGGCAATTCGCCCCTACAATAATATTATTTCCTGAGATCAGGTGAAAGGGAACAAGTGTTTTTTTCAACCCTATAGCTTAATTTAACTCCAATCCTGTTGCTCCTCGCTTTGGCGAATTTGATACACTTGTCCGTGACTGTGCAGTTGTCGAGTTTTTGCCCATAAACTAGCTTCATCTAACTGCCATTTTTCTAGGATTAAATCTAAATCTCTTTGGATTTCTCTTGCCCCCGGAAAGTTTTGATAACGTATGCGTAAACGAGCGCATTCAGCTAAGTTTAAATCATTAGGTTCTGATTGCAGTAGCTGATCAACAATCGGGCGATCGAGTCTTTCCTGTGGATGTTGTTGTTCTTGATTTTTACTAGCCATAATTAATCGAACCAACCGATATCGGAATCCGTTAACTCTGTCGGGGTAGGATTGGGGGCAATATAACGGGCTAAAGTTGCCATTTCAAAGTTATAAAGACTGGGTTTCTTCGGCACAAGTTTGGTAATTGGTGAGGGTTCAGGGGTGGAGGTGGGACTATTTTCTAGGGTTTTAATTTGATTATATAGTTTTTCAATTAACTGTTTTTTTTCAGTCAGTTCTGTTTCTGTCTTACTTAATTGACTCGATAGTTTTTCAATTAACTGTTTTTTCTCGGTTAATTCCGTCTGGGATTGACTTAATTGACTCGATAATTTTTCAATTAACTGTTTTTTCTCGGTTAATTCCGTCTGGGATTGACTTAATTGACTCGATAATTGTGCCACCAAAGTAGTTTTTTCCGAGAGGACAGATTCTAACTGCTCGCTCTGTTGTTGTAACTGCTGTAATCTGACAGAGAGTTCCAGATGTTCTTGAAGTTCTTTTTCCAGAGAAATAACTTTTTCTTGGAGACTTTGCTGATTTTTCTCGGTTTTTTCTAATTCTGCCGTCAAGTCGTTAATTTTTGCCTGTAGGGTGGCGTTAGTTTCCTTAGAACGTTTGGGAGAAGGAGAGGTTTGGGATTCTACCTCTTTATTAGCTTCTGTACGGATGAGATCGTTTAAATTACCTTTGGTCATAAGCTCTGCAAATAGGAGATGACGATAGAATCGGATACTGTCCAGAAATCTGTTGGTTTAGGCAATCGATAATTATTCGCCCGATATACAAGCTTGATTAAGCTGGGGAATTGTTCCATAGGTTTTATTTTATAGCTTTAGGTCGATCGATCCCTGTCCATTTAAGGAATGAGAACAAATACCTAAATCTCAGCTTCGCCAGTAAGATTCTAAATTTTTCTGTAGTTAATAATACAGAATAGTAAATTTGTGTCAGACTGAAGGTATAAGTCGATCGCACCTGTGGCAAGGATAAATTTATGAATATTGAAGAAAAAGCACGTCTCAATTTAACCCAAGAACGACAAGCAGAAGGAATGCTCGAAGAAAATGTCTTAACTCGTACAGAAGAGCTTTTGGGGGAAGGAGAGGCAGAAACTGCGAAAGCGCGGGTTTTATTAACCGAAAATCGTCAAGAAGAAGAAAAACTCCAAGATAAAATTTTAGAACGTTCGATCGAAGCTATGCAATAGCCTTTCGGTGAAGACTGGGAATATCCACACAAGTCTAGATAAATATCTGTAGAGACGTGGTTTTCCCCGTCTCTATTTCAATTCCCGATAACTAATCACTGTTAAACTAATCACTGTTCACGCTCTGGACAGTGAAAAAATGCAGATCCGAAGAAAACACCCCAATCCTTCCGTCAAAGTTGAGAGTTTGAGTTATGTGGTGAAAGTGCCAGAGGCACAACCCCAAAATATTTTAGAAGAAATTGTTTGGCATAAGGAGATCGAAGTCGATAAATTGCGTGAACGGTTGCCTTTATTGGAATTACGCCAAAAAATAGCTAATACTGCGCCACCTTGCGATTTTTTAGCCGCTTTAAAACAGGGTAAAACCCAACCCGCTTTGATTGCCGAAGTCAAAAAAGCTTCCCCGAGCAAGGGAGTTATCCGCGAAGATTTTGATCCAGTAGCGATCGCGCGTACCTATGAACAGGGGGGAGCCACTTGTTTATCAGTCCTAACCGATAGTAAGTTTTTTCAAGGTAGTTACGAAAATCTTAGCCTCGTCCGGCAAGCGGTATCTTTACCCCTATTATGCAAAGAATTTATCCTTTATCCCTATCAAATCTACTACGCTCGCTCTAAAGGAGCCGATGCTGTCCTTTTAATTGCCGCTATTTTAAGCGATCAAGACCTAGCATATTTTGTCAAAATTGTCAAGGGTTTAGGGATGACAGCTTTGGTAGAGGTGCATAGTCTGGCCGAATTCGATCGAGTGTTAGCCATTGAGGGAATCGAACTAATCGGCATCAATAACCGCAATTTAGAGACATTTACAGTCGATTTAGACAATACTCGCCAATTACTAGAAGCAAGGGGCGAACAGGTGCGAGAAAAAGGTATTCTGATCGTCAGCGAATCGGGATTACACACAGCAACAGATCTAGCCACAGTGAAGCAAGCGGGAGCAAATGCGGTTCTAATCGGCGAATCTTTGGTAAAACTGCCCGATGCTGCCGCAGGTATCCAGAAACTCTTTGAAAATCTCGGTTAGAGGTTTTTCAGTTATCAGTAAACAGGCAGCTCCGAGCTTGTCCCTTAATACTATTCACTGAAAACTCACATCTGATAACTGATAACTGGTAACTGATCACTGATAACTGACACGGCTATCTGCCGGGATATAATCAGAGTTTGCCGAATCTTAAATCATCCCCTCAGAGTTGATGCGATCGAGATTTGGTTTTTTATCTTTTTGAATATAGCCCAACGAGAGAGGACGAACCATGGAAAATAAAAATATGTTGATGATTCCCGGCCCCACACCAGTGCCGGAAGCGGTATTATTGGCTATGGCTAAAGCACCTATAGGTCATCGGACGGGTGCTTTTAGCAAGGTAATCGCCGAATTAACCGAAAATCTTAAATGGTTGCATCAAACCAGTGGCGATGTCTTAATGTTAACCGCTTCGGGAACTGGTGCCATGGAAGCGGGAATTATTAATTTTCTCAGCCCCGGCGATCGAGTTTTGGTGGGGGATAATGGTAAATTTGGGGAACGTTGGGGGAAAGTGGCGAAAGCATACGGCTTAAATGTGGATGTAGTTAAGGCAGAATGGGGTAAACCCCTAGATACAGAAGCATTCACCGCTAAACTGACCGAAGACAAGGAAAAAGCCATCAAAGCGGTAATTATCACCCATTCGGAAACTTCCACCGGGGTTCTCAATGACTTGGAAAGCATTAACAAAGCGGTAAAAGACCACGGGGAAGCTTTAATTATCGTCGATGCTGTCACCAGTTTAGGAGCTTATCATATTCCCATCGATGAATGGGGTTTAGATGTGGTCGGTTCTGGTTCCCAGAAGGGTTATATGATTCCTCCCGGTTTAGGTTTTGTTTCCGTGAGTAAAAAAGCTTGGAAAGCCTACGAAACCGCCAAACTGCCCCGTTTTTATCTAGATTTGGGCAAATACAAAAAAGCCACCGATGAGGATAGTTCCCCCTTTACCCCTCCAGTTAACCTGATGTACGGTTTACAAGCTTCTCTGCAAATGATGAGAAGGGAGGGATTAGCGGCAATTTTCGCCCGTCACCAACGCTTAACGAAGATGACGCGGGCGGGTATGCGCGCCCTGGATTTGCCCCTCTACGCGGCGGATTCCTGGGCTTCCACGGCGATTACTGCGGTGGCCCCCACTCTGGTGGATGCGGAAAAAATTCGTTCGACTCTCAATAAAAAGTTCGACATCGCTGTGGCTGGTGGTCAGGATCACCTCAAGGGTAAAATCTTCCGTATCGGTCATTTAGGTTTTGCTAGTGAGAGGGATATCCTCACGGTTATCGCTGCCATTGAAGCGACTTTAATCGAGTTAGGTGTCGAAGGTGTCACCCCCGGCGCCGGTGTGGCTGCGGCTGCCGCTGTGATGATGCAGGGTTAATCTTAGGTTTGCTTTTCCCCTTCTCCCCCTATCCATTAGTCACATCTTTCTTAACATAAAATTTGACAAAGAGAGAAAAGTGTGCAAGATGGCTCAAGGGGGTTCTATGGGGGAACTAATTTGATCAGATAGCTTCCAAGTCTCGCTGATATCATGTCATCTTCCCAGTCCCAACCAAATAGTTTTAACACCAAGTTCACCTACAGAAGCGATCGCAACCATTCCTCTAAATCTCCCGGTTTGGTAAAATCTAACAAAGCTTCTCCTAAAGCTTCCAGTTGATTAATTGAGAGAGCTTGAATTTGCGATCGCTGTTCAGGAGTCACTTCATCGATCCGACGCGAGAGTTGTCGCAGGATGAGCGCAGATTCTCCTTCCTGACGACCTTCCTCCTTGGCTTCACGATATACCCTTGTATCTGCCAATTGTAGTCCTAGCATTGCATCAACCTCCTTTCGACTCAAGTTAGTAAACTTATACACCATAATTGTACTAATCATTTCTATTATGGCACGACTGGCTTCTGGATCGGGAATTTGCTGTTGGGTTCTTGCTAGTAAATAGCGGGCTGCTTCCGCTGCTTGGGTTTCTTCTAGCGTAGTTAGTACCATCAAAGCAACCCCTAGGGGTAACTGCTGAATTTCCCCTAATTCTTTCAGATAAATCCGATGCACCTGATTACAATTGACGAGCGCTCGGTAGGGATGGGTGTTACTTTGTTCTAGACTACGGGTGGGATAGATGACAACAACTTGCCAATCGGTAAATCGTTCTCGCTGACGATAAAAATACAAAAATGATTCGCCAAAAACCCGTTCATAGAGTCGTTCGTCTTTTTGAAATTGTACTTCACAAAAATAAATCACCCCGTTCCTATCAGTATCAGGTGGGAGAAATACGCCATCGATCTCGAATTTCGGTTCTTTGACAGTTACCGAGTCAAAGCGGTAGGCTGTAGCATTAGCTGGCGGGTTGTCGAGTAAATCGAAGAGAAGTGAGGGAGATTGTTGGAAAAGTCGGTAAAATATTGAGTCTCGTTTCATACTGATCGGAATTGCATTATAATATCATTTTTCATAAGTAATGGCAGAGATGGTTAATCGCCCCCACCCCCCCAACCCCCCCGACGTCGGGGGGGCAAGGGGGGGTAAGATACCTGCCAAGAATAAAGAAAAATGGTATAACTATTTCCCGATCATCTCATGTTTGATACCTCGTTCCCAGGTAGAACCTGAGAAGAAACAAGTAGGGTGCGTTAGGCGGTGACAATCTTGGCTAACCTAATAAATATAAAAATCTGCCGTAACGCACCTTTATCGCTGTTTTGATTGGCTTCACAATATACTCCAGAAATTAACTGATAACTGATAACTGGTAACTAATAACTGATAACTGGTAACTGATAACTGGTATCGAAAAACCCAAAAAAAGAGAGAGGAAACTCGCGTCTCCTCTCCCTTGGAACATTATTTTCTCGCCTTGCGGACAGCACTCCCTAGCATTAAGCCGCCCAGGGTGATAAAACCAAGAAGGCTAGAGGGTTCGGGGACACTGACTGCTGGAGTCGGAACTGTCAGGACTGAGGACATTCCATATAACGGAAAACTAAAGTTTTGGCTATTCGCATTGCTATCCCAATTTATCCAATACCCATCCGAAAAAAAAAGAAGTTCCATATCGGGAATTTGCTGCACCCAAAAAATTCGGTACGGCGGAACCATTCGTGTCTGCCCCCGTCCAGACCTCACTTGAGCGGGAGGCATCTGTCTGAGTGCGATTGATATTGGTTTGGATGCTGCCATCCCAAAGATCGGCATTATTATTGGCGACCTTGTTGCCATCTATGAGGTAGATGGCAACATCTGGTTGACTGCCATCAGTACCGGTATTGACTTTGGCAGACACAGCGGAAGTAGAACCGATCGCCTCGCCTTCCAAGTGATAGTACCCAGGTTAAATCCTGCCGTTGTTAATTGCGTAGCAAGAGCGCTTCCTGTGACCTGGTTGGTAACAAAGGTATTGTAATCGTTGATGTCGGTGCTTGTTGCATTCCTTGTGCCGTCAGTAACAAACACCAAGCGAAACTAAACTGGTCGCCCGGATTCAAGCCCGGGGGTACGACCACCAAAGCAGCTTGTGCTGCACCAGCCGTTACCAAAGTCGCCAGGGCAACTCCAGAGACAAGGCCGAGTTGTTTTATTTTCATGAAAAGAAAAGGGTTAATGGCAGATGATTTGAGTGCTTGCGACATTTAGATTTGGGTTAAGCGATCGGGCAACCCAAAACAATGACAAGCAAACAGAACATTCCAGACCATACACACTCCCCCTCCCGCATTGTATTATAAGATACAATTTAATAAATCTTTATATTATATGCGAGTGATCGGGGGGAAAATTCCTGGACTTTTTCCCTGAAAATTAGGTAATTGACCCCCTCAAAATCGGTAAAACCCCACACCCCACACCCTGCCCCCACGAAAAACTTTTTGCCGCAAACCCTAGATAGGGTTTGCTATAATCCAGCCAAAGTAATAGTTAACTCTTGTGGGTTTTATATTATGTCTGCAAAACAAAATTTTGTGTTTATATTTATTTGGGTGGTTAACTTTTTGTTAGCGTTATAGATTGGCAGTCTATATTAGTATTTTTCGCTATTTTTATCAATAACGTTGTTTTATTCTGGAAACTATTTTTTTCTCCAGAACCCCAAGGGGGGATACTGATCACGAGCGCAATTATGGCAGCATTACTTTTATTAACCCTGGGAGTTGATAGGTTAGGGTTCCCAAATAAGTGTCCTTTTCTCAAAGTTAAATAAATATCAACAATATCAAGCCAAGAGTCGGTAATTTGAGGTGTAGTAAATAACAATAATCAATCGACATCTAAATCTCTAGGTATAATAATTGAGATGAAACCACCTAAATAAGGAATAAAAACATGGCTAAAATTGCCTCGATTACTGCCAGAGAAATTCTTGACTCCTGCGGTAATCCCACAGTGGAAGTGGATGTAATCTTAGATGATGGTAGCAAAGGCAGAGCCGCCGTGCCTTCGGGGGCATCTACGGGGATTAATGAAGCTTGGGAGTTGCGAGATGGTGATGATAAACGCTACGGTGGCAAAGGAGTGTTAAAAGCAGTAGCCCACGTCAAGGTAGCGATCGCCAATGCCCTGCAAGGAGCCGAAGCCAGCCAACAAACAGCGATCGATCAAACCATGTTAGAACTCGATGGTACAGCCAATAAGAAAAATTTGGGAGCCAATGCCATTTTGGGAGTGTCTATGGCAGTGGCTCGGGCAGCGGCTGCTTCTGAAAATATGCCTCTATATCGTTATTTGGGCGGTTAGGAAGCGAATCTCTTACCAACTCCCTGTTTTAATATCCTTAACGGCGGTGTTCATGCCGATAACACCGTTGATTTTCAGGAGTATAAATTAGTTCCCGTCGGTGCGCCCAGTTTTACGGAAGCTTTACGCATGGGGGCGGAAGTCTACCACGTTCTCAAATCGATTTTAAAACAAAAAGGTTACTATACTGGTGTCGGTGATGAGGGCGGTTTTGCCCCTAGTTTAAAGGCTAACGTGGAGGCGGTAGAGTTAATTTTGGCTGGAATTGAAAAAGCCGGTTACAAACCGGGAGAAGATTTTGCCATCGCTCTGGATCCTGCCACTAGCGAACTTTGGCGTGATGGCGGTTACTACGAATTTTTCAAATCCGATCAAAGTCGGAAATCTTCCGAGGAAATGATCGATATGTGGGAAAGTTGGCTGAATCAATACCCAATTGTTTCCCTCGAAGATGGTTTAGGTGAAAAAGATTGGCAGGGTTGGCAAGAATTGACCAAACGCTTAGGCGATCGCATTCAACTGGTAGGAGACGATATTTTCTGTACCAATCCGAAAATTATTCAGGAAGCGATCGATCGAGGTGTTGCCAATGCCTCTTTAATTAAAGTCAATCAGATCGGCAGCGTCACGGAAACCCTAGAAGCGATTAAAATCGCTCGTTCTGGCGGTTATACTGTCTATATTAGCCATCGTTCTGGGGAAACTCCCGATGATTTTATCGCAGATCTCTCCGTTGCAACCTCGGCAGCTCAATTAAAAACTGGTGCTCCCTGTCGTGGTGAACGTCTGGCCAAATATAATCAGTTACTCCGCATCGAGGAAGAATTAGGTGCAGCCGCTCGTTATGCCGGTTGGCAGAATTTCCGCCAATAATCAGGGTTGAAGGGATAGTGAAGAGCCATAAAAGCCGCTTTCTCGATCCCTCCTTGATAGCAAATCGGTTATTTGGGTTCACTTTTTAGCCTCTCAGGGTAAGTCAAAAAATTTTACCCAACCTCTACACCCCACCCCCTGTCTACTTTTCAGGCTCTTTGTCCCTCCGTGAGGGCAAATGCAAAGCGGGATCCTGCGCTGTCCAACCGACGGGAGTATCTAAGCGCACCTCAAAATGAAGATGGGGGGGAATAATATCCGGTTGTCCGGTGGTGCCAACCGCACCGATAACGTCTCCTGCTCGTACCCGTTGGTCAATTCTCACTGTAACCCTGCTTAAATGGGCATAACGGGTCTGCCGGCGACCTAAATGATTAATTACTACCAAATTACCATAGGCCCCTTCCTGACCCACATAAATCACTAGACCATCCTCGGCGGCTAGAACAGGAGTACCAACATCTGCAAGAAGATCAATGCCACTATGAAAGAGATTTTTCTGTTCCGTGGGGCTTTTTTGCCAACCGTAGGCTAATCCGACAGTGCTGGCCAAGGGTAAGGGATAAGAACTTAATCCAGTATAATCCGATCGCTTGCCGGCGGCGGACCAATTGGTGCCGGGGATAAAAACTATTGTCGGCCGGCGACCACAACCGTTAAGCTCAAAGAGTATATCGGCACGAATACCATAGGCCGCTTCTAAATCGCGCCAAGTGGAACCCTTGGGTGCTTCGATGCGAATGCCATTCATCGGGGGAATGAAGATTTCTTTACCCACGGGGGCCAGACCATTTTTGAGAATAGTCGGATTGAGTTTAATTATCGTTGCGGGGATGAGAGCGTATTTTTCAGCAATTGAGGCGATCGTTTCTCCCGCTTGGATTTTATGGCGTTGTAACCTTGATAAAATCGGCAGGGGACAAACATTATCGGAACCTTGGGCAAAAATTAATTTTTGATTTAAGGTCAAAAAACCTAGACAAAAAAACAAAATTGTGCTAGTCAAACTTAGCCAACTTTTCTCACTTCTGATTCTCCGACCCATGACCATAAAAAAAGCGATCTCTATAATTACAAAACCCGGAGAATACTAGGAATACTGTCAATAGCTTCTAAAGACTCTATGGCTGCTAAAGCGTTGCGGAAATTGCCCTCGCGTACATCGTGGGTGACAACGACAATTTCGGCTAAATTACCCCTAATACCAATTTGTACCACGGATTCTAGACTAACCCCATGGTCGCCGAAAGCCATACCTAAATGACCGATTACCCCCGGCACATCGCGACAGAGAAAACGAGCATAAAAACGGGTCGATAAATCCTCCATCGGGGCAATTTGACAATAATGCTGGTGAATACAGCTTAAAAGCGGGTCAAGTTCCTTGGTTTTGCCACTACTTTTTAAAATTCCGACGATATTCATCACATCCGATACTACCGCGCTGGCCGTCGGTCCGCTACCAGCACCCGGTCCGTAAAACATCACTTGTCCCAAGGGTTCCCCCTCGACCAGAATAGCGTTATAGACCCCGTTAGCATTAGCGAGGGGATGGGTTTTCGGTACTAGGGTTGGATGAACCCGCAACTCTAGGGTATCGGAATCCTCCTTAACCGTATCTTTTGCGATCGCCAATAATTTAATCACAAATCCCAGTCTATCAGCGTAGGCGATATCGACGGCGCTAACTTGCCGGATACCTTCACAGTAAACATCTTCCCGTTTTACCCGACCTCCAAAACCCAGAGAAGCTAAAATGGCGATTTTATCGGCTGCATCGAATCCATCCACGTCCGCAGTGGGATCCGCTTCTGCATAGCCTAATTCCTGAGCTTTGGCCAGAACTTCGCTAAAATCTGCCCCTTTTTGGCTCATTTCCGTGAGAATATAGTTAGTTGTCCCGTTGACAATTCCCATGATGCTGCTGATGCGATTAGCGCCGAGGGATTGTTTCAAGGGTTTAATGACGGGAATTCCACCACCCACGGCCGCTTCTAGAAGGACATAAACCCCTTTTTCGTTAGCCTTGGCGTAGATTTCATCGCCAAAACGGGCAATAACCGCCTTATTTGCCGTA
Organism: Microcystis aeruginosa Ma_SC_T_19800800_S464; assembly: GCA_007095785.1. GTDB lineage: Bacteria > Cyanobacteriota > Cyanobacteriia > Cyanobacteriales > Microcystaceae > Microcystis > Microcystis aeruginosa_E. The sequence goes on from SFBL01000117.1 coordinate 16,474, forward strand.
ACAACGTGCTTTCCCGATGCGATTGCTTGGAGAATTAAAGAGCGTGCCGGTTCCAAACCCCCCAATAATTCGACAATAATATCAATTTCGGGGTCAGTAACGATCGATTCTAGGTCAGTGGTCAAAAGATGGGTAGAAAGCTCGATTTCTCTCGGTTTATCTAGGGATCTCACTCCCACTCGTCCAATGGTAATCTCTTTGAGTACGGGATGACGACCAAAAGGATCAAGGAGGATTTTCGCTGTTCCCGTCCCCACAACCCCGAAACCGAGTAAACCAATCTTAAAGGTCACGCTTTTATCTCCTGCTAGTCCGACGCAAAAAATACTAATGGCCAAGCTGTCGCCATTGTCGATTCTATCATTACAAGGTCTTTGTCTGTGGGGTTTTCTTTTGCTGTCCTGACACCACTAACACAACTCAAATGGTGGGAGTTAGCCAATTTTCAGCCCGCGAATCGCATAATCTAATAATTCGATAGGATGAATAACGGGTGTATCTTTTCCCTGTAATTGTAGATGTTTTTTAATTTGTAGGGAACAACCCGGATTAGGAGAAGCAATCACCGCAGCCCCAGTATTTAATAAATTGCGTACTTTCTGCTGACCTAATTCATCAGCAGTATCTGGCTGTAGCATATTATAAACTCCGGCACTGCCACAACACAGGGCTGCATCGATAGGTTCTTTTAAGTTAATATTGGGGATTTTTTGCAATAATTGTCGTGGCTGCACCGAGATTTTTTGTCCGTGTAAAAGATGACAGGCATCTTGATAAACTAGGGTTAATTCTGTCTCGGTAATCGGCGATAAATCAGCAGTTAACCCCACTGTGGCTAAAAATTCTTGGGCATCGCGTACTTTAGCCACAAACTCCTTAGCCTTATCTTTATATTCAGGATCATCAGCTAAAATATGATGATATTCCTTGAGAGTATGACCACAACCCGCCGCATTGATAATAATATAATCAACCCCAGTTTCTGCGAAACTATCGATCATTTGTCTGGCTAAACTTTGTGCTTGTTTTTCCTGTCCTTGATGTGCGGGTAAAGCGGCACAACAACCCTGGGTTTTTGGGATAACCACTTCACAACCATTGGCAGTTAAAACCCGCACTGTCGCTTCATTTACTGACGAGAAAAAGAGGCGCTGCACACAACCTAAAACTACTCCCACCCGATAGCGTTTTTCCGTTTGAGAGGGAATAACATCGGCATAGTTTTTAAACAGAGAATTTAGAGTAATTTTGGGTAAAATTGATTCCATGGCCGCTAGACGAGGAAATAGCATTTTTAAGATACCCGATTTCCTGACTAGGGTTTGTAATCCCAGGGTTTGATATAACCAGAGGAAGGGTAAAAATAATTTGAGACGGACGGGATAGGGAAAGAGATTAAAAATGAGAAAACGAATAATTTTATCTTTAAAACTGCGGGGTTGATTGCGTTCCACCTGCGGACGAACTGCGGCGATTAATTGATCGTATTGTACTCCTGATGGACAGGTACTAACACAGGCTAAACAACCTAAACAAGTATCAAAATGTTGGCTAGTAGTTTCGTCTAAAACTGCTTCCCCTTTATTGATGGCATTCATCAGATAAATTCTACCCCGGGGGGAGTCCATTTCCTTGCCAATGACTCGATAACTGGGACAAGTAGATAGACAAAAACCACAGTGAACACAACTATCGATTAATTCTTGAGCGGGGGGATTTTTGGGGTCAAATCCTTGATTTTTTTGGTCGATTAATTCTTGAAAGTTAACGGAATGCTCGGAGGTTTGCATGATTTTTAATTAGATTTTGTTAAGAAAGCGTTCAGGATTAAAAATACCGTGAGGATCAAACTTGTTTTTTAGGGTTTTCATCATGGTAATCCCATTACCTGTATAACCCCAAGGTTCAATTTTTTCCTTTAGCGATGGAGGTGCGGTTAACACCGTTAAATAACCCTGATTGGCACTGCATAAAGAGCGAATTTTGTCAAGATTTTCCTCCGATTTTAAGATAACTTTACCCACCCCACTACTAATATTAATCGATGCTAGTCCGTTAATTTGGTCGATAACTAGGGCTAAACTGCTGGGTAATAATCCTATTTTGCCGAAAAAATTGCCCTCTTGGTCATAATTATCCATTGTTTTTCGGTATCTTTGCCATAGAGAAACTTCTTCCTCATCCCGATAAGAATTAGTCTGACAATCTAACTGTTGTCCTAAATAACTCACCTGTTGCGATTGTTCGCTAATACTTTCGGGAATGCTTTGAAAACGCAGCAATAAAGCGACTTTTTCCCCTAATCCTAGTGCTTGCATCATCCCTGGGTTTAAACATTCAGCCACAGTGGGAGTTAAGGCCGACTGCCGAATAACTTGACTCAATTTACTAATATTTTCGCTATTTCCAGTGATTATCAGGGTTTCTGAGTTAGCAGTTTCGGGATACAGTCGTAGGGTAATTTGATCGATAATCCCCAAAGTGCCATAGGAACCCGTAAATAGCTTCATCATGTCGTATCCCGCCACATTCTTGACCACACGCCCTCCAGCTTTAGCAATCTCGCCATCATGACGGATAAAGGAGAATCCTAGGATCAGATCCCGGACTCCACCGTATCTTTGCCGCCATGTTCCCGCGTCGGCCGTGGCCATAATACCGCCAATCGTGGCATTATCGGCGAAACTGGGATCAAGAGGAATAAATTGACCGCTAGGAGCCAAAAAAGCCTGTAAATCCGCTAGTTTAAGCCCAGCTTCCACAGTTATAGTTAAATCTCCTCTAGCATGGTCAATAATCCGGTTGAGATTTCGGGTACTGACTAAAATATCGGGTGACTCGACTAACCCACCCCAATCTAATTTACTGCCTTGACCGTAGGCCAGTAAAGACAGACGATTTTCGTTGGCAAAACGCACCAGAGAGGCTAAAGCAGCCGTATTAGCGGGATAAACTAGAATTTCAGGACTTTTGCCCCTAATTGCCCTTGATAGTCTTTCTTGTTCCTCCTTTGGCACTTGTGGCCAGGCAATAACCGTCGTGTCGGGGGGTAAAATAGAAGTTATCTGGGCAGCAATCGCAGTCATATTTGACAAAAGAATTGAGGAGTGAGGAGTCAGGACTTACCGGGGGATAATGCCGAAGAATGGGGGTAATGCTAGGGCTAATCAGTAATTTTGAGCCTCTATTAATTAGATTACCTTAGTTCGGCTCTCCATCTCCGATGTGGGGCAATTCTAGCCCAATAACTAACTGCTAAATTAGCCATACACTCGTGTCATAATGTTAGATTACCTCGATCAGTAAGCCAAGAAGTTAATGAGTGTAAATTGGACGAATAGCCGCGCCAAGCGATTAAGTGCCTTACCCCCCTACGTTTTCGCCCGCTTGGATGAATTAAAAGCCTTAGCACGCAAAGAAGGACTAGATTTAATCGATTTAGGGATGGGTAATCCCGACGGTTTTGCCCCGCGTCCCGTTATCGAAGCGGCCATTCAAGCTTTTGAAACCCCCCAATTTCACGGTTATCCACCCTTTGAAGGAACCGCCAGTTTCCGAGAAGCGATCGCTAAATGGTATGATCGCTCTTATGGTGTGGAACTCAATCCCGATAACGAAGCTTTACCCCTGCTCGGTTCCAAAGAGGGCCTATCTCACCTGGCCCTAGCTTATGTTAACCCCGGCGATGTGGTCTTAGTTCCCAGTCCCGCCTATCCCGCTCATTTTCGCGGTCCCTTGATTGCTGGGGCGACGCTATACCCAATAATCTTAAAAGCGGAACAGGATTGGCTGATAGATATCGATTCTATCCCCGAAGATGTGGCTAAACAGGCGAAAATCCTCTATTTTAACTATCCTAGTAACCCCACCGCCGCCGTTGCCCCCCCGGAATTTTTTGAAAAAATCGTTGCTTGGGCCCGGCACTATGAGATTATGCTCGTCCACGATCTCTGTTATGCTGAATTAAGTTTTGATGGTTATCAGCCCACCAGTTTATTAGAAATTCCGGGGGCAAAAGAGATTAGTGTAGAATTTCATACCCTCTCAAAAACCTATAATATGGCTGGGTGGCGCGTCGGTTTTGTCGTGGGCAATTCCGATATTATTCAAGGGTTACGCACCCTGAAAACTAATCTCGATTATGGCATCTTTTCCGTCATCCAAAAGGCGGCCGAAACCGCCCTACAACTGCCGGATGAATACGTCAAACAAGTACAGGAAAGATACCGGCAGCGACGAGATTTTTTAATCAAAGGTTTGGGGCAATTAGGTTGGGATATTCCCCCCTCTAAGGCGACAATGTATCTCTGGGTCCCCTGTAGCGTCGGTATGACTTCCACGGATTTCGCCCTCAGCGTCCTGCAAAAAACCGGTGTCGTCGTCACTCCGGGTAATGCTTTTGGAGAGGGAGGGGAAGGTTATGTGCGCGTCAGTTTAATCGCCGATATCCCGCGATTAGGGGAAGCTTTACAGCGCCTCGAAGATGCGGGAATTCGCTATCAGTAAGGAGAGTTTTTTCCCTTGATTTATCGGCAAAATCCCTCTAGGCACTGGCTAAAATTGTATGATGGAATTTTATCGCGGTAGCCTGCCACTCCCATGACCTACAGCTTAAGAATTGCCGATATTCCTGTCAGCGAAAGACCAAGGGAACGTTTAATCAGCGTCGGGGCAAAAAACCTCAGTAACGCCGAATTATTAGCGATTTTACTAGCTACAGGTCAAGGTAAGGGGAAACTCTCAGCGGTGGGTTTAGGACAGCATATTCTCAACGAATTGAGTAAATATCGTCGGGATCCTTTGGACGTTTTGAGGGATATTCACCCCCAGGAATTAACCGCTATTCATGGCATTGGACCTGCTAAGGCTACTACTATTCTAGCGGCGATCGAATTGGGAAAACGAGCTTTTCAACGACGACCGACGGAAAAAATGGTCATCGATAGTCCCGATACCGCTGCCGCTATCCTTGGCCACGAACTAATGTATCAGTCTCAGGAACGTTTCGCCGTTATTTTACTCGATGTCAAAAATCAGTTAATCGCACTAAAAGTGATTACTATCGGCACAGCCACGGAAACACTGGTACATCCGCGAGAAATCTTTCGAGAAGTGGTTAAACAATCAGCTACTAAGTTAATTATCGCCCATAATCACCCCACCGGGTCACTTGTGCCTAGTCAAGACGATATTTTACTCACAGAACAATTATTACAGGGGGCTACCTATCTAGCCATTCCTCTCCTAGATCATTTGATCCTCGGTAATGGCAACTTCCAAAGTCTTCGCCAAATCACAGATCTTTGGGAAAAATATCCCCAAGAAGATTAGACCCCTTGTAACAATCAAAAATTGTGGTTAGGTTTAGCTGGAAAAGGGAGCGAGTGCGCTCAAAATCCGGGTAAAATTTGAGAGATACAATCGGTCAATTGGGCATGGATTATAAAGAAGCGGGCGTGGATGTGGAAGCGGGACGCGCTTTCGTCGAGAAAATTCGCCAAAATGTGGAAAGTACCTTCCGTCCCGAAGTTATCGGCGGTTTAGGCGGTTTTGGCGGCTATTTTCAGTTACCTTCCGGTTATCAGCAACCCGTGTTAGTATCGGGAACTGATGGTGTGGGAACCAAGCTGAAAATTGCCCATAGTCTCAATCGCCATGATACGGTGGGAATTGACCTCGTGGCTATGTGCGTCAACGATGTCTTAACCTCCGGGGCCGAACCTTTATTTTTCTTGGATTATCTCGCCACCGGTAAACTGGAAGCGTCACAGTTAGCGGCGGTGGTATCGGGAATCGCTAGGGCCTGTCGTGATAGTGGTTGTACTCTTTTGGGAGGGGAAACGGCGGAGATGCCGGGGTTTTATGGGGCAGGAGAGTACGATTTAGCGGGTTTTTGCGTCGGTATTGTCGAAAAAAGTCAATTACTCGACGGCAGTAAGGTGCAAATCGGCGATGTGGCTATCGGTTTAGCCAGTAGTGGGGTTCACAGTAACGGTTTTAGTCTTGTTCGTAAGATTATCGACACCCAGGGCTTAAATTGGCAAGATTGCCCCGCAATTTTGGCTGGCTCTAGCTTAGGTGAAGTTTTGTTAACTCCCACTAGACTTTATGTTAAACCTGTGCTAGAACTGCTGCGCTCTGGGTTGGATATTCACGCCATGGCCCACATTACTGGGGGTGGCATCCCGGAAAATTTGCCCCGCTGCTTAGGTAAAGGGCATTCCGTGCAGATTTATCCCGAAAGTTGGCCAGTTTTGCCGATTTTTCACTGGTTAGCCCAGATGGGATCGGTTAATTCCGAAGCCATGTTTAATACTTTTAATATGGGTATCGGTTTTGTGATTATTGTCCCATCAGATCTGGCGCGATCGACTATTAATCAACTACAATCCTCTGGCATTAATGCCTACCAAATCGGAGAAGTGATTGCCGGTAAGGGGGAAATTGTTGGGCTTGATTAAGCTAAAAAACTCTTTGAGTCAACCCTACTTAGGGTCTGCTGAATAAATCTAAAAACCTTGTTGGATAAGAACTTTAGACTTTTTTCCCATCAAAAAGTGCCAGACATTGGGGTGATCGGGGGGGAAATTTAGGCACTTTTTCCCTGAAAATTAGGTAATTGACCCCCTGAAAATGGGTAAAACCCTACACCCGTTCGGCTGAGCTCACGGCCGAAGCCCACACCCCACCCCCACGAAAAACTTTTTGTCGCAAACCCTAAATAATAGGGGTCTTCGGTTTTTGTTATGCAATGGACGGGGGTTATAAGGGATGGAAACCTTATCTAGAAAGGCATTTGGCGATTTTTGTCAATTGTTTTTGATCTAAAGCGAACTCATCAATTAAGGTAACGAAGAACCAATAATAGACCTCCTGCATGATTAAAAAGTCAGTCAATTCTAGGGGAGAAATCAGCCTATTCCCTGACTTCCCCCAGACTTCTGAGGGACAAAGCTCTAATCCTTAGAATCTTCTTAAGGGATAAATACCCGGTGGCAACCAAAATCCTTCTGTATAGCCATTCTCCCATTGCATAAAAACATGATCGAAGAAATCGAGGTTTTCAGCATGAAGGTCTTTAATTTGCCATTTAGGCCCGTTTATTCCGGTTTCGTGTTTTCCCTGTTGATCATCCCAATAATTCTCTGGGTTGGGAAATTGAGTCCGTTTTGCCCCATCTTTGGTGATGTAATAAATGTGATCCGATTGATCCTGATTATTTCGAGGCCATCTTGCTCCAATTGCCCCACGAGGTGCTAGGTAATCTTTTTTCAGAAAGTAGAGAAAACCGAGACGACGCAGCTTTTTCTCAACGCCTGTAACTCGAACATTATCAATTAAACAGGGGTCTTGGAAAAGTGCTTTGACGGTGGCTAATCCTAACTCTTCAGCCAGATATTTCATCACACAGGAGACAGAATAAGCACAGGGTGCACGATCAATACTGTATTGATCTTTGTTTTGTTTAACTAATTCTTTTAGTTTGTTTCGACCTTCCTTCGTTGCTTCCATAAAGGTTGTTTTTGACTGAAGAATGGGTAGGATTTCTTGTTCAAATAACCGGCATCCTTCGGCATCAGTCAACTTGTGGTCTGTCGGCAGAGACTGGGTGTGTTCAAGTTTTTTGTAAGCATCTAAAACTAAACCCCCATAAATAGTTTTAGTATAATCTGAGGAATCTGCCACATAAATTATAATGCTGGTTTCTTCTTCATGATTAGCTTGATCATAGCCAAAGGCAGTAATTTTGCGCTTGCCGATATTCGTGAATCCTGAATAGGTAATCGACCAAGAACCGTCTGTTTTAACCTGACCACCGCCAAGGGGGTGTTGATCATCTGCTTTGAGTTTTACAGTGACTATTCCAGAATTTACTTTGCCTGTAAAAGTAACAGGTTTTAGACGTTCAAAGCGAGCATCATTGATGGGACTAATAATTTGTAAGGAAGTCATGGTATTTCTCCTATGAGATTGTTGAAAAATTGACTGTTAGACGAATTGATCACCCAATGAAGGATTAAAAGCGATCGCTTCCAGATCGGTACGATAGATACCAACTTTATGAATTTCCTCTGGTAATCTTGGCCAGATGTGGACTTCACTCTCAAAAGTGCGCCAAAATTGCGGGGTAATTCGGAAGACTCGGTTATTAACAAGGGGAAGTCCTGCAAAATGTTCTTGCATTCTGGCATTAACGCGCCGATTTAAGACCTCAAAGACTTTTTTGACCGTAGCAGGATTATCATATCCGTCGTAATGATTGAAAGTGATTCCTGTTTGATTTTTTAGCTGATTACAGAAGCTTTTAGGTTCTTCGGGTCGTTGAACTTCTTTATAGCCATTAGCAAAAACATCATGGGCAATGGCTTCTAAATAAAGTTGTCTTTGAGCGGCGGGATTTTTAGCGTAGAAAAGAATTTTTGCCACCGCCAAAGTTGAGCCAACACAATTGCCAAATGTTCCCCAGCTACCAAAGGCCAATAAATCATCATAAGGTAACACAGAATTGGCATTCCAAGCCCCATTAAAAAGTCGGCCATCAATGATAACTAATTTAGCGCGTTGCTCGGAAGAATAGTTCTTATATTTAGCCAGAAATTGCTCATCTAACTTCGCTTGTTCCTTGTCGTCTTTCTGATAATCATCAATACTACCATTTTGACGACGAGTTAGGATAGCGACCTCGAAATCCCAGTCAGTTTCTGATTCTTCTAACCCAACTGCTGGTAATTTTTCAGTCACAAGTTCTCTGGGTGGTCGTCGCCCGTCGTACCACATTTCAGTCTCCTTATTAGAGATGCGGACACGCACTTTAGTTTTGGGAAGGGTTTGAGCGATTCCCATTGCTACTAATTCATCTGCTCCCCAAGTAATTGGCTGTTTGATAGCCGAGAGATTATACTTATCCAGAAGATTGTATAATCTCGTTTGCATTGTTTCTCGCACATCTTTGGATGAATGTTTTTGAGAATCTCCCATCGCACAAACGACAGCTGAGATTTTTCGATTCATCGACTGTAATAGACGGATAGATTGTTCGAGTCTCCACAACTCTTTGTCGTGTCTTTCTTTTGCCCAATCTGGATAAGGAGTTGGATCGGGTTTAGGAGGACCGACACCAACAAAAGATTGGACAATAACCGCTTTTTCAAATTGAGAAATAGTGGGGAGATAGTCTTCAGGATATTGTACCAATCGTTCTGCAATAATGAACGCTGTATCCTTGACCCGAAGCAGTGTAATCAGTTGTCTAACTAAAGAATCTGTCTGTCTTCTTGGACTAAGAACATACACAGGACAAATCCGTTCAGAACGGTTGTCTTGTCCATTAGGGGGAATCCCCAATCCTTCTCCATCTTGTTCTGTTGGTCGATGATACACCTTAAATTGAGACAGCTTAATGTCTTGTAATATCTTGGCCACAGGGTCATTACTTTTAATTTCGACATGGGGAATATAAGCGAACCATTTCGTCATCTGATTAACAGGGGTTGTTAATTCTAATTCCCAGTGGTTATTGGCGGCAGATTTGTAATCATTAATCTCCAGTACAGATCCTGCTTCTAAGGAAAATTTCTGGGTTGGGTCTGTAATCTGACTGCTATCTAGGGTAGATTGTTTGATAACAGTATTGACTAGAGCTTTCAGTTTTTTGGTAGTCATCATCGATTCTCCTTTTTTCAATATGAGAGGATTATCTAGTTTTAAAGCTGGCAAAATTTGAGGACATAATCTAATGAGGAGGTGAGTAATTTTCAGAGAAACAGTCATTAAATTATGAAACACTTGATCAGGGGAAGCCTGATTTATGAAAATGTTATAACAACTTCCCCCTTATTCTTGTTGACAATTCTAGGTTAATGTGGTGTAAATTTCCTCCGATATTTCGGTATCTTTATCGTATTGAAAGTTAATTTCTTGGACTGTTTCTGTCATGGTGAACAGAACATCTTCAATCTCACGGATTAAGGTTTCTAGAGCCGTCTTTTGTGTTAATTCCTCAGCAATCACATGACCGAGAAGTGCCATGACTTTAATCGTCACAGGTAAGACATATTCATAGGTGTCTTTAAATCCCGTCATTAATTCCTGATCAAATCGTTCTTCATCCCAGTGAGAATAAATGGTTCCAGGACCATAATCGGTTTCAACAAACATATATTGTAGTTCGGGAATCTTCTTGATCGATTCTGGTTTAAAAGCACCCGTATTTTGATGAAATAAATTCATCCATTGATCCCAACCAAATCCTAATGTATGTCCAATTTCGTGAATAATTGTGCCAGCAGCATCATAATTAGTAAACGTTCCAAGATACTTAGTATTAAACTCGATCTTGCCATAGACAGCATTGTACTCTTTGTAAGGTTTATAGGCTCTGGCAATCACAGAACCAGGACTATAAAATGTTCCTAGTCGGATCACAATATTGTGCTGAGGAATGACAAAACGATTCCAAAAGTTACAGGCCAATTTAGCCGATGCTTTCAGCTTCCCATTTTCATCGTTTAAAATTTGGTAAGTAATCATCGTGCTTCGGTTAATATTGGGGCGAAGGATATTGACATGGGGACTATAAGCAAACCATGTAACCGAACCATTCACAGGAGAAGATAAAACCAATTTCCAATGATTATGATCCACCCTGTCATACTGTTGAATCTCAAGTTTCGATCCAGCTAATAAAGTAAATTTTTGTCTTGGATCGGTTATTTGGGTACTATCAATGGGGTATTTTTTAATGACAGTATTTACCAATGCTTCGATGGATTGAGTAGTCATAAACTGTTCTTCTCCATTGCCAATAAAATCATTAGAGCGGACAATAGTATAAGGTTTATCGGGATAAAAATTGTTGTTTTCATCCATCTCTCCCCATACCCCGCATTTCTCACAAAGAAAGAGAATGGAGTGTCTGAAAGCCCTACCCAGTATAGATTTGAACCCGATTTTAGCCCAGCTCCCCCAACGACAGTGTGTTGTGAGAATTTAACAAG
>SFBL01000118.1 GCA_007095785.1 Microcystis aeruginosa Ma_SC_T_19800800_S464
TTGGCGATTTTTGTCAATTGTCTTTTATCTAGAGCGAACTAATCAATTAAGTCTTTTGCCAGATAAGGATTTAGTCGATTTATGCCACCTTATCCAACCATACCAAGTAACGAAGAACCAGATTAGCTTACGGGCATAAAATTTACCGCCGGGATAACGAAAAGGAGAATTACTAAGTTTTTTAGCGATTTTGGACATTACCTTTGATTTTAGAGGCTTTTCTTTGAGATTATTTTAACAAAATTACGATATTTTCTCTAGGAATGTCAGAGAAGTTCGGTTTTACCGTGGATAACGTGGTAGCGAAGGCAAAAGCGTTGTTAGGTTAATTAAAACTTTGCTTTTGTGGAAAAAGCCCGCGCAAGCGGTTTTTTTTCTGTTAAGATGGAACTATATCGTGCAAAGGGGTGATGGGTGGGGTGATTCCTTTTACAGACAGAGAACTACAAAAAGCATGGAGAGAAAATCAAGAAGCGACAAAGGTAGAGAAAAAAACTAACGCTCATCGTTTATTGCTATTTTACTCCGTTGAATGTGGTCTCAAAGCGGTTTTACTGAAAAGACAAAGTAAAGATTGCACCGATTCTTGTCCAGAATTACTTGAAGTGCGGCATGATATAAATAAGTTACTAGACAAACTAGCTGCGGGAGAAAAACTAAAACTTCCTCCACAACTAGGTATGAAACCTTTAAAAAACAATCAAGAGAGAAAGTTTTCTTGCGGTGAAATTAATCAAATGTGGCGATATGGGGGGTGCTGTGAAAATATCAAGGATGGTGAATTAGAAAGAAAATTGTTAGATATATTAAGTTGGATTGCACAGGAATTGCAGAGACTATGAGAAGACGGCCATTACTAACTTGGTTTGATATTAAAAGAAAAATTGCTTGCGAAACCGCTAACGGAAATGACTTACCTGATGGTATTGTTAAAATTAGTTGTTTTAGTAGTGCTTTAGAGATTGGTATTCAAAATCAAGATGATCAACACAAAGCTAACTCAATATTAAAGGAATGGTTTGGAGATTGGTATCAAGAATCAGAACAAATTATTCAGCTAGATATTGATAATGCTTCTATTCCTGTAGAATTTATTTTAATAGATAATAGTCCTTGCCTTTCGGCATCGATTCGACCTTTTTGGCAGGAAGTCGCTTATTTAAAAGCAAATACAGATTCAGAGCAATCGGATAGTTTTTTGCCAAATGCTTATCAAGATAAGCCAGAAATTGTTGCTTTTTATTCTTTTAAAGGTGGTGTGGGAAGAACCCTACATTTAGCCGCTTATATTCTTGCTCTCTTAGCAAGAGCAAAAGAGATAAATAAACCAGTTAAAATTTTAGTTATTGACTCAGATTTAGAGGCTCCGGGGTTAACCTATTGGCAAAGGTATGAAAATCAAGAGGCAACCGTATCTTTGAGCAATTTTTTAGAAGTTTATCAGTATCCCAATCCATCTCTAGAGGTGGCACTCTCTTGGGTAACTCAAGAAATTAAGAAAACTGCCAAACAGCAAAATAAATCAACTTTATATTTTTTACCCGCTTTTATTGAAGAAGAAGAACTCTTAGATACTCCTATACTGCCAGAAAATTTAGCTAGAAATCCGTCGGGTGCTTGGGAGGTAGGGGATGCAATTCATCAATTAGGGCAAAAATTAGCAGTAGATTATATATTTATTGATTTAAGAGCAGGATTAAGTGAAATTTCTAGCCCAATTTTATTTGACTCTAGAATCCAAAGATTTTTAGTAACAACAGTTAATGAGCAATCTTGGCGAGGTGTCAGGATGGTTTTAGAAAAAATTGGCTTACTAGCTCCCAGTGACTCAAAAGTAAAGGATGATAATTATTATGATCCTTCGATAATTATTAGTTTTTTAACCCCAGAAGTCAGAAATTTATCAGCATTTGAGAATATTTTAGAGCAATTACAGTCGGCTTATGTTCAACCAAAAGATGAGATTTTATATATTCCTAGACTGGATATTAAAGAAACTTATTTCGCCCAAGAGTTACTATATGTTAACAATTGGGACGAAGCTCAAAACAAATTAAGTTCAACTTCCTTGATGGAACTGGCAAGAGAATGGGCAGAAGATAAATTACCTAGTAATAGCATTGCATCAGTCACACCTTCAGATAACTCCTTAGATGATGTGAAAAAACTCAGGGATACTTGCAATAAATATATTTATGCAGAAAAGGGAGAAGGGGAAGATTTACTCATTACCGATCCATTGAAAAATCTCGCTCGTAATTTTCAAGATAAACTACCTAATGTTATCTCAATTGGTGCTAAAGGTGCGGGAAAAACCTTTAATTATATTCAGCTATCTCGCCTACAGTCTTGGAAAAATTTTTTAAATAAAGTTTATCCTCAAAATCAAGAAAATTCCCTAGAAAATCTCGGTTTAATATTTCCTTTACTGCAATCACAAAATTTAAATGATAAGGCCAAAAATATTCTTGAGCAAGCACGGCAAAATGTTAATAATGTTCTTAATAATGATTATCAATTTTCCTCCTCGGATTTAAGAGACAGAATCACGCAGTCGCTATCAAATCAGGATTGGAATGAGGTTGATTGGACAAATTTTTGGATCAAAGAAATTTCGAGAGTTTTAGGTTATAATCCTGAAAATTGTCAATTACATAAACTGCATGAATACCTTCAACAAAAAAACTCGAAGATTATATTTTTATTTGATGGATTAGAAGATGCTTTTCCTAATGTTGCCAATGATAACGATAACCGTGAACGAAAAGCCTTGAAAGCTTTGATCGATCATTTACCCAATAAATTATCAGAAATTAGGCAATCTAATCTCGGATTGATTGTCTTTCTGCGTCGAGATTTCTTGAGATATACAATCACACAAAACTTGCAACAATTTGAAAACTTATATCGTAATTATGATCTATCTTGGAATCTAGAATCGTTTCTTAAACTTTCCTATTGGCTCTGCATACAATCATCGGTTATTAATGCTCAGTCTCAAGATTTATTCGATTGTTCAATTGAAGATTTAAAAGAAAAATTAGAACTACTTTGGGGCAAAAAATTAGGAGCAGATGATGCAAGGGAAGCTAAGTCAGCCAATTGGATTTTTGCAGCTTTAACCGATTTTAATGGAAGACTGCAAGCGAGGGATATTGTGAGATTTTTGTACCATGCTGCTAATATTACTGTAGAAAAAAAAGAAGAAATACAATTTCCTAAATGGTCGAATACTAGACTGTTACCTCCCCAAGCGATTCGACGAGCGCTTGAACCCTGTAGTCGAGAAAAAGTTAGAGAGTCTGAGGAAGAATATCCTACATTTAAAAGCTGGGTACAAAAAAGTTTACCTACATATAGTGATAAAAAAATTCCTTTTTCTCTAGAACAGTTTAAGCTGGATGCTGATACAGTCAATGTTCTTGAGCAAATGGGAGTAATTTATGAGGACAAGGATAAAGAAGATGCAGTTCGTTATTATATGCCCGAAATATTCCGTGAAGGGTTAGGATTTTCTAGTCAAGGTGCGCGTCCTCGTGTTATAGCTTTAAAGCGCAAAGTTTTGGGGAAATCAAATTTTTAATGATTCGAGCTTTTTTGAAATGACTATATGATTGATTGTTATCAGCTTTTCAAAACAGGATTTGCTATTACCTAGCATTGGGGAATTGATTCGTTCATCAAAAAAGCTACACTACTGGGATTCTTGTTTTTTTTAGCTTTCCTGAAAAATGAACCTGATAAAATTGATGAAAGAGGTAATATACCAATTCTAGGATGGCTTGATAGTCTTCCTGATAAAGCTCAAAAACTGGCAGAACTAGGACATGAATGACGCAGACCAGAAGCAGACTTTTTGCGAGATAAAATTTATGAATTGAGAGTTAATTTTAAAGGGATAAATTATAGAATTCTTTATTTTTTTTATAAAAACCAAGCTGTGGTCATTTCTCATGGTATAATTAAAGAAAAAGAAGTTCCACCGCTAGAAATCGAGCAAGCAATTAAAAACAAGGCTAAATTTGAAAAGAATCCCGAATTACACACTTATTTTCAGGAGTTACTATGAATACACCCCAAACAACAGCCGATGGCTTAAAAATTCTTTACCAACGTTATTATGCCAATAATCCAGAGCGTCAATTAGAATTAGAAAAAGCTCGTATTGATGACGAAGTAGCCAGAAAAATATTTAAGATTAAGGAAACATATCATCTTTCAACAAAGGCTTTAGCAGAATTAATTCATACTGATGAATCTATTATTGAAGCTTTAGAAAATGCTGACTATGAAGGAAACTCTTTTTTGTTGTTAAATCTCATCGCTACAGCTCTAAAAATGAAGGTTGAATTTGAATTAGTTCCTTAGGTTTTTTTAGGAATAGCATAACACACCCTAAACTCTGTCATTGCGAGGGGGTGATACCAGAGTTAATCTTCATCTCTCAACCAATATCCCCCCGAAGCAATCTTCCCGTGGAACAGGCTTCTGGTTCCTGTTTGATATTCAGGTACAATTAATGATATAATTGGTGCGTTACGGCGGATTGTTAGTTTTGTTTTTTTGACCGAATTAGTAACCGCCTAACGCACCCTACACTCGTCGGGCATCTAATTAATAATTAAATTAAGGAGGAAAAAATGAAAGCTTATGAATTTCAAACAACGATCAATAAAGGAATTGTAGAAATTCCATCAGATTATCTTAGAGATTTAGAAAAAGATCAAGATGTTCGGGTTATTCTTCTTACAGAAGATGGTGAAGCAAAGAAACAAAATGACACAGAAAAAATGAAAAGCAAACTCTCAGAATTTCTTTTACTACCAGAATTAGAAGAAGATGAGATTTTGTTTGAACGGGATAAAGATACAGGTAGAGAGATTTTTTGATGAATTATTTATTAGATACCTGTGTTCTTTCAGAATATATTAAGAAAACCCCAAATATACAGGTTATTCAGTGGGTAGATGAACAAAGTGAAGCGAGTTTATTTATTAGTGTTTTAACTTTAGCTGAACTCAAAAAAGGAATCATCAAAATCAAACAATCTCAACCATCTCGTTATCGTAAGCTAGAACATTGGTTAAATCAAATAAAACAAAGATTTGCTGACAGAATTTTACCATTGAGCAACAATATACTTGATATTTGGGCAAAACATTGTGGTGAATCTGAAGCAACCGGTAGAAAATTACCGATTATCGATAGCTTAATAGCAGCCACAGCTTACCAATATAATTTGGTTATTGTCACCCGTAATATTAAAGATTTTAATTTCACCTCAACCAAGGTTTTTAGTCCTTGGGAATCCCTCACAAAAAATGGCGAAAATTAACTCTTTTTAATGTAGGTATCTTGCTGATTTTGGTGCGTTACGGCGGATTGTTGATTTGGTTTTTTGACCAAATTAGTAACCGCCTAAAGCATCCTACACTCTGAATACCGCTTTAAGAAAGAGCCTTAGAAAAAGAGACTCTGGAGTTCTTGACATGATCGCCTTAGTATGCAGCGGCGTAAAAAGATTGTGTTCTGCACCAACAAAGACAAGATTAACTTATCTCTAGTGCAGTCAAAGCTGATCGCCTGAAGCCATCAAAACTATCCAGGGTGCAGGAGTTGAACCTGCCTAGCACGAATTATGAGTTCGTTGCCTCAACCGCTCGGCCAACCCTGGGTTATACTATTAACTCATTATAGATCGGTAGTTACTCCGAACGTGAAAATCCAGCCCCACCAAGATGAAAAAATTTTCAATCAGCACCTCCTTGCAGTTAGGACTCCTTTTGATGGTAGCCATGTTAGCCGCCGGCTTCGGTAGCGGTTGGGTAGCCTACCAATTGGGAATCGCCTCCCTGAAGGGAGTCAGTCAACCGGATATCAATCCCGCTAAAAAGTTTACCAACGATCGCACCAGTTATGGTCGCAATCAAACTTTTATCCCCGTGAAAGAAGAAGAAGTAATTAAAAGAGTGAGAGTTTATATGCAACAACAGAAAAACAAACCGCAATCAAAGGATGAAACCAAAGGATAGACTTCAAAAAAGGCGAATTTTGCCTTTTCGCTATGGATAATCAGGATTTATTGACTCGTTTAATTTTAGTCTTTTTACTAATCGTCCTCAATGCTTTTTTCGTAGCGGCGGAATTTTCCCTTGTGTCTGTCCGTCGTACCCGCGTCAGTCAGCTAGTGGCTGCGGGAGATGTGCCAGCGCAGACGGTCCAATCTCTACAAAGAAGTCTTGATCGCTTACTTTCCACTACTCAATTAGGTATCACCCTTTCTAGTTTAGCTTTAGGTTGGATCGGGGAGAGTACCATGACCGTTTTTGTGAGGAAATTACTAATTTTTTTACCCTTTTCCTTAAACTGGCAAAATCTTCTCTCCCATGGTTTCTCTCTTTGTCTAGCTTTTTTAATCGTGGCCTATCTCCAGATAGTTTTTGGGGAACTTTATCCCAAATCCCTAGCTTTAATTTATGCCGAACCGATGGCGCGATTATTAGCAGCACCTATTGGCGTTATTTCCCGGATTTTTAAGCCTTTTATCGGTATTCTCAACCAATCCACTCGTTTTTTATTGGTTTTAACCCGTATTCCCGAAGTGGATCTACAGCGTTCTAGTCGGGTAACTTCCGAGGAATTACAATTAATTATCAGCATGGAAGGGGAATTAACGGGATTAGAAGCAGCGGAAAGGAAAATTTTAAATAATGTTTTCCAGTTTAGCGAAATCACTGCCGCGGAAATTATGGTTCCCCATAACCGTTTAATAGCTATTCCCTCGACCGCAACTTTTGAGGAATTATTGCTCCAAGTGGTTAACAGTGGCTATTCTTGTTATCCTGTGGCAGGAGATTCTGGTGATGATATCCGTGGTCTGATCGATTTTAAAGATTTAGCTTTACCCCTTGTCGAAGGTCAGTTAAATTTAACAACCCCGATTAAACCTTGGTTAAAACCTGTGCGTTTTTTCCCCGAAACCACCCCTTTAAATGAATTACTGACAGTGATGCAGGAATCATTCTTAAAGATGGTTATCATTGTGGATGAATTTGGCAGAACAGCCGGTTTATTAACCCTAAAAGATTTAATCGGCGAGATTCTAGGAACTTTTCCACCTAGTGATGAATCGGGAACAGTGGAATATCAACTCCTCGATGAATCAACTTTTCTCGTACAAGCACAAATGAATTTAGAGGACGTGAACAAAGCATTAAATTTAAGCTTACCCTTGGCCGATGAATACCAAACCCTAGCTGGTTTTATCCTCCATCATTGGCAAAAAATACCGAGGGTGGGAGAACAATTATATTACCAAAATTTAGAATTTACCATTATTTCTAAGGTGGGCCCTCGCTTGGAACAAATTAAGATTTATCGACAACAACCATCCTAAGGATATAAACAAGAAACAACTTTTCTCATTTATCCTTCTCCATCGTTAATCGAGTCAATAGCTGCCCACTCCTGTCAGGGTAAGCGCATCTTAATAATTCTTGACAAAATCAACTTTATGTAAGTTGCTTACCCAGGGGGCGGTTCAGGCATATTTGAGGAGAATTTGCCCTCTCAATTGTTAAGCAAAAATCGACCAAATTATGAAGATTTCGTAACCATTCTGATTGACTGGTATCACTTGAAATGCCCACGCAGTTCACAAAATTGGCCAATTGTCAATAGCGTTTGAGATGCTCTCACCCCGGACAGTATTGACATCTGGAAAAATGCTACAATGTTTTTATTAAAAATTTAAGCCGTCCAACCCCAATAAGGGGCTCTTCTGGTTTCTGTGTGGAAACGAGGTCTATACTGATAGTTTCTTCCACAAAATAGTCCTAAAAGTCTTGCCCAGTAAGCATTTCACCTTACATAAGCAAAAATTATCACACAAATTCGAGAAGAGCCCAATAAGGAAGAGAGAAAAAGGCTTATCTGTTCCCAATTTATCTAGAACACTAAATCGCCATGAGTAATCTGATCGACTATAGTACGATTCAACAAACTATCGTGAGCAATTCTGGTCAGCGATTAGTTTTGACGACAAGCGGGCAGTATTACTACTGGGATAATGGGACTCAAAATTACAGTTTGGTTGATATATCCAGCTTCCCACCAGGCAGCGTGCTGCGTGGTATAGACTGTGACAATGCAGGTAATTTCTATGCTTTAATCTACAGTAATATTTCTGGACAAACAGGTTTTTATCTTACGTCTTGGAATAGCACGTCTCAAATATGGGCAGCTCCTGTTTTAGTACAAGAAGCATTTTCTTCTGGAGCCTATACTGCTTTTTCTGCTATTAATGATAATGAAGTCTGGTTAGTTAATTCCGATAGTTCGATTCAACAATATACATGGAATGCAACGACACAACAATTTGACTTAGGTTACAATAGTTTTTTTGGTGCTGTTGAGATTACAACAGGGAAAGGGGATGGCCAGCAATTCTCATTTTGAAATAAATAGAGCATTAACCCCGATTTTGACATCGAAAATATAGTACAAAGTAACTATTTGCTCGGCAGAGGCGATCGCTAAAAAAACAATTGGTTGGACA
>SFBL01000119.1 GCA_007095785.1 Microcystis aeruginosa Ma_SC_T_19800800_S464
CTGTCTATCTCCAGCGTTGGATAATAATTATCTGTCAAAAAATAATGCTTCTACACAAGTTCTCTATTTAAATAAGAGAATTTTATCTGATTTTTTTTCAAAATGAGAATTGCTGGGGGGCAGGGGGGGTGGGGGTTGGGGGAGCCACACCCTGCCTCCAGGAAAAGCTTTTTGCCGCAAACCCTACTTAATCCAAACAGTTTTAACATTAACAAATTCGCGAATACCTTCGACACTTAATTCCCGTCCAAAACCGGAACGTTTAATACCCCCAAAGGGTAAGCGAGGATCGGATTTAACCATACCGTTAATAAACACACAACCGGCCTCAATTTCGGTAATTAAACGCTCAATTTCTTCGGGGTTATTCGTCCAAGCGCTAGAACCTAAACCAAAGGGACTATCATTAGCTAAAGTGATCGCTTTCTCGATATTTTTGACTCGAAATAGTAAAGCCACCGGTCCAAAAAATTCCTCTTTTTCCCCCGGAGAACCAGCAGGAATATCGGTTAAAATCGTGGGCAGATAGAAGTTACCTTTTCCCTCTAAACGTTGACCCCCCACAAGAACTTTACCACCCATAGCGACAGTTTTTTCCACTTGAGCGGCAATTTCCGAGACGATCGATACCGTGGCCAAAGGACCGATATCAACAGTTTCATCGAGGGGATCACCCACTCTTAAAGCTTGGAATTTAGCCACTAATAACTGTTCAAATTGATCGGCGACAGTTTCCATAACAATAAACCGTTTAGCGGCGATACAAGTCTGACCATTATTTAACAATCGCGCCGTCACTGCCGTAGCCGCTGCCGCCTCGATATCGGCAGTATCTAAAACGATAAAAGGATCACTACCTCCCAACTCCAAAACCACCTTTTTGATCTGTTTTCCTGCGGCGGCTGCTAAACTCATCCCCGCTGGTTCACTACCGGTTAAAGTGGCGGCTTTTACCCGTTCATCGTTAATTAAATCACTAACGCGATCGGCCCCGATCAAAAGAGTTTGAAAAGCGCCTTCGGGAAAACCGGCTTCTAATAAAATTCTTTCCACCGCTAAAGCTGATTGGGGGACATTAGAAGCGTGTTTGAGTAGGCCGACATTTCCCGCCATTAAAGCGGGGGCAGCAAAGCGAAATACTTGCCATAAAGGGAAATTCCAGGGCATAACCGCTAAAATTACCCCTAACGGTTGATAACGGACAAAACTGCGACTAGCATCGGTGGCAATCAGCACATCTTCCAGATAACCGGCGGCATGATCGGCATAAAAACGACAAACCAAGGCACATTTGAGGACTTCTGCGATCGCTGATTTGATTGGTTTCCCCATCTCTAAAGTCATGGTTTTAGCCAATGTCACCTGATCCCGTTCCAAAATGTCCGCCGCTTGCCGTAACCACTGTCCTCGTTCACTGATGGCAGTCCGGCGATACTGCTGAAAAGTGGCCTCAGCTAGGGCCAATTTCGCCGCCAATTCCTCCGAGGTTAGAGGGGTAAAAGTCTTGAGAATTTCTCCCGTGGCAGGGTTAACTGAAGCGATACCCATATCCCAATTGTCTCCTATCGAGCGCTATATCTCTAGTTTAGTTCTCCGCCGGTTGCGCTGCTCACACCAATTTGGCAATCGGGATTAGGAGACTCCGAGACAGGAGATAGGAGTCAAGAGATAGGAGATTATTTTTATTTATTCTCCCCAACTCCTAACCCCCATCCCCCAACCCCCATCCCCCAACCCCCATCCCCTATCCCCTATTTCCTTATTTCTTTAACCCATGACTGCCCAACTTTTAACCGCTTTAGTGGTATTTGTCCTCGCTTCCTTTGTCGGTTTCGAGGTGATCAATAAAGTTCCTCCCACTCTCCATACACCCCTGATGTCGGGAGCCAATGCAATTTCAGGTATCGCCGTTGTCGGTGCGCTCCTCATCGCCGGAGGCACGGATTGGCACGAATTAACCGTAATTTTAGGGTTAATTGCCGTTATTTTGGCGATGGTTAACGTGGTCGGTGGTTTTGTCGTTACCGATCGAATGCTGCAAATGTTCAAGAAAAAAGAGGCTAAATCATGAATAATGCCCTGATCACAGGGATCGAGTTATCCTATCTACTCGCCGCCATTTTATTTATCATCGGTCTTAAACAATTATCTTCCCCCGCTACCGCCCGTCAAGGCAATTTTCTGGCTGCCATCGGGATGCTAATCGCCGTTATTGCCACCTTAATCAATCAAGAAATCCTCAGCTATGGTTTAATCGCCGTAGCGTTGGTGATTGGTTCAATTATCGGCTTAGTTTCGGCGCAAAAAGTCCCGATGACAGCTATGCCCCAAATGGTGGCGATTTTTAACGGTTTAGGCGGTGCTGCCAGCGCTTTAATTGCCATGGGCGAATACTGGCGTTTACTGCAAAGTGGTGAAAATATTGCCTTTGACTCGATACTGATCGCTATTTTGGGTATATTGATCGGTGGTGTCACTTTTACTGGTAGTGTTCTCGCTTTTGCCAAATTACAGGAATTAATCAGTGGCGCACCCGTAACTTTTCCTTTCCAGCAACCCTTTAACATTCTCTTGCTACTCACCTTTTTAGGGGGTAGTGTCTATCTCTTTTTTAATCCCACCTCGATCGATGTTTTCCTGACCTTGGTGGGACTTTCCCTAATTTTCGGGGCTTTATTCGTGCTTCCCATCGGCGGCGGCGATATGCCCGTGGTTATCTCCCTCTTAAACTCTTTTTCGGGACTTGCCGCCAGCGTAGTCGGTTTTATCCTGATGAATAGTATGTTGATCATCGCCGGTGCTTTGGTGGGTGCGTCGGGGATTATCCTGACTCAGATCATGTGTAAAGCCATGAATCGATCGCTGGCTAGTGTACTATTTGGGGCATTTGGTACAGGTGCTAGTGCCGGGGGCAAAGCGAGCGCCACTTCTAGCCTTGATAAATCGGTTCATGCCATCGATTCAGAAGAAGGGGCAATGATGCTCGGTTATGCGCGTTCTGTGGTGATTGTACCCGGTTACGGCATGGCGGTGGCCCAAGCACAACACGCGGTGCGAGAATTGGCTGAACAGTTGGAAAAAAACGGCGTTGAGGTTAAATATGCTATTCACCCCGTGGCGGGAAGAATGCCCGGTCACATGAATGTATTACTGGCCGAAGCTAATGTTCCCTATCCGCAACTCTACGATATGGATGATATTAATCCTGAGTTTGAGCGCGTCGATGTGGCGTTAATTATTGGGGCGAATGATGTGGTTAATCCCGCTGCCCGTCACGATAAAGCTAGTCCGATTTATGGAATGCCGATTCTCGACGTGGATAAGGCACAGCACACGATCGTGATTAAGCGCAGTATGCGATCGGGTTTTGCCGGGGTAGAAAACGAATTATTCTACAATCCCAAAACTTTTATGCTCTTTGGTAGCGCTCAAGATGTGGTAGCACAATTAGTATCACAAGTCAAGGATTTGTCATAATTCTTAGCAAATAGGACGGGGTTTTCACCCCGTCTTTTTTTTATCCGATTTTCCAGAGTTTAAAGATAATCGAGAACTAATTCCCCTTTGCTCACTTTTTCGGTAATTAAAGTTCTGACTAACTCTAATTCTTCCAGGGTCACTTTACCATCAGATCTCATAGCTAGGGCGATTCTTTCCCTTTCCCCTTGAGTGATCACGCCATCAACACTAGCCTGTTCGATAATAGCTCGCAACTTTTCTAGTTCCTGTTGTTCTTCTGCGGTTAATTCTGCTTGATTAGGACGAGATATTTCCATAAAAATTTCTCCTTGAGCGATCAATACAAACTTGATAATTTTTTTCTAAGTAGTAGAACCCATGGCAGTTATCCCCAGTCAGGATCAGGAATCAGGAACAATGCCTAATCAGTTTACACTTCATATTTCCTCGGAAACCCTCTCAACAAATACATTTGTATCAAGAAACATTAATAAAGCTGAGAGCCTTGACTATTGCCTCTGGGTTATTCCCTTGCCTCACGGTTAACTTTAATTTTGCTCGACCACTTAGAGTTAGCGAATACATTATAGCAGTTATCTTAATGGCGAGAGAAACTCTGTAGTACACGATCACATCGACAATTTCTAGGTTCGATTTCCTAGCTTGCCAACCGCTAACTATTTATCTAGTGATTTGAAAAGAGAGGGTCTTGAACCCGACATTTTTAGATAATGATTTTGGCTAGACCTTGATTCTTGACAGGGAGCCAGTAGGCCTGAATAGATGATTGATGATAACTGATAGAGCTTACAGTATAGTGATTAATAGAAGCATTTTGCAAAGAATTATCGAGATAAAGAATGGATATTCGATCGACTGACACCTCGCTCCTTGCTTGGACAGGAGACACTTTAGCCCTAGGTTTACCAGAAGGAGCCATAGAGATTGCAGGAGAATTGGCAGAATTGAACGATAAACTAGGGGGAACCCTAGAGGAGCTCATCTCCGAGACGGAATTCGAGGGAAAATTAGGCAGCAATGCGGCGACTCGTCTAGGTGGTGGAGGTCTGATTCGCAAATTAATCCTGGTGGGATTGGGAAAAACTGCCGATTTCGACCTGCAAACCCTGCGTCTAGCGGCCGCCGCCATCGCTCGTCTGGCCAAACAACAAAAAAGCCAAGCTCTGGCCATCAGTTTACCGGTAGTTGCCGATCAGTCCGCCACTGCCGGAGCAATCACGGAAGGGCTGCTGCTGGCCACTCATCAGGATAACCGCTTCAAGTCCACTAAGGAGGAAAAAGGAGCCAAATTAGAAACCGTCGAGTTATTGGGTTTAGGAGAGCAAGCATCGGCGATCGCCAAGGCCGAGCAAATCTGTTCCGGAGTGATTTTGGCCAGAGAATTAGTCAATGCTCCCGCTAACACCGTCACACCCCTGACCATGGCAGAAACCGCCGAGCAAATTGCCGCCGAATACGGATTAAGTCTCAAAATTCTGGAACAGGAAGAATGCGAAAGCTTGGGAATGGGAGCATTCTTAGGAGTGGCCAAAGCCTCGGATATTCCCCCAAAATTCCTTCATTTAATCTATAAACCCCAAGGAAACCCGAAACGTAAACTAGCAATCGTCGGTAAAAGTTTAACCTTTGATTCCGGCGGTTTGAATATTAAAGGGGCCGGCAGCGGCATCGAAACCATGAAAACGGATATGGGGGGTGGTGCCGCCACCCTAGGTGCTGCCAAGGCGATCGCGCAATTACGGCCAGAAGTGGAAGTACACTTTATCTGTCCGGCTACGGAAAATATGATTAGTGGTCGCGCTATGCACCCCGGGGACATTTTAACCGCTTCTAACGGCAAAACTATTGAAGTCAATAACACCGATGCCGAGGGACGATTAACCCTGGCCGATGGCTTGGTTTTTGCGGAAAAATTAGAGGTGGATGCGATCGTGGATCTAGCCACTTTAACCGGGGCCTGTGTCGTCGCTTTGGGAGACGATATCGCCGGTTTATGGAGTAGCGATGAGAGTCTCGCTGCTGAACTCCAAGAGGCCGCTAAATTAGCCGGCGAAAAATTCTGGCCGATGCCCCTAGAAGAAAAATATTTCGAGGGACTGAAGTCTCCAATTGCCGATATGAAAAACACCGGCCCGCGCCCCGGCGGTTCCATTACAGCCGCTTTATTTTTGAAGCAATTCATTAATAATACTCCCTGGCTCCACCTAGATATCGCAGGTCCGGTCTGGTCCGATAAGGAAAATGGAGTGAATAATTCTGGGGCTACCGGTTTTCCCGTCCGCACTCTAGTTAATTGGGTAATGGCCAATAATTAGGGTCTGCTGAAAAAGTTTTTCGGTGGGGGTTGGGGGTTGGGGGTTGGGGGTTGGGGTTTTACCGATTTTCAGGTGGTCAATTACCTAATTTTCAGGGAAAAAGTACCTCAATTTTCCCCCTGATCACTCCCATGCCTGGTACTTTTTGATTGACAAAAAGTCTAAAAGTGTTACCCAACAAGGTTTTTAGATTTATTCAGCAGATCCTAATTAAGTTATCGGTGATCGGTAAGCGGTGTTTACTGATCACTGAAAAAGTTACCCAATCCCTGACCCCTATCTCGCAACCAGAATAAAACTAACGCAGTAGCGTTTCCACTTTCGGGGAGTTTTGGTTCTCGACGTATTTTTTTAGTTGTTCGACGGTAACGCCGCCACAACTAGCCACAAAATAAGCTCCCGTCCAAAAATAGGGTTTGTTGTCGAAATACTTTGCCGCTAAGTAGGGAAATTCTTTTCTAATTAAGCGACTACTAACTGTTTTAAGGTTAGCAATTAGTTTGGATAAAGCGATGTCAGGCTTGTAATCGATAATCAGGTGAACGTGATCCGATTCACCGTTGAAATCAAGCAACGCGCTTTCCCATTTCGTCAGCGTTGATGCGAAGATATCCTTAAGTCGGTCTAAGATTTCATTGTTAATAGCTTTTTGCCGGTATTTGATGACAAATATGACATGAGCAGTAAGTTTATAAACAGAGCGAAATCCATGATGGTAATCAGTTGACATATTAGACGGTAAGTGTTACAATCCAACTATATACCACGCTCGCGAACGACAGTGATAACGCTTACCTACCAGTACAAACTAAAGGTAAACAGGCAACAGGAACAAGAGATCGTCCACATTCTTGATGTTGGCAAGAGCGTTTACAATTACGCGCTCTCAGAACGGAAGAATTGGTTGAACTCTCGAAAGTGTCTTGCGGATCGCTGTTCGCTAGTTTCTGAGTACATAATTCCTGCGGATGAACCCTATCCGAACTACTTCGTTCAAGCTAAAAATCTAACGGAAGCTAAAAAATTCTCCCCGATATTAAAGTCAGTTAATGCTCAAGTCTTACAACAAGTTTTAAGAACTTTAGATAAAGCTTTTTCTGACATGAAGTCGAAAAGTTTTGGCTTTCCTAGATTCAAGAAAAAGATGCGGAGTTTTGTTTTTCCTGCGCTGTCAAAAAACTTTCTAGGTGACGAATACTTAAATTTTCCACAATTGGGAAAAATTCGGATTAGGAAATCTAGGGATTACCCGTCTGGGTTTGAGCCTAAACAAGCTCGAATTATCCGAAAAGCGTCGGGATTTTACGTTTCGGTTTCTTTCCAATCTAAAGAATCCGTTCCCGAGATGACAGTGGGGAAGACCTGTTTAAAAATTGACGCAGGAATTGAAAGTTTTGTCGCTACTTCACGAGGAGATTTAATCAAAGCCCCTCGATTTTTGTTGAAAGTACAGAGTCAGCTTAAATTGCTACAAAGACGCTTGAAACATCAAGTCAAAGGCTCGAACAATTGGTTAAAACTCCAGGATAAGATAGCAAGATTAGATGAAAAAGTGTCTAATACTCGTAGAGATTGGCACTTTAAACTAGCTCATTATCTTTGCGATCTCGCTGATAATATCTTCGTTGAGGATATTAACTTCGTTTCCTGGTCTAGGGGTATTGTTAGAAAGCAATCTCTAGATTCGGGTATCGGTAGTTTTATTAACGAGATATTACCGTTTGTTGTTTGGAAACGGGGGAAATATTATCTTAAGGTCGATAAAAACGGAACTTCGCAAGAGTGTCCGAATTGTGGCGCGTTCACTGGTAAAAAGTCGTTATCAGAAAGAGTTCACCGATGCAATTTCTGCGGTCACATCGAACCGAGAGATACGGCATCAGCGAAGGTAATCGAGAACCGAGGAAAAAACGCGGTCGGGCTGACCGTGTTAGAAAACGCTTGCGGAGCGGAGGCGGTCTGGCGGGGGTCGTTCAGTTAAACCTGTTTGATCTAGTCAAGAGCCTATGAACCAAGAATCCGCCGCTAAACCGCTCGCGCGGTTAGCGGGGGAGAGTCAATCCCCGATAACTGATAACTGCTAGACTAATTGGGTTACGCTTGCAAGATTAATAAAACCAGTGTCGAGATTAGAATGCAGGGACTTTTAAGAAAACTTTGGCGCGCGATCAAAAACTTTTTTACCCGACTTTTGGGGGGACAAGGGGGAAAGGGGAAAGTACAAGCGATCGAATCTGTTCCCCTAACCGATACAGATTACGAGTTTCTCTATATGCAGTTACTCGATGGAGTGGCCCACGGTTGGCACGAAGGCAGAATTCTGAGATTTTTTGAGAAATTGGGCGATCGAGGTCGGCAAAAAGATTGGGTAGAATGGTTAGAGCGTTTTGGAACCCGTCTGCAATCCTCCGCTTCCCTTAACCAACTTCTCGCCACCAGAATGATCCGTTTAGGAGAATTAGCTCGCGCTTTCCCCGGGATTGAACGTATTGGTGAAGCTTCCTACGAGATCGGTTATCAACTCTACAGCAAAGAAACTGCCACTTTAATCTGGGAATACGCCGGCGACGATGAGGCACCGGGTAGTTATTCCCTGCCGCAACCCCCAGAAAATCTCTTATATTCCGGTGAAACTAGCGATTTTAACGGTACTGACTCGGAAAATCCCCAATTAGAAACCCTCACCCTCGAGGAATTATTTAACCGTCTGCAAAACGATCCTACCCTAGCGGGCCAAATCGCCGAACAATTGGGCATCGAAAATAAGGACGCAGAAAGCATTATTGATAGTCTGATCGCTCAATTTTCCTCACAGGAAGGTAAAAACCCTGAAACTGCCGCAGATTGGTTTAATCAGGGCTTAGAACAGGCAAATTTAGGCAATTGGTCAAATGCGATCGCTGATTGGGAACAGGCCTTGAAGATCGATCCCCAATTAGCCTCGGCCTGGCATAATCGGGGTAGTGCCTTAGCCATGGTCGGTAACTACGAAGAAGCTTTAAATAGTTATGATCGCGCCCTAGAAATCACCCCCAACGATCACCAAATCATTAACGCTAGAGGCAGCGCCCTATACGGACTGCAACGTTGGCAAGAAGCTTTAGAATGTTGGCAACAGGTGCTAGAAGCGGACGATAATTTTTATCAAGCTTGGTACAATCGCGGCAGTACCCTAGAAAATTTAGGCGAAAAAGAAGAAGCGATCGCCTGTTATCAAAAAGCTTTAGGGATTGCGCCAGATTTTGAGCTTGCCCAAACTCGTCTAGAGGCTTTACTAGGGCAAAAACCGCCCGAAGAAGACGGTAATCCCCCCGCCTGATTCAATCTGAACTTGAGCAGTCAACAGCCTACAATGAGGAGAGGATAGAGACTAATTTTAATCAATCAGGCCCAGCAATGAGTATAAAAAGCAAACCTCCTTCACAATCTCGCCTGATCGGTAATGTTTTATTAGCCGTAGGCGGCTTATTTCTGATTGTTAACCTTCTTTTCCCGCAATTATTTGGCCCTAGCGTCCCCAAAGTTCCCTATAGTCTTTTTATCGACCAAGTGGAAGATGGTAACGTCGCTAGGGTATCCGTGGGACAGAATGAGATTCGTTATCAGCTTAAAAACGACCAAGAGGGCAACTACGGGCGAATTTTCAGCACTACACCGATTTTTGACCTAGAATTGCCCAAACGTCTAGAAGCTAAGGGCGTAGAATTCGCCGCCGCACCACCACCAAAAAATGGCTGGATTGGTAGTGTCCTTAGTTGGGTGATTCCTCCCCTGATTTTTGTTGGTATTTGGCAATTTTTCCTCGCTCGCAGCGGTGGCGGTGGTCCAGCTGGGGCTTTATCGATTACCAAAAGTCGCGCTAAAGTCTATGTGGAAGGAGATACCACCAAAACCACTTTTAAAGATGTGGCCGGTGTGGAAGAAGCGAAAACCGAATTGGCCGAAATCGTCGAATTTCTCAAATATCCCCAACGTTACATTCAAATCGGGGCGCGGATTCCCAAGGGTGTCCTCCTAGTCGGTCCGCCGGGGACAGGAAAAACCCTGCTGGCAAAAGCAGTCGCGGGAGAAGCGGGAGTTTCTTTCTTTAGTATCTCGGGTTCGGAATTCGTGGAACTCTTTGTCGGTGCAGGTGCAGCCCGAGTGCGAGATCTATTTGAACAGGCCAAGAAAAAAGCCCCCTGTATTATTTTTATCGATGAATTAGACGCGATCGGTAAATCTCGCGCTAACGGTAATTTTATGGGGGGTAACGATGAACGGGAACAGACTTTAAACCAATTATTGACGGAAATGGACGGTTTTAACGCCGGCGATGCGACGGTAATCGTGCTGGCCGCTACTAATCGCCCAGAAACTCTTGATCCCGCCCTTTTACGCCCTGGCCGTTTTGATCGCCAAGTGTTAGTTGATCGCCCTGATCTGGCTGGACGCTTAAAAATCCTCGAAATCTACGCAGGTAAGGTAAAATTAGGCTCAGATGTGGATTTAAAACAGATTGCTACTCGCACCCCCGGTTTTGCCGGTGCTGACTTAGCTAATCTCGTCAATGAGGCCGCTTTATTGGCAGCCCGCAATCAACGCAGCACCGTGGCCCAAGAGGACTTTAATGAGGCAATCGAGCGGGTAGTGGCGGGTTTAGAGAAGAAAAGCCGGGTTCTGTCGGAAAAAGAGAAGAAAATCGTCGCTTATCACGAAGTTGGTCACGCTCTCGTCGGTGCAGTTATGCCGGGGGGTGGTAAAGTTGCCAAGATTTCGATCGTGCCTCGCGGCATGGCAGCCCTCGGTTATACCCTGCAAATGCCTACGGAAGACCGTTTCCTCATGGATGATACGGAATTACGCGACCAAATTGCTACTCTTTTAGGTGGTCGGGCCGCCGAGGAAATTATCTTTGGTAGTATTACTACTGGGGCCGCTAATGACCTGCAGCGGGCGACGGATTTGGCCGAACGCATGGTGACAACCTATGGTATGAGTAAGACCTTAGGTCCCCTAGCCTACGAAAAAGGTCAACAGAATAGTTTTCTGGGAGATGGTATGATGAATCCCCGGCGCTTGGTGAGCGATGATACGGCCAAAGCGATCGATAATGAAGTGAAAGAGATTGTCGAAAATGGTCATCAGCAGGCCCTGGATATCCTTGCTCAAAATCGCGATTTGCTCGAAGAAATTGCCCAAGAAATCCTCAGTAAAGAGGTGATTGAAGGGGAACAGTTGCAAGCACTGCTCGATCGCGTTAAACCCCTTGATCGAGAACCTGTTACTGTTTAGATTGATTTGATTTTTACCTTACCCCATCTTCAACAAAGATGGGGTTTCTCATCTAGAAATTTTGACCTTTAAGAGGGATTGGGGCTGAATATTGAGGAGATAATCCAGAAAAGTCTTGGCGATCACCGATAGTTTTTTATCCTTGGGATAAACCACATACCAATGGCGTTGGATGGGAAAATCTTGCACGTCAAGGATGGTAAATTCCCCATTGGGATGATCTAAATTTAAGACGTGCTGAGACAGAACTGAAATTCCTAACCCACCAGCGATCGCTTGTTTAATGGCTTCATTATTGCCGATTTCCAAACGCAGAGATACAGTGATGCCATGGTCGAGAAAAATTTGCTGTACTGCCCGTCTAATTCCCGATCCCATTTCCCGCATAATAAAAGGTTCCCCTTGCAGCCGTTTAATCGGAATTTTTTTCTGTCCCGCTAGGGGGTGATCTTTGCGAGCAATAACCACAAGGGGATTTTCCAGAAACGGTTGAATCTCCAGGTTTAGATCTTGGGGGGGTTCGCTTAAAATATATAGGTCATCGACATTATTGATCATCCTTGTTTCTAGGTCTTGGTGATTGGTCAATTCTAGGGACACATCCACCCCTTGATACTGTTGACAAAAAGGACCTAGGATCTGAGGGATTAAATATTGGGCTGTGGATACCGCCGCTAAACGCAGTTTACCCTGTTTAATGCCCTTGATATCAGCGATCGCCATCTCAAAGTTATCAAGATCCTTGAGGACTGCCTGACAGGTGACTAATAAACTGCGTCCGGCCTCGGTTAAATACAAACGTTTGCCTATCTGTTCAAATAAGGGTAAACCCACTGATTTAGTCAGTTGTTTCATCTGGGTGGAAACGGTGGGTTGGGTGATCGATAGTTCTTCAGCAGCCCTGGTGAAACTGCCATGACGAGCGGTCGCTTCAAAGACAATCAGTTGATGTAAAGTGGCGTGAATCAAGAGAGGCCTCTAGAGAGCTACACTTCTGTTACTGCCTTGAGGAGCTTTGCTAAACAGAAGCAGGAATGGAGGGGAACGAGTGAAAACCTCCCCACCCCGCTTATATCATAGGTTTAAATCAATACTTTTGTAAAGATATATCGATTTAAACTCAATTTATAAAATTTGCTTGTCAAGATATCCGTTCTAGTATAGATTTATAACAATCGATATTTAAAAACCATAAAGTTTTGTCTATCGAGGCTGGTCTGTCAACCGCCGGCTTTTTTCTGCCCAAAAATCCTTTGCTCAGTTGGATTCTCATGGAAATAACCAATCGTATTCATTTTGACAATTTGCGGGGCGATATCTTCGGTGGTCTCACAGCTGCCGTCGTTTCTCTCCCTCTAGCTCTCGCTTTCGGGGTAGCTTCTGGGGCTGGGGCGATCGCTGGTTTGTACGGTGCTGTCTGCGTGGGTTTTTTTGCTGCCCTTTTTGGTGGCACCCCCACGTTAATTTCGGAACCGACGGGGCCGATGACGGTGGTAATGACGGCGGTTGTGGCCAGTTTAACCGCTACAAATCCCGAATTAGGCCTACCCATGGCCTTTACGGTAGTCATGTTAGCGGGCATTTTCCAGATTCTGTTCGGTATCTTCAAAATGGGTAAATACATTACCCTGATGCCCTACAGCGTTATTTCTGGCTTTATGTCCGGGATCGGGGTAATCCTGATTATTCTGCAAATTCCACCCTTTTTAGGGCAAGCCGCTCCCAAAGGAGGGGTTTTAGGTACAGTGCAGAAAATCCCGGAACTACTCTCTAATATCAATCCCCCTGAAGCCATTCTGGGGGCGATCACCTTGGCGATCATCTTCCTGATGCCCTCGAAATTCAAGCGTTTTGTCCCCCCTCAGTTATTAGCTTTGGTGATAGGAACTCTGATTTCGCTGTTTTTCTTCCAAGGTGCTGAAATTCGCCGGATTGGGGATATTCCCGTGGGTTTACCCACTCTGCAAATGCCCACCTTTAGTGATGCCCAAATGATCACGATGTTGGTGGATGGGGCAGTTTTAGGGATGTTGGGTTGTATTGATACCCTATTAACGGCGGTAATTGCCGATAGTTTAACCCGTACCGAACACAAATCGAATAAAGAATTGATCGGTCAAGGTATTGGTAACTTAGTATCAGGAATCTGTGGCGGTTTACCCGGTGCAGGGGCCACGATGGGAACTGTCGTCAATATTCAAACCGGTGCGACCACTGCCCTTTCTGGCATTACTCGCGCTTTAATTTTATTAGTCGTCGTTCTCTGGGCTGCTGGTTTAACTAAGAGTATCCCCATGGCGGTATTAGCGGGGATTGCCCTAAAAGTGGGGATCGATATTCTCGACTGGAGTTTCCTGAAACGCTCCCACAAGATTTCTCTGAAAGGGACGCTAATCATGTACGGTGTACTGTTATTAACAGTATTCGTCGATCTGATCGTTGCTGTGGGTGTGGGGGTCTTTATTGCTAATATTCTCACCATTGATCGCCTCAGTGAACTGCAAGCGCAGGAAGTGAAAACGATCACCGATAACGATGACGAGATTCTCCTAAGTCCAGAAGAAAAACGGTTGCTCAACCAAGCTAACGGTCGCATCATCCTATTTTATCTCAGTGGTCCGATGATCTTTGGAGTCTCGAAAGCGATCGCCAGGGAACACACAGCCATGAAGGAAGCGGATGTTTTAATCGTGGACTTGAGTGATGTGCCTTTGTTAGGGGTGACAGCTTCTTTAGCGATCGAAAATGCTATTAAAGATGCGATCGATAAAGGTTTACAAG
Organism: Microcystis aeruginosa Ma_SC_T_19800800_S464; assembly: GCA_007095785.1. Classification (GTDB taxonomy): domain Bacteria; phylum Cyanobacteriota; class Cyanobacteriia; order Cyanobacteriales; family Microcystaceae; genus Microcystis; species Microcystis aeruginosa_E. The sequence goes on from SFBL01000119.1 coordinate 13,851, forward strand.
TCTTCATTGTCGGTGCCACCAGCAAAATCCAGCATCGTTTGGAACGTCTCGGCATTTTAGCCCAACTCCCCCCCGATCATGTGCTGATGGACAGAACCATCGCCCTACAACAAGCCGTAACTTTTGTCAAGACCCATCCTCACCAAGAACCAGAGGATTTTGAGGTTAATCAAGGGGTTTACCCGACATAAATTTAACCTCATTGGCAATACGCCTGCTGTTGGGGTGAAGCACCTGACCCTTATTTTCTTTAACTCTTGAAAGTTCATTTATATTCAATACTCCTCATCAGGGGAGGCCCAAGGAGGTATTCATGGATTTTTTCTCATTGTTTGTCATGGACTTCGTTAAGCAGTTGCAGTCCCCAACACTGGCCTTTTTGATTGGTGGGATGATCATTGCTGCTCTCGGAAGTGAATTGGTCATTCCCGAGTCGATTTGTACGATCATTGTCTTCATGCTGCTGACCAAAATCGGTCTGACTGGGGGAATTGCCATCCGCAATTCCAACCTGACGGAGATGGTGTTACCCATGATTTTTGCCGTCATAGTAGGGATTGTTGTGGTCTTCGTCGCCCGCTATACCTTGGCCAATCTGCCCAAGGTGAAAGTCGTAGATGCGATCGCGACTGGGGGATTGTTTGGGGCTGTGAGTGGCTCCACTATGGCCGCCGGTCTGACGGTACTCGAAGAACAAAAGATCCCCTACGAGGCCTGGGCCGGCGCACTCTATCCCTTCATGGATATCCCGGCACTGGTAACGGCGATCGTGGTGGCTAACATTTATCTTAACAAGAAGAAGCAGAAAGAAGCAGCCCACGACCACGAGTCTTTTAGCAAGCAGCCGGTGGCGGCCGGTGAATTTTCCGATCAGCAGGATTATCCGGGCAGTCGGCAGGAATATCTCAGCCTACAGCAGCCTACGGATAATCGGGTCAAGATTTGGCCGATCATTGAGGAAAGCCTGCGCGGACCTGCCCTATCGGCCATGTTATTAGGTCTGGCTTTGGGCATATTCACCCAGCCGGAAACTGTCTATAAAAGCTTCTACGATCCCCTCTTTCGCGGCTTGCTTTCCATCTTAATGCTGGTCATGGGGATGGAGGCTTGGTCAAGGGTTGGCGAACTGCGTAAGGTGGCCCAGTGGTATGTGGTCTATAGCGTCCTAGCACCCTTTATACATGGTCTAATCGCCTTCGGTTTCGGTATGATTGCCCACTACGCCACCGGGTTCAGTTGGGGCGGTGTCGTGGTTCTGGCCGTCATCGCTTCCTCTAGTTCCGACATCTCTGGGCCGCCCACGTTGCGGGCCGGTATCCCCTCGGCTAACCCCTCCGCCTATATAGGCGCATCCACGGCCATCGGTACACCAGTAGCGATCGGCTTGTGTATCCCGTTCTTCCTTGGTCTGGCCCAGGCACTAAGCGGCGGCTAATTCCAGAAAGATTGTGGTCGGTCGGCGCTCCCTTGACGGGGCAGACCAAGCAAATAAATGTACATATTTAAGGAGATAATCAACATGGCCAAACCAGCCAAAAAGCTCGTCATCGTCACAGAAAAGATTTTGCTGAAAAAAGTCGCCAAGATCATCGAAGAAGCCGGGGCGAGTGGTTACACGGTGATGGATACTGGTGGTAAAGGCAGTCGCAACGTGCGCTCGTCGGGACAACCCCACGTTTCCGAAACCGACACGAATGTTAAGTTCGAGGTACTCACCCCCGATCGAATTATGGCCCAGAATATTGCCAAGCAGGTTGCCGATCAGTTTTTCCTCAATTTTGCGGGCATGATCTATATCTGTGACGCCGAGGTTCTGTACGGACAGAGTTTCTGTGGACCAGAGGGCTGTGGAATCTAGACAACTAAGCTTGTCTAGATCCGGGCCACCGCATCCCCAGCTTGACTGTCCTTGAGCGGTGGCCCTTTTTCATATCCCCCCAGTTTTATGACTACCTGAAACCTTTAACCCTCATCCCTTTAAACTCATGATTTTGTCCCATATTCTGCCTCCTTTGATTGGGGAGATAGCGGCTCCCATGACTCCGATCCCCTTGCTCGCCACCGTTGTGGCCGAGGATTCACCGATTATTCTCTCGGGCGTATTGCTGACGCTGGTGGTGATTTATCTGGCCAGCAAGCTCGGCGCAGAGGCCGCCAGACGATTGGATTTTCCGCCCGTACTGGGAGAACTGGTGGCCGGTGTGATTGTCGGCGTTTCGGCGTTGCATCTGGTCATCTTTCCCGAAGGGGGACTATCGGCCTCGGACTCACTGATTATGACGGTACTGCAAGGTTTGAATCAATTGGCCCCGGCTGCCCTGGACCGGATCTTTGAGTCCCAAAGTGAAGTGATTTCGGTTCTAGCTGAAATTGGCGTGATTATTCTGCTGTTTGAAATTGGCCTAGAATCCGACCTGCGACAACTCAAGGAAGTGGGAATTCAAGCCACGGTTGTGGCCTGTGTGGGGGTTGCGGCACCTTTTGCGGCGGGTACGGCCGGGTTAATGCTCGTTTTTCATGTGGCGGCTATCCCGGCGATTTTTGCGGGGGCAGCCTTGACGGCAACGAGTATCGGTATTACCTCGAAGGTGTTGTCAGAGTTAGGTCAACTCAAATCCAAAGAAGGGCAAATTATTGTCGGTGCGGCGGTGATTGATGATGTCCTCGGTATTATTGTTCTGGCTGTGGTCGCTAGTTTAGCCAAAACCGGTGAGATTGATGTGACCAATGTTATTTATCTGATTGTCAGTGCTACGGCCTTTTTGATCGGATCAATTTTGTTGGGAGGTGTTTTTAACAAAAGTTTTGTGGCGATCGTGGAGCGGCTGAAAACTCGGGGAAATATTGTTATTCCGGCATTTGTCTTCGCTTTCTTTATGGCATTTTTGGGCAATGCTATTCATCTTGAAGCGATTTTAGGGGCCTTTGCCGCTGGTTTGGTGCTTGATGAAACTGATACCCGCAACGAGTTGGATGAGTTAATTAAACCGATCGCCGATTTGCTTGTGCCGATTTTCTTTGTGACGGTGGGAGCGCGTGCCGATCTCGGTGTTTTAAACCCAACCGTACCGGAGAATCGGGCCGGACTTTTGATCGCTGTCTTTTTGATGGTTGTGGCGATTATCGGTAAACTGGTGACGGGCTGGGCAGTTTTTGGTATATCCGGCATCAATCGCCTCGCCATCGGTGTGGGTATGATTCCCCGGGGTGAGGTGGGTCTAGTTTTTGCTGGGATTGGTTCGGCCAGCGGAATTTTGGATAAGCCTTTGGAGGTGTCGATTATTATTATGGTAATCTTGACGACTTTCCTGGCCCCTCCCTTCCTGAGAATCGCTTTTGGCAAGACGGAAGCTGTTCCCGAAACCCTAGCAAGCAAGGATTCGGCTAATCCTATTCCTTAATTTTGATGGTAAAATCTAATTTTTTAGACGAGGCTGAAGCATTTTCAGCCTTTTTTGTCGTTGATCACCGGTCAGGAAACAGTGGCGATGCCAAAATTGGCATCGCCATTTAATCTTGACTGTCCCCTAACCGCTCCCTGAAATGAGGATAGTTGCGGGATTTATCGGTTAGAAAGAGCGCAGTTTCCCCGCGACCAACCCCATTCTTCCACTCCCACGGAAATTTGCGAACCGGGACGGACATCTCCTTTCGATAAGTCTATCAGAGTCACACTGACTGCGGCGAATAAACTGCCCCGATAAATCGGTTGTCCTTTGTTGTTGGTATTTTTAAAACTAAGGCTAGAAACTTGGGGGGGTTGACCGGAACGCGTCCAGCGAATGCGTTCAAAACGTCCATTGATAAATTCTGCCGAATAGGACCAACCGTTATTCATGCGACCTTGACAAAAAAGCTGTTGTGTGGCTACGGTAGCAGGAATATTGACAGATAAACTCAGAAGGCTGAATGTACCGAGAGCGATCGGCAAAAATTTCATAAAAGTTGGCGCTATAGGGTCAAATAATCTCATTATAAGTTTTTAGTTCGCAAATTTAACTATCGCGGCTGCGGTAAGTTCTGGTTTTTCGAGATGGGGAACATGACCACAGCGAGGAATCCAAACCAGTTGATTATTAGGTAAGGCCTGCTGAAATTTCTCCGCGTCTTTTGTGCCTAAGATTTGATCGTTTTCTCCCCAAATAATCAGCGTTTCTCGGTTTATTTGGCTTAATTTCGGTAAAAATGCCCCATAACCGCCACTTTTGGTAAAAGAGATTAAAGCCTCACTCCAGTGGGGACAATTCAGGTGCAGATTAGCACAGGTGCAAGCATCAACAGTGGCTAAAGTTGGATCAAAATAGGCAGTACGACTGATATTTTGACGCACGCGGGGATTGGCTAAAAAATTAGTTGCCCACCTATCGAGGGGAGAAAACATCAATTTACCCAAAACTGGGGGATTAGCTAGTCCTGCGCTGTCAATCAGGACTAATTTCGCCACTATTTCTGGGTAGGAGAGGGCAAAATCGAGGGCCACTGCACCCCCCATGGAAGCACCGACTAAAATCATTGGTTGGGCGATCGCAGTTTGCCAGAAATGGTAAAGATGGCTTTTAATAGTTTTCGGAGATACTTCTAAATCTGGGTATCGCTCAGTAAAACCGAAGCCGAGTAGATCTATCGCCCAAGTTTCCCTATTTTGGGCGAGTAAGGGTAGTAAACGCCGAAATTCCAGCAGAGAACTATCAAAACCGTGCAGAAGAAGAAAAGGCGGTTGACCTTGCCCTTGTTGACTATAGGTAGTTAGAATCGAGCAGGGATAGATGGGGCTATCGATGGCAATTTGTTGGATGTTTTGGAGGAGAGCAAGGGAAGTATCTTCGCTCAATCCCTCGCTAAAAGTGGGTAAAAAGTTGGGATAATTCACGGATGAGGGCGAAAGTTTGATGAGGCAAGAGGCAAGAGGTGTTTAGATATGTGTAGTTAATTGTCTCTAGCTACAGATCTTAATAGCTAATTTCGAGGGTGACAGCAGCGCGCAGGGTTTGTTCCCCTCCGATAACCGGGCTACTGGCAGCATCGGCACTCCGAAAAACCGCTTCTGAACGGGCTATTGGCATGGGATTGCTGGTATTACCCACTTGGATAGAAACCGTTTCTTTCGGCAATAAACCGAGGGCCTGTAACACGATTGTGGCCTGTTCTCTAGCTTGTTCCGTGGCTTTGATGAGAGCGGTTCTTTGGGCATCTGCGATCGCTGATTCTCCAGCAGTAAAACTGACCCCATCGATGCGTGTTGCCCCGACTTTCACCGCTTCATCGATTAAACTCCCCGCTTGGGCTATATCAATCTGAAAACTAATCAAATTAGCCCCGATATAACCGATTAAACGTCTTTGATTGTTGCTGAAGTCATAATTGGGCTGTAAACTAATGCCAGTGGTTTCCAATTTTTCCACTTGACGGGAACGGAGAAATTTAACCACCGCATCACTACGACTGGCCACTTCCCGCTGCACCTTACCCGCTTCTTTGCCTTGAACTTCCACCCCTAAGCGCACTATTGCTTGAGAAGTGGCGATATTTTCTATTCCTTCGCCCGTCACGGTAATTGTTCTCAATTCTCTTTCGTTTGCGTAACTAGGCATAACTAATCCAGTGTTGATGAGGATAAGGGACAGCAAAAAGGCCCAGCAAAATTTTTTGTAATTCATCAAAAATCTCTAGCGATCGATACTATATTTCGATTCTAGCCTTTTTTTTGGGCAATTGAGTGGAAGATTATCCCTTTTCCGTCACTTTCGGAATATTGGTGACTAGGCTCTGGGAACTTGAGAAGAGGCCTTTAAGCAATGAGTGTAAAGAACCACACCAGACACCAAGGACACAAAGACCGATCCTATGTAAGTTAAACTTATCACACAGAACCTAGAAGAGCCGATAAATTCTCAAAACTTGTTATGATTCAAAAAGATTGTTAATGCACTTTCTCGGCTTAATTATCCCCAGCAATGACTCGCCAAATTCACGACCAATTTGCCAAGGAATATTTAGAAGAACTCTTAGCGTCTCTGGGAACGATTAAAAAGAGCAAGAAAGTCAAGAGTGAAGTCCAAGAAATCGATGTCTGGTTTGAACCAGCCTCAGCATCAAGGACGGAATTACCCTTGGGTTTACTCGCTAAAATGGCGGCAACTTGCTGCTTATTTGAACCTTTCCGTAACCCACCCTCCGAAGTAGAGATTCGCAGCTGCATCTCAAAGTTATATGCGGTTCATGGCGAGGTCTTAAGGAAGGCGAAACGGACAAACAAAACTCTAACTGAAGCTGAACTACCAGTTCTCTGGATTTTAACGCCTACTTTTTCGGCGAGAATGATTGAAGAATTCGTGGGAATCCCCCCTTCATTCCTGCCGGAAGAGGGGATGAAAGAGGAGTGGGGAAAAGGAGTTTATTTTTCCCCTAGCCTGTTCAAAACAGGAATTGTTGCCATCCATCAATTACCAGTCAATAAGGAGACTTTATGGTTGAGGGTACTAGGGAAAGGAGGGACACAGAAACGAGCAGTAGAAGAATTAGTGCAATTGCCTGAAGGTAATCCTTTCCAAGAGAATTTACTGGAAATTCTGGCCAACTGGCGCAAGAATTTAGAATTGAGAGATAATTTAAGTACAGAAGAACAGGAGGACATCATGAACTTATCACCAGCTTATCTAAAACAACGGGAAGAGTGGAAACAAGAAGGGATACAAGAAGGGATACAAGAAGGGATACAAGAAGGGATACAACGAGGCAGTTTAGAAGGACAACTATCGCTGATAACCAGTCTTCTGGAAGGACGGTTTGGCAGCCTAGATGCAGAATTATCTGGTCTGGTGGAACAGATTGCCCAACTTCCTATCTCGGAACGCACCGGGTTACTTCTTTCTCTGGCTAATTTATCTCGCTCAGAACTGTTAGAAAGATTCAGGTAAAATTAAACTTTCAGTCCCAATCTCAAAAACAGACAATTAAAATGACCGATGAACAATCATTCTTCAATGTCCTGCTTATTTTGCTAGACTAAAGAAGTCCCAATTCTTAATTAGCCTGAGATAGGAAGGATTATGGTCAATCAAATCAGCATTGTCATCTCCAAGAATCCCGACGGATATTCACTCAAATCTCCTGAAATGGCAGCAATTGATTACCAGGATAGCTCTCTAGAAGGCGTTTTGAATCGACTGAAAGATGTCCTAGAAACTCATCTGATGGCTTCTGATATATCTCAAGAGGAGACTGGAGAATCAATTTTAAAGATAGTTGATAAGTTGAATCTGAACTTCCCTGAAGAAGAACTTGAGCCACTTCCATCTGACGGTGCAGAAGAACATGACCATTATCTTTATGGGAGTCCCAAGAAAAGGCAATGAAACAAATTTTTGCCGACACTTTCTACTGGATTGCTTTAATCAATCCCCAAGATAATTGGCATCAACGAGCCAGAGAAGTTACGTCCAGTCTCAAAAACGTTAAACTTGTGACGACGGATGAAGTTTTGGTAGAGCTACTGAATTTTATGTCAGTCCGGGGAGCAAATCGGAAGCGACGTACTGTCGAATTTATCGATAATCTGCTCCAGAATCCCCGCCTTCAAGTCATTCCGCAAAACCGAGAATCATTCCTGCAAGGCTTCGAGTTATACCGCCGCCGTCCAGACAAAGAATATAGCCTGACAGATTGTATTTCAATGACGGTCATGCAGCGCTTAAAAATCAGTCAAGTGTTAACTCACGACAATCATTTTCAGCAAGAGGGTTTCATAATTCTATTTGAATAACAGAGGTAAAATTAAACTTTCACTCCCCCTAAGCTAGGAAAAACTATCCCCCAGCATTAATGGTAGTTTGTCGGCTGAATTATGGACAAATCTCGCTCGCGGAACAGTTAACAATTAATAGTCAACTGATAAAAACCCCTCCAATTAATGAAGGGAGATTGTGGGATTTTATTGATGGTATTAGGAGACTTTTGTGGTTTCTTTTTCTGAAAAGACGGACAACAAAAATTCACACACTCCCTATACAAACTGTATTTTAAGCTACATTTTTATAAATATTTTACATTCCTCTCCGTCAGGCTTCTTTAGCAAGGTTAAGAGCGATCGCATTCTATCTCCAGTAGTCATTAATGCCGATGACAAGAGCTAAGTTAAGATTGAAGGGCATTCAGTTGTTAACTCATGTAATTCTTGAGTAGGGGGAAAATATGACGACACTACTTGTACAAGCGACCTCAGATCCTCTGATGATTGATCTTCCTTGGATTATGCCGATGACGGAGGAGCAGTTTTATCAATTTTGTTTAGCCAATCGAGATTTACGCATTGAACGCAGTGCCAGTGGAGAAGTGATCGTTATGCCCCCTGCTTTTTCGGATACGGGTAATCGCAATTTTAATATAGCTGTGCAACTGGGGAGTTGGTCAGAACTAGATGGAACGGGGCTTGGGTTTGATTCTAGTGCGGGTTTTACGCTGCCCAATGGTGCAATTCGTTCACCCGATGCTGCTTGGATTAAATTAGAACGCTGGAATGCTTTAACAGAAAAACAAAAAGCCTCTTTTGCCCCCATCTGTCCCGATTTTGTCATTGAATTACGTTCTGCTAGTGACACAGTATCCAGTTTGCGGAAAAAGATGGAGGAATATATTGCCAATGGTACTTTATTGGGTTGGTTAATCGATCGCCAAAATCGCCAAGTCTATATTTATCGTCCCCATCGAGAACCGGAGATTTTAAATGCTCCTGAAACCATTAGTGGTGATCCAGAATTGCCGGGGTTTGTATTAGTAATGGCTAAGATTTGGTAAATGCGATCGCTGATGAAAGATTCCGTCAATATAGAACAGCCAAGCATGATTAAAACTGTCCTATATTGTTGCCCACGGATAACTAATCATCCTATGAAGATGGGGACAGGGTAGCCAATTCTAAGGCTAAAGGATCAACCCGGCGTAAATTTGCCCCTAATGCTCTTAATTTACCCTCTAAATTATCGTAACCTCGATCGAGGTGATGGAGTCCCTGCACAATAGTAGTCCCCCGGGCTGCCAATCCCGCTACCACCAAAGCTGCCGAAGCGCGTAGATCCGTGGCCATCACCGGCGCTCCGGAGAGGAAAGGCACACCGCGCACTAAAGCCACATTTCCTTTGACCTTGATATCTGCTCCCAGACGCTTTAATTCCGCCACATGACGCAGACGGTTTTCAAAAACCGTTTCATTAACCACACTACTGCCCTCGGCTAAAGTTAATAGAGCCATAAATTGGGCCTGCATATCCGTGGGAAAACCGGGATAGGGCAGGGTTTCCATATCGGTGGCTTTTAAGTCCCTAGGGATAATCCGCAGACGATTAGGACCATCTTCCACCACTTCCGGACCGATTTCGTGCAGTTTGGCAATTACCGAAGCTAAATGGCTGGGAATCACGGGATAAAGACTAATTTCTGAGCGGGTAATCGCCCCAGCTATCAGTAAAGTCCCGGCTTCAATGCGATCAGGAATGATACTGTAATCGGTACTGTGCAGACGGGAAACTCCCTCAATGACAATTGTATTGGTCCCGGCACCGCGAATTTTTGCCCCCATGGAAACACAAAAATCGGCTAAATCAATCACCTCTGGCTCTTGGGCCGCATTGCCGAGAATGGTTTCCCCTTCCGCTAAAGTCGCCGCCATCATTAGGGTTTCCGTCGCTCCCACACTGGGATAATCCAGATAAATATTCGCCCCTTTCAGACGACCATTACCCTTAACGCGGGCGTGTACCATGCCGCCATCAATTAATACATCCGCACCCATTGACTGTAGGCCTCTAACGTGCAGATCCACTGGCCTGGCCCCAATGGCGCAGCCGCCGGGGAGGGGAACTTTTGCTTCTCCTAAACGGGCTAAAATCGGTCCAATGGCAAAGAAACTGGCCCGCAACTGGGAGACGAGATCGTAGGGTGCTTGAGCCTGTTGCAGGTCTCTGCCATCAATCTCTAGTCTATCTCCGGTGTGACGGACTTGCACGCCCAAAGCCGAGAGAATTTGACTCATCCGCTCGATATCGGCTAGGGCAGGTACATTACTAATCTGGCACTCGTCGGAGCAGAGTAAAGCTCCCGCCATAATCACTAGAGCGGCATTTTTGGCACCACTGATCTTGACTTCACCCTTGAGAGAGTGACGACCTTGAATTTCTAAATAGGGATGCTCGGTATCGATGGTCATAGGATGATTCATTTATCTTGGTTGGCAGTCTTGGCTAAGAAGAGCTTCGGCAAAACGACACTGCATTTTATCAGATTTTTGAGGGAATTATCGGTGATTCTACCTCGAAAAACGATTTTTGTCTTAATTATCTCAACTATCTTGACTTATGGATTGTCCGATAGTATAATAGGAGATTGTGAAAGAAAAATGCGGAACTGGCGGAATTGGTAGACGCGCTAGATTCAGGTTCTAGTGTCTGCAAAGACTTTCGGGTTCAAGTCCCGAGTTCCGCATTATCTCCCTCAAAACGTAGTTATTTAGGGCAGCCCTAGCGGGATAAAAAATCCGACTGGCTATGATTAGCAGTGTTCAAAACCCTTTAATCAAGCAAATTCGCAAGCTACACCGCACTAGAGAGCGACAGGAGCAGAATTTGTCCTTAATTGAGGGAACGCACTTACTAGAGACAGCTTTAGCGGTGAATTGTTCCCTAGAAACGGTTTGTTATACTGAAAAGTGGCAGCAAAGACAGGCAGAATTAGCAGAGAAGTTTCAAAATCAGGCGAAACGAGTCGAGATAGTTTCCCCGGAAGTCCTCGCTTCCCTAGCAACAACGGTTAATCCCGATGGTGTGATTGCCACTATTTCCCGTCATCACCTTCATCCAATCCCCCCAAATCCGCTACAATTGGGCTTAGTTTTGGAAAGATTGCAGGATCCGGGTAATCTCGGCACTATTATCCGCACTGCCGTGGCTACGGAAGTACAGGGTATCTGGTTAAGTCTCGATAGCGTCGAAATCGATAACCCCAAAGTGATCCGCAGTTCCGCCGGGGAATGGTTTCGATCGCCCCTAGTGGTAGAATCGGATTTATCGGCTTTAGTGAAAAAATATCAAGCACAGGGGGTAAAAGCGATCGCAACTTTACCCACAGCCACCAAAAACCACTGGGAGATTGATTTTACCCGTCCGACTTTAATATTATTAGGCAATGAAGGAGCCGGTTTATCGCCCCAATTAGCGACTTTAGCTGATGAAACGGTGAAAATTCCCCTCTTTGGTGGTGTGGAATCTTTAAATGTTGCGATCGCTACTGCTGTCATCCTCTACGAAGCTAGAAGACAATTAAGCTGCCCGCGCATTTGAATTGCTTGTTGAGATGAGGCACTCATGCAAGGGGCAAGAGGCAACAGTAAAGAGATTGGGGGAGATTTAGCCAATCTAAGAAAGTGATAGCAAAGTAGCGATTGCGGGGAGCAGTTTTGCACATGACTCGGCCAGTTTGGCAGCATCGGGCAAACCGGCAATCGTTCCTTTGAGAATTTTCAAAGCAGTTTTTGCCGCTTTTTGGAGTGCATTATCTTCGGGTTTCTGTCCTGCTTCTGCGAGGGTTTTGACCTGTTCCATCGCCTCCGCTTTATCTTCCGGCGCTAGGTGGGATTCATTTTTGATCGCAGATTGAAGCTGTTCGAGCAGTGTGGCCAGTTGAGTTGCTTCAGGGGTATTCGTCGATTGCAGTTGACCGATGCTGTTAGTGACCACACCGCTAATTTCTCCGAGTGCAACCCCGGTCATGGTTTGATTTTCGCCTGCGGCGGCAATTCCGCTCACGTTTCCCTGTACGCCGCTGATGTTGACGTTTCCTTTATTTTCTGTCATAGTTTCTCCAAAGTTGTAATAGTTTTCCGCGTAAAGCTTTGGGCTGGTGTCGGGTTCAGCAAAGTTAGAATCAACCGCTTCATAAGCTTTTCCTGTTAGAGCGCCCTTGTATTGATTCTGGCTTTTTTGTTGCCATATAACATAATCATATTTTTCTAAGATATCGAACGTTGGGAATGTGACAGGAGGCCGGCTATCAGAACCCTTGTAATCAACCCAACCACAATCTGTAAGAGTCCTAATGTACCAAATACTGTCCTCTTTAAGATTATCAGCCCGTACTTCTTTGACTATCCATCGCAAAAGGTTTTTTTGATTTTCTGTTAACGTCATATTTACACCTCGAAAGGTAAACAACAGTACTATTATACTATGTACTTTCGATTTTCGTAACGGGAATTTGCTAAAATCGACCTCTATATAAATCCCTCGGATAGGTGAAACTGTTTCTATGAATAGTGAAATTTGAGACAGTCAACCAATTTTTTATACTTCTGTTGTTTTGGCAAGTTTTGGCGGAATTTGCTCGGCTGTTAAGGTGACAATTTGGCCATCTTTGAAAATGCTGATAGATTCTCCTAAGAGGCGGTGTCTCTCAATTGCTTCTGCGATTGCCAATCTAACACCTGTATCGATTTTCTGATGCAGTTCCGTTAAGGTGGGTTCAGTCATTTTGGTTTCTGGTAATGATTCGGAAGGTGTCTGGGTTATAAATAATAGGAGGTTGATTAAATCCTAACGCAGCAACTAAGTGCGGCTCATCCCCAGAATTATCATAGATAACCCAAGTATCGCACAAAGGTAAATACAACTGCATGAGATTAATGCGTCCCCGCTCATAACGACGACGAACCACATCTTCAGGAATATTATGACCGCCACTGGCTACCCTTCTGTGAACTCTCTCTAAAGCTAATTCTGGACTTTGTAGCCAAAAATAAATAAGATTGAGCCTATAGCCAGAACTTTGACAGTCTCTCAAAAAACGGGCAAAATGTCGGGCTGCCAGGGTGCTTTCAAAGGCAAAATCTATTCCTTGGCACTTCAGCGTTACCAACCTTTCTAACATCAACCGTCCTGCTTGGATAGCAACCGACTCAGGATTAAAAGGTGAGAGTCCGGCGGCAATCTCATCGGCGTTAACGTAGTCGATAACGCCTAAAAAGTTGGGTAAAATTTTTTTAGCGACGGTGGTTTTCCCGGAACCATTGGAGCCAGCAATTAGATAAACATCAGACATGAGGGAAAAGCTCGTCCTCCAGATTATTTTGAGATAACCTCGAACTAAGTCGCTAGTTATAATTAAATTGAAGATAGATTTTGCCTTTGATCCCCCCTTAATCCCCCCTTAATAAGGGGGGTTTTTGACAGTTTTTAACATCTAACTATTTAGGGTTTGCTGAATAAATCTAAAAACCTTATCCAACAAGGTTTTTAGACTTTTTTTCCCTCAAAAAGTGCCGACCCTTGGAGTGATTAGGGGGAAAATTCAGGGACTTTTTCCCTGAAAATTAGGTAATTGACCACCTGAAAATGGGTAAAACCCCACACCCCACACCCCACACCCCAACCCCCAACCCCCAACCCCCAACCCCCACCGAAAAACTTTTTCAGCAGACCCTATTTAAGTACCAGTGGCTCTCAACTTTCCGTAAAAAAAGGTGCGATATCGATGGGGAACCAATCTCCGTGTAATACTTGTTCGAGAGTGAATATAGACTCTAGGGGAATTGTATTTTTATCGACAATTCTCCCATCAATTAGGGTTTGTCTTGCGTCTAAATAGGCCTCCCCAAAGGAATTAATGGCATGATTTTTCAGCGTTGGGGTTTTGATCTTTTTTTTCAGTTGCACTCGAAAAGTGGCTATCTCTCCTAGCCAATGACGCGCATTTCGTTCTCTTTCTGCTGTCCAATAACTCAGTTTTAAAAGATGAATTAATAGTTGAGTTAATAAACTTTCTACAGCTTGGCGCTCGCTTCTCCCCATGCACTCTACTTCCTCGATCAGATTTTCCCAGTCCACCCTATCAAACTCTTTTCGCTTTAAAAGTTCGGCGGTTTTTTCTGTCCAGAGAACAAAATCTTCCTCGTAGAGAAAGGAGAGCGATAACGGGGTTTGTGCGGTCATAATAGATTTCTGGGGTTGCTGATTTGTGATAGGAATGTTCTTGTATGGGGTTTTTAAAACCCAGAGCCAAAGTAGCTTTTGGATAGGATGCACAGTTAGCATTCATAGCGTGAGTCAGCAACACCGCAGAAAAATTAATTATGACTCAAAAATAAACTGGGCAATCCGATAAGATTATCCTGCTTAAAAAAGATCGAATTTTGTTGTCGCAATTTACCGATTAATCTTGTTACTGTTACTCTGGTAGTGCCGATGGCGCTGGCAATTTGAGCGTGAGTTAGGGGATAGGGGAGATAATAGCCTTCTACACAGGGTTGACCGTATTCTTCCAGTAATAAAACCAAGAACCCCATTAATCGATCGAGGGAGCGTTTTTGACCGAGAATACTCAACCAAAATAACTTACGCTGGTATTGATGGCGAAAAGTTTCCATAACAGCCGATCGCAATTGCGGCCATTGTTGTAGGTCTTCCCAGTATAACCAGACTAACTTGGTTCCGTCTAGATGAGCTTGGGCTTGTAATTGAAAGGGAAATTGAGAAACAATCTCAAAAGGTTGACCTGCACCCACAAAACCGAGAAATACTTCCTCACTATCGGCAATAGGTAGTTGACGGGGAAATTTTTGGTCGATAACGTTAACTTGTGCCTTACCAACAATACGAATCGCCCCAGATTCGACAAAGTATAACAGTCCGGGGCGTGTGGCGACTTTTTCATCTTTGGCAAAGGTATGATTACGATAATGGGATTTTGCCCAGTTAAAGATTTCTGTTTCTTGACCGATTAAGGGTATAAAATCCGACGAAGGAACCGAAGAAGACATTAAAATTAATAACCCATTGGGGCGTTGAGGGAACTGTAAACTAATGTAACAAAAAATTGCTGCGATTGGGGGGGGGTCTTGTGGCCGCTCGATGCTTATTGGTCAATAATCCCTAAAAGTTGCGGGGATTGAGCAGATAGGAGAATTATTAAGTATTCTTAACAGAATACCCGCCCCAATGTTACAAAAGCTAGATAATCACCCTATCTATTCTTAACTTTTTCTCGCTTTTCTGGGGACTATGGCATAAGATAGGATGCGTGACTATTAGTTTTCTATCTATGATATAGCGTTTCTCTTAAAGATGAAGTATAAAGAAATTTGGCATTATCTCTTGGCGACTGGCTACTGTTAACCGTTCCCTGTTCCCTAAAACCAGATACTTCGTACCTCACTATTAAGATAACTGCTATAGATGATAGTTGATAGATAATTTAAATTTATACTTTTCCTTAAAAACTTCGGTCAAACTTGTATGAATAGCATTAGACAAAAAGTGGAATCCCTCTTGAATCAATTACCGGATGATTGTTCAATTGAAGATATTCAGTATCATTTATACGTTCTGGAGAAGGTGCGTCAAAGTTTGAGTGCTGCTTCTCTAGAGAATACAATCCCCCAAGAAGAAGTTGAGGGTCTTTTAAACAAATGGCTGATCGAGTGAATTATCGCCTTGTCTGGTCGCCCAAAGCAATTGAAGACGTGGATGCGATCGCATCTTATATTAGTCGAGATTCCCCGTCCTACGCGGCGGCCGTCGTGCGTCGAATTCTTGATATAAGCTATTCTTTAGAAAATTGTCCCCTAGAAGCGAAAAAATGCGCCGAATTTAGCGATGATACCATCCTAGAAAAATCTGCCTATGCCTACCGTCTGATCTATCAAATTCAAGGGGTGGTAGTTATCATAGCAGCGATCGTCCATAGTAAGCATTTCTTGGATTGATCGAGTCAGGGATCAGTTATCAGTGATCAGTTATCAGTGGTCAGATTTGAGTTTTCAATTTACTGTTTACTGTTTACTGTTTACTGATCACTGAAAAGTCCCCCACCCCCCAATTTTGAGCCTAATTCCCGCTTAATCCGGTTGAGAATCGAGGTTTCATCGAGGGAATCGAGAATACTGGCTACCACTGCCTTCGGGCCATCGGGTCCCCAAGTGGCCCCATTAGCGAGATAGGTTTTCGTCACTTGGCCGATCGCGTAACAGGATACACCGGCAACCCCCGCTTGAGTCAGGGCGATCGAAGTATAGGGAAGGAGAGAAATGCCGCCAGTGGCAGGAATCGAGAGGCCAAGCAGTCCTTTGAGGGAACTTAAGCCCAAAACCGCTAAAAATTCGCTGGCACTAATGCCACCCATATTGAGGGCAATTTTTTGTAAAAGAGCGATCGCCCCCTGACGAGTTAAATCGATGCCGTATAAGCGAGAAAGAGCGAGAATCATAGCCAGATCGATAACTGCTCCCGTAAACAGATCCAACACCGTCACCGGATTAAGAGCGATCGCCGATGCTTTGATCATCACCGCTTTTTGAATCAATTGATTAGCACCGCGATCACGGATAGCCATTTTGCGGGCGACAATTTGCTCGTTTACCTCGTCTGCATACAGCATAGAATTGAGTGCTACCAGCGATTTACCCTCTCGCTCTAGAATTTCCAAAATTTTGAGTTTCAGGGCTTCTATCTGGGGTTTTCCTCGAAATCGTTGCGTTTTTAGCCGTCCATCCTGCCCTTTAACCGTCTCCGCCAAGAGGGGAGAGGCCGCCACCATAACAATCTCATCGGGGGAGAGTAATTCTTTCACCCGTTCTGAGGCGATTTTCTCATAGATAGCGAGGCGATCAACTTCCGGATACTGATCGATTTTATTAAAGACCAAAATCATCGGTTTTCCCGCTTCCCGCAACTTGGCCAAGGCGGAAAATTCCACTTTGGTCATATCACCGGAGATGATAAAAAGGATTAAATCCACCTGCTGCGCCACCTGACAGGCGAGAATTTCCCTCGTTTGCCCATCCACCTCATCAATACCGGGAGTATCAAGCAATTGCACCTGAGCATTACCCTGGCCGTTCAGGGTCAGACGCGCTAGATTGGGGAAAGTATCATCGCTGCTTAACTGCCAATTTACCCCTTTAATGGTGCGGGTAACTCCGTGTAAAGGACCGGTTGTAAAGATGTCTTGACCGACCAGGGCATTTAAAATCGAGGATTTTCCCCGGCCCACCAGACCAAAAGCGGCAATTTGAATCAGGGAGCGATCGAGTTTTTCCAGCAAGGCCACTAGGCGATCGATCTCCGCTTCTAGACCAATTTTCTCGATCGAGGTAAGATCCAGACGCTCGACAAGTTTGCTCAAAGAATTGCGTGCCTGATTATAGTTGAGTTCTTCTTGAATAGTGCCGACACCTCGAAGCGCTTGTTCTAGGTCTTCGGTATTCCAAGCTCGATCGAGGAACGGGTCAAAGGTCATTTCAGTTATCAGTTATCAGTTATCGAAAATTTGGGTTAAAACCCCGTCGTTTTACGACGGCTTTTCTTGATCTTTAATATAGCACTTAAGAACTTCCAGGGTTGCACCTCTCAGTTATCAGTTATCAGTTATCAGTTATCAGTGGGTAAGTCATCAGTTATCAGATGTGAGTTTTTAAGTGTGCAGTATTAAATAGAAGTTTCCTCC
>SFBL01000012.1 GCA_007095785.1 Microcystis aeruginosa Ma_SC_T_19800800_S464
TAGCAAGGTGCGTAGTTCACTCTAGCGATGTGATAGCCTACGAGGATTTAAGAGTTAAGAACTTAGTCAAGAATCATTGTCTAGCTAAATCGATAAATGATGCGGCCTGGTATCAGTTTCGGGAATGGATAGAGTATTTTGGGGTTAAATTCGGCAAGATAACGATTGCTGTCGCACCGAATTATACAAGCCAAAACTGTTCAAACTGTGGTGAAACTGTCAAAAAATCTTTATCGACTAGAACCCATCAGTGTAAGTGTGGATGTGTTTTGGATCGGGATGAAAACGCCGCAATCAACATCCTTAAAAGGGGACTAAGTACGGTAGGGCATACCGGAACCTTTGGGCTAGATCCAATAAACGTTTGGGGAGAGAATACCTCTACTTTTTCAGAAGCAATTCTGTCTAAGCAAGTAATCTCTGTGAACCAAGAATCCCCGTCTCTTTAGAGCGGGGAGTGTCAACGGTAGTGTTAACTTTAATGATGAAGGACGCACGCGCCTCGGTCAAATTATTCGCGATAGTTTAAAAAATAACGATTCCGTTTATTATTGATAAATACGGGAAGTTATCTAAAATATTTGAGCTTGTTAGCTTACATTAATTGTATTCTAATTTTCCTTTGTATTTAAGTTGCCACCTCCCACTGCCACCATCCGGGGTAACTTGTGCAGGTGAAATTAAGGTAAATTTACTGGTGTTGCCGCTTCTATAGCCATCAAATAAAGCAGATACTGTAAACTTTTGAGAAGCGGCAATAGCGTGCTGTTTCGGAAAGAGTAAGTAATCGTTTCCTACTAATACGATATAAAATCCATCAGGGGACACATTAGATGTCAAAACCACAGGCTTACTAGAATTATTCCGTCTTTCTCCTCCTTTCTCTTCATCCTCGACCACTTCTCCCTGTTTTTGCACTCCATGGACATTAAAGATAGCATCTGGAGACTGATTATAGTGAGTGATTATGCTTTGCCAGTCCCCGGGAATATCTCCTGTCTCAATTGCCTCTTTTTTAACTAGCTTCGTTAATCGATCAATCTCTTTTTTAAGTTTTTTGATCTCTTGGACATTTTCATTAGCTGTTAACTCTAAATCTTTTTTATCTTGCTGTAACTGGTTTACCTGGCTATTTAGAGTTGTAGCTTGTTGTTCTAGTTGTGCTTTTTCAATTTTTACATTGCCCAATCGTGTTTCTAGGTTTTGAGAAGAACTAGAAAGTCTCTGATTTTCCTTACGCAACTGTTCCACTTCTCCTGAACTAAACTGCTCGATTTGCTGACGTTGTTCTGCTAAGTTCTGCGATAGTCGATTACGTTCGTCAGTTAGCTCTCTAATTCTTGTCAAATGACGTTCTTTTTGATCCTCATATTCTTTAATTTTAATGTCTAATTGATCAACTTTTTCTTTATGTTGAGATATACTCCCACCCTCTTTACCTATACTTAAACTACCAACTATTTCTTGAATATTACTAAATTTATTGCTTAAATCTTTCAGTGTATTTTGCGTAGTTTCATCTAGGGAAGTTGATTTTACATCAGTGATTATCTCTTTTTTAATAGATTGAAGTAGTTTCTCTAGCCAATTTTGAAAATAAACTGCTTTTGTATCTTCCTCCTGCTTATCGTTATCACTTTCAACAAGAATCGATTGTGATATAATTATTTTCTCATATAGTCCATTGAATTGTTTCCTAACGTTTTCTAGGCTTTTTTCTATTTCTTTTACTTCTGAACTACTAAGTTGTTTTTTATTAAATGGTAGAATTTGTAGCCAAGAAACTTTTTCTTGCAAACCTTCAATTACGCTTTTAATTTTTGGCAATTCTACTAAAATTTTTTGCTGTTCATCAGATGAATCTGTCGGTTTCTTAGTTTTATAAGTGATAAGAACGCCAGTCATTCTGCTCCATAAAAAAATAAAACTAATGGGAACAGAAAGTAACGCAAGAGTATTGAATAATGGCCATACCCAATTATTACGATTAATATCCTTCTTAAGTTGTTCTAATTGAGTTTTTAAATCATCTGTAGTTAAAGTAGGTTGCTCTGATGAATTATCAATTTTTAAAGTTGCGAGAGGTTGGGTTACATTTAGAATTTGCTTTAATAGCTCTTTAGTCGCAATTCGTTGGTTGTCGCCATCTTGACCTGGATCAGTGCTATCAACTGTTTGCGTATAGAATCCTAAATTCTGTAATTTTATTTGTGCTTGTCTATGTTGTTTACTTGCTAAATCTTCTAGAATTTTTCGCTGTTGAGAAGTTCCTTCTAGGATAGGTTCAATTTTTGAATCAATATTATTAAAACCGATTTTCGTTTTAATATCATTAGATAAACTATCTTTAAATGTCTTGTAAGCATTAGCAAGTTCATCAACAATTTTTTTTGCTTCAGCATAATCTACAGGATTTTCTACTTTTGTTTGTTTTTCTGTAACTTTAATATTTGCCACAAAAGTATTCAGAGCCGCGCGTTTTTTTATAAGTTCCTCTAACTCTAAATTGGTAATAGCAGGAGTCTGTTGATTATCTGTTACTGGTTGATTACTTGTTCCTGTAGAAGAAGCAGGGGGTTGTTCTTGAGACTTGCTAAACGGATTACAACTACTTAACAACCCCACAGATAACCCTGTTGCTAAATAAAGTATCAGAAATGTTTTTCTAACCCTCATCGTTCCTTTCCTCCTATAGTGTGCTATTTAATTCTTTTAATAAGGCTTTTAAACCTAAGATAAAGGGAGGTTCAACCCTGACATCCTCTGAGTTACGACCTTCTAAATTCGTTAAATTAGATTCTACCGAACGCTTAACTTTTGTCCAGAGACTATTGCGCCATTGTGCATCGTCATACTGTCTGAGCGGTTTAATACTGGTGATTTTTAACTCCTTAAAAGCTTGTTGAAAATCCTCTAGAAATTTCTGAAGATTGGCTAATCCTACCTCCTCATCATCTGATCCAACCAGCTTAAAGCTTTCAATTTTTTGAAATTGAGTTAAATCAAGGCGATCTTGCCAGCCAAAAGCCACCCCATTCACCTCACAATCTTCTCCTGCGAAAATCACTTCATCATCATCTTGTAATCCCGTTAAACGAGTCACATTTTGATCTAAAACTAAGCCACAAGCGACTTCTGCTTTCGGTTTAGAACTGAGGACAGTGGGTTCTTTTTTGTTCTCAAATCCTGATGCTTTACTGAGCAATCGGCTAAAAAGAAGAGAAGTTTCACAATCTGGACTAAATCTTCCACTTAAATCCAACCAATTAAGAATCCGAGAGCCATTTCCCCCAATATAGACTGGCGTATTCAGCTTACGAGTGTATTTTTCCTCAACGTCTAAAGCACGCAATACAAGACCGATATAGTAATACAAACCTGAAATCCCTAGTGTAGAAAGTTGTACAATCGTTTGCAGATCAGGATCGTCGTCCATCAGCGTTCGATTGCGTTCTAACCACTGGCTTCCTTCGGCCGCCAATAAGCCATCAAGTTTCACGAAAAAGGGTTCATCCCACAAACTACTGCTTAAATCACTTAAATCTGTATTAAATTGCTGATTAAGAAAATCAGGTCGGTTTTTCCAAAATTGGGAAAAGAGGAGTCTTCCTGCTATCTGTACCGAACATTGATGAATCAAACGATTACCAACCCAGATAGAAATATCGGACGTTCCCCCTCCCATATCAATGCAGGTGGTATAAAGGAGGTCTTTTCCTTCTTCATCGGCAAAATAATGGGCTAATGCTAAACTTTCTGCACGATAGGGGTTGCCTCTGTCTAACCATTTATGGTCAATTCCCGTCGTTTTGCCTAAATCCTCGATAATTCGTTGCCACGTCACTTTATAGAGATTTTTGTCACTGCGAGAAAAGGCCGAGGGATAGGAAATAGACCAGTTGATCTTTTTGACATGATTTTTCGCCGCTTCAGCCGTAATTAAAAGGGCTAAATGCTTTAGAAAGGTGCGAGTATAGGCAATATTCTGAGGGTGCCATTTAAGATCGGTTTTAATATCATCTTGAGTGGGGTCAAACGCTCTGACATCTTCCAGAATATAGAACCGTCCATCTAGTACAGGTCTTTCCTCTTCTTTACTCCCTCTAATGGTCAGAACGGATGAAAGGGGAAATTTTTCAGCTTCACCCGACATGAAGTAGTCATACAAAATGCTGAAACGCTCAATCTGAGTAGCTTGAGTGATTTGAAGATGCAGCGGCGTTAAGGTGACACCTTCGCGCACATTATTAATGTGATAATAGACATTGGTGAAAGATGTACCAAAATCAACGCCCACTGTCCATGTTTTATTGGGATTTTGATCCCCCACTTTAGGAGGTGTTTTCAACAAAATTAACCCTTGAGAAATCCCTGTTTCATCCTGACAAAGAATATAATCGGGAAAACTATCTAAACGAGTAATTTGGAAGTCTTTAAGATCAAGGGGATGAATTTCTGCCGCTTCGGGGAAAACGGCTCGAAAGATTTTATTTTGTTTAGTCGCTTCGGTGCGGTTGTCGAAATATAGCGCATAATACGCTTTCCAGTTCGGGGCTTTAAAATTCGGCCAAATTTCTAAGAATGGTTTCGCTGTAATTGCATTGTTAACTTCAATAGGATACTCTCTGTGAATGGTAAAGTCTCCCCCAGATAAGGGTAAAGTTAAAGATACTCTGACGGCTGATTGGTTGCCAATGGTCGTCGGATTAAAAGCAAGACGCTTAATGAGTTCTTCTGAGCTAAAATAATTAAGCACTTCAGATTCTAGCGGTAATAAAGGGGTTAAATGACGTTCTTGTTCATCAACCGTATAAGTGATCTCCCTTGTGTCTTCAGGGAGTAATGCCCCTGGTAAGTTTCCCTCTCCTTCCAAATAGAAAAAGGTTTTTGTAAAGATGTCATCTTCTGTGAGAAACTTGACTTTTCCTTTATATTGTTTGGTAAACTCGGCTTTATCAAAAATAGCGGCGCTGACCGTATCATAGATCCAAATATCAACAGATTGTTTGGTTGGCCATTGTTTTTTCAATTGCTCAAGGTCTGGAATGAAAATAACCTCTTCATTCATTGACTTCCCTAAAGCTAAAATACTCACACTGGAAGGATTTCTTTTCGCTTGAATTGGAATATTGAGAGCATCTAAATCCCCTAAAGTAAGCGGTACTCCAAAATAGGCAACATTTCTACTAGGTCTAAAAGTTTGCCCTCTAGGATCAATCGTTAGCTCCTGTGCCAGTTCATTTTTATATTCATTCAAAAGTTCTTTAAGTTTGGCAGAATCTACCCCCCTTTGACTGTCAAGCTGAGTTTTTAAGTTATCTAACCACAACCATAATTGAATTTTGTCATCTTCTGTTAAATATTCACTGGAGTCCAAGGGGGAATGTAAGCGTCCATCTGCATACCAAGGAATACCTTCCCAGTTCCCCTCTTCGGCAGGACAGACTAACGTTGCGGGAGAAGTCATGCCCACAGACTGTCCATTCAGCAGAAAAACATAGATTTTGTGCCAAGGATTACGATTTTCCCCCCTAATTCTTTCCGTTGACTGATAAACCGTTCTTTGACTGGAAGGTGATAGAGCGATTAATGCTTTGATCAAAGCATCGGCTTGGAGCGTATCTAAATCTAGTAGTTGGGCTTGTAGTTTAAGCCGTTTCACCTCTGCTAGGGCGATCGCCGCTAACATCCCCTTCCATTGGGCTTTAATGGCACTATGAAGCGGATATTCTTGATCCCGTAACACCATATCCACAAGTAACGGTCTTGCCCACATATCGGGAATTGAACTAATACTTTGAGTATTAGTCCCAATCTCGGGGCGGGTTAAACTATCTGCAACCTCTGTATAAGCGATTCCTGCTTGGGGTTGCCATTTTCCCGCTTCTCCTGGTTTGACACGCGCTTGTGATTTCAAGGGGGGTAAAAAAGAGCTACTCATTGAATCCATCTCCTCTTAATGCTTTTAAATACTTTTTTCCGATAAAACCTTATACAGAGCTTTAGCCAGTCCCGTTGTCCCGTTGTCAATTCCTTGTAAGTCCTTCTTGCTTAAATCTCTAATACGAATGTTAATTTCTTTATCCAGACCTTTCTCTACTAGATCGGGAAAGTTGGAACGGTCTATGATCAAATTGCCTTGATTGTAAAAAGCTGTAACATTAAACCATCTTAAACCGATACCATTGGCATGAAGAATTCCCAGCCATTTGAGATAAGCTTCACACCAGACTTTAATCGCATTAATTCGATCCCATTCGCCCGATTTTTTAATGCTTTCCCGATCATAAAATTTAAGTGCAAAGTCAACCTCACCTAATTTGGTTTTAGCGTGTTCTAATCCTGGAACAATTCTCGATAACCAAATATAGGCAAATCGGACGGCATTAGTTAACTTTCGACGAACTTCATCCTTATCAGGTACATCCTCCCAACTGATCTCATTATCTTTGTTACGACTCAGCAAAATAACCTGTCTTTCATTAGGTTTTGAGGTAAAAATAAAATCTCTTAGGGCTAAACCTGCATATAATTCCAAAACGTGAGGATCATTTCTCTGGTCACTTCCCCCTTTACTAAACCTCTCTACATTAGTCATGGTGGGCATTCCCAACAGATAAATAGCATCAAACTTCAAATCTTGTGTCCCATAATATCTTAGGGCGGCCTCTGTTTTCAGAATAAATTCCTCAGAACGAGCAAAAACGGCTTCTTTATCTTCCTTCGAGGGAAAGCGAAAATAAGGCAACATTAATAAGCCACCCAATTTTACTTTTCTGAGGAGATTTCCTGTCTCTGGATTATCCAATTCTTTAGCAATTAGACGACCCAATGTAGGAAATCCCGATGCACCTGTTCCCCCAAAAATTGAGCCACAAAGAAAAACTTGCGGAGGGTTATTTGCTTCTGTTTTAAGATCGCTATCAATCTTGCCGATCAATTCCTTCCAACTCTCATTAGTGGCCACATTTTGCCGAAGTTGAGTCATAATCGCTGAACCAATAGCGGGTCGGCCTAGAAACCCATCTTTTAACAAGACATCTCGCTCTTTTTCAGTGTAAAGAACATCGAATAAATTACGAATAACTTCCTTGTTTCCATTGTAGTCATCGTATTTAAAGACATCTCTCAAACGAAATTCATCTGCTTTTTGAAAGGGAGTCCACAACCCTAAAAATTCGAGTTTTGTCTGCATCCACCAATTAAGAGTGGGATTAATTCCTTGATCGATATTTTTAGTACAATTTTGGTAGGTTGCTATCGCACCATCGGCCTCTTTAAGATTGCCATTACCCTTGTCAGGATCAACAAAGAGAATTTCTATTTTGGGAATACGCTCACCTTGAGTGTAAATACCCGCTGCTGCTAGATGACATACGGCTTCAACAATTTTTGTCCCTGTTCCACCAATGGCAATAACGTAAACTGACATAACGTTTTAATAACCTCTAAACTAATTTCTAACGAGGAAACAAACCAACTAGGGGAACAACACGACGCATATTTGGAGGGGTACTAAGGGCGGTAGATAGCCAGTAACTGAAAAACATTCCTAATACTAAAATCAAGCTTAAAAAAACAAAAGCTACGGTTTCTAGATTATTGCTACCATCCTTTCCCCAGATAAACAAAGAAATAATGAAACTCAAAAAGGGCAAGACAAACAACAGCCCCCAAAAAAATCGAGCTTGGCTGAATTCTTTCTCGGTAAACGTTCGCCACCACTTAAGAGATATTAGATACCAGATAACAGCAAACGCACTAGAAGTCGCCCACACAACGAAAACGGCAGGATCATAATTACTTTGTATCCAATTGCTGGTATAGGTGCGAATGATGCCATTGTCAAATAGCGGCCGACTGATTACCATTATCATCGCACCGATAATGATGCCAGCCACAAGACCTCCAATTTCTGGTAGAATCGAATTCTGCTCATTCATGACTGTAATAACTGGGATTAATGAGTCTAAGAAAAAATCGGGATAAAATGATCCAAACCCCCCGCTTTGATGTTATAATAGCAAAGGAAAGATTTTTTGTCCACAATAATTAAATTTACTTAATAAGTTTTTTACTTTTTCGCAATAATTCTTTGCATTCATGAAAAAACTTGTCTTGCCTGTCCTTCTAATTTTACTTGGAACAGTCCTA
The DNA here is from genome assembly GCA_007095785.1 of Microcystis aeruginosa Ma_SC_T_19800800_S464. GTDB lineage: Bacteria > Cyanobacteriota > Cyanobacteriia > Cyanobacteriales > Microcystaceae > Microcystis > Microcystis aeruginosa_E. The sequence continues at coordinate 8,155 of SFBL01000012.1, forward strand.
GTCGGCTGTCCTAAGCCTGAAAATTGGTCATGCCCTGAGCTATCAACCCCGACTGCCACCGCCAAAATATCATCAAATCCTGACAAACCAGAAAAAATCATCATTCAAATTGATGGTACGCCCTCTATGAAAGGGTTTGTCAGCGATCGCAACAGTCGCTATATTAGAACCCTAAGATTATTAAGAAGTGCAACAAATACGGCTTTTCCCGTCACGCCATCTCCTACCTTTTATGTTTTTGGGACTCAGCGACTCAAGGAGCCGATCAATCATCAATCGGCTGAAACTGCCTGGTTTTATAGTGGGGGAAGACCTGAATTAAGAGATGCGGCCACTCATAAAATTATCGCACCCCAAAAGACTGATCCGCCCAATTCCCTCTACGTTATTGTGACGGATTTATATCAACAAAAAGCTCAATGGGAAGACTTAGCAGCACAACTCAAAGATCATTATCTCCTGAAGGATGGTTACGCCGTCGGTATTATCCCAGTCAAAAGTGAATTTTGGGGGGATATTTATGATGTTGGATTAGATAATATTCGTTATCCCAGTGTTAAAACAAATCATCCCTTTTATATCTTAGTGTTAGGTCGCTATTCTCAGGTTAAACAATATTTCGATAAAATCAAATCGGAAAGTCAAAATACAGGACTTAATTTTCCTGCTGAAAATTTTGTTATTTTCTCCACTCAAATTTTTGAAAAACCTGCTTTACTACAAATTAATGTCAATGAACAACCTATCCCTTCATCTTCTTCTCCGACATCAGATAATCCTCAAAAATTAGGAATTAGACGAGTAGAAGTAATTAATGATGGTCAAATAGTGATGAAAAAAGTGGAGAATCCTCAAAATGTAGAACGACTTATTATTCCTAGTCAAACAAGCAATAATATTCCCAGAGAGACTTCTTTAAAATATACACTCAAGTATAGTTCTCTGCCTTATACTTTGCCCCTAGCGAATTCTGCTAGTTATCAACTCAATGGTGATAGTGACTTTAATAACAACACAAAAGAATTTAAAAAACTAGATCCTCAAAGTTCACTGATTCCCCTTCAACTAACGAATTGGCAATTTACGGATAATCAATTAGAATTTAATGCTTTAATAAATCTTGACAATAATCCTCAAGGAATTGGCGTTTATCGCTTAATTTTTGATGTGTTTCCCGAAAAAATTTCTGGCTCATCAAGACCATATCAAGCCCCGTCTTGGTGGAGAGATTGGAGTTTTGGCGAAAACGAAATTTTTGCAGGAGATAGAACTTATAATTTACAACCCTTTTTATATAATCTAGGAGATACAACTTTTAGAATTATTGAAAATAAGCCAAATGTTGCTCTTGGCCGTCCTTGCTTTATTATCCACAAAAAGTAGAGGTTTGTCAATCAATCAAAACACGGGAGCATCGAGAGCATCCCATTTATGCAAAAATATAAGAGAGAGCAGCAAAAATAAGTGATTAAATTTATTCAATAGGACAAGCAGACATAACGAATGTATCTTCATTATCGCCTCTAAGAAGGAATTAAGGAAGAGATTTAGACAATTTATTCAACTGTAAGCGATTAAATAGCCAGTTGACCATTAGACACCTCCATAATATTATTTTAAGACTGAAAATGTTTCCGGCAAAGGAGTTGGGCTAAATAAAAATTATTTTACTTGCCCCATAGTTTTTCTATAAAATTAAATTAGCAACGAAAGACATCGATTTCGGCTGTCGCACTACTTCGTTAGTACACAGCATAAAAGCAAGCTGTGATTGGTTTATCACTCTTGGAGATATCTACTGATTAGGTATCTCCAAGAAGCAAATCGAAAACTTCAAAAACTGCAAACAGCAACCCCCATAGTTATCGATGAAAAATCAGGAAAATTTAAATTTCAGTCGGGAAGTGCGGAATTAAACCCTGCTTTAAAAACCTATATTCGTCAGCGCATTATTCCCGCTATCGAAACCATTACCAAAGACAGAGAAATCGACTTTATTCAAGTAATTGGACATACCGACGGACAAGGAATACAGCAGACAAGTAATCTCGATAAAAATATCGAATCGGTTGCCAGCAGAAAACAATCTGTTAAAATGCTAGTACCAGGTTCTAACACTGATTTAGGATTAATGCGCGCTTTAGCAGTAGTGCAAGAAATCGAAAACACTGGTAAACTAAAAAACGTCAAATTTCGAGCTTTTTCCGCAGGACAGTTATACCTCCCATCGGGTAAATTAGCCGCGGTTAATCGTGACGCAGATGCAAGCAGACGCAGAATTGAAATCCGTTTTATTCCCCCCGGTAAAAAACAATAAGACAAAAAAATCTAGAAATTTGTTTTTTTATCTTTTGCTTGTTACACTGAGGAAAGAACGAAATTCAAATCAATATCTATGGAACAAAACACTTTAGAGGGGACTTGGGAAGAAATTTTACAGCATAGTGCTAAATTAGCAGGTCAGCGAGTGAGATTGACCATTCTATCTAATCAATCTTCCAATTCCTCCACTCCAGAAACCCTAGACCAAAAATTAAAAGGAAGAGTTGGACGAGTTTATTTTCAGCCATCAGATTTGTCTGAGCGAGTAGAACAAGTTTTTACAAATATTTTAGATGATAAAGACTAAACTGTATGGAAATCAACCTTTTGAGGTTGTACCTTAATGATTTTTCATTCCCTATAGGGTGACATCCTCGTATAAATCCCGAAAAGATGCCGTCAGATTAATACTCTGCAAACTAAAACTTTCTTGCTGATAGGTTTGCAAAATCCATAAACCCTGTTCACCCCGTCGAAAAGTTTCCACTCGTTGGTGTTTACTATTC
>SFBL01000120.1 GCA_007095785.1 Microcystis aeruginosa Ma_SC_T_19800800_S464
GATTTAGACTAATTGAGGGACAATATCAAGCCATTTCTCCCAATGACCAAGGTTATTTATGGAGTGAACAGTTAGGATTATATTTAGGCATATTTGACCGTAAACTGCGTTATTTTACCGCCGATGGTCAATTAGTCCCCACTCCTCAAGAAGCTGAGTTACAGCAACGACAGGCAAAAGAACAGGCTATTTTAGAGAAAGAACAGGCTCTTTTAGAGAAAGAAAGGGAACGACAAGCTAAAGAAAAATTGGCCCAAAAATTGCGAGAATTAGGCATCGATCCCGATACAATTTAGGGGAAATATTATTTTCTAGTAACTATGGTGACAGCATCGCCCCTAGTGGGTGTAATTATGGGCAGTGATTCCGACTTACCCACCATGAAAGAAGCGATCGCAGTTTTAGAGGTTTTTCAGATTAGCCACGAAGTCGCCATTGTTTCGGCCCATCGTACCCCCGAAAAAATGTTTGAATACGGCAAAAACGCTCATAAGAGGGGAATAAAAGTGATTATCGCTGGAGCCGGCGGCGCTGCCCATTTACCCGGAATGGTAGCATCTCTAACTCCCTTACCCGTGATTGGAGTCCCCGTAGTCACGCGCACTTTACAAGGGTTAGACTCTCTCTATTCAATTGTACAGATGCCCGCAGGCATTCCTGTGGCCACGGTGGCGATCGGTAATGCCAAAAATGCCGGACTTTTAGCGGTTCAAATTCTCGCCACCGGTAATATTGATCTTTTAGAGCAAGTTATCGCCTATCGTCAATCCCTCAGCGATTCCGTCCTCGAAAAACAAAGCAATCTCGAACGACTAGGCTATCAAGACTATCTAGAGCAGAGTTCACCTAAGTAGGGTAGATTGAGAAAAGATTAAGTAACAAATTATGAAGTAATTATGCGTTGGATCACCGCTTGTGTATTGAGTCTGTTACTCTTTTTTGCCCTACCCATAGCGGCTTATGCCGATAGCCCGACTATTAGCGAAGAACAGATTAGAGAAGGGGAAGTTATCGCCGAAAAAGCCCTAGAAGCCACAGAAAAAGGGGATTACGTCCAGGCCGAAAGCTATTGGACCGAATTAGTCGCCAAATTCCCCACTAATCCCGCCGTCTGGAGTAATCGCGGCAATGCCAGAGTCAGTCTCAATAAATTAGAGGATGCGATCGCTGATTTTAACCAAGCGATCGCCATTGCCCCCGATGCCCCCGATCCCTACCTCAATCGCGGCACCGCTTTAGAGGGAGAAGGCAAATATCAAGAAGCGATCGCCGATTATAATAAAGTTTTAGAATTGGCTCCCAATGATGCCTTTGCCTATAACAATCGCGGCAACGCTGAGGGCGGTTTAGGGGACTGGGAAGCCGCCGTCAAAGACTATCGCCAAGCTACTCAACTAGCCCCGAATTTTGCCTGGGCGCAAGCTAATCTGGCTCTGGCCCTGTACGAATTGGGCAGATATCCAGAAGCAGTCCAAAAAATGCGGAATATTGCCCGCAAATACCCCATGTTTCCCGATGTCAGAGCCGCCTTAAGCGCCGTTTTATGGACCCAGGGACAACAGGGAGAAGCAGAAAGCAATTGGGTAGCCGCCGTCGGCATGGATACCCGCTATCAAGACCTTGATTGGGTAAAAAGCGTGCGCCGTTGGCCGCCGAATATGGTTCTAGCCTTAGATAAGTTTCTTAACTTAAAGTAAAGAATTACTAAATAGGGTTTGCTGAAAACCCTAATTACACATCTCACTAACCCTCTGGCACTCTTGCAACTATCTCAAAAATGGAAATTAATTTGGCACGACTACTTAATAGACATCTCCAATAATCAAGATTTTAGCCTGGTAGATCAGGCTAAAATCTTGATTTCTGGAGAGGTATAATGATCTATATTATTAGCGATCGCAGTATAACTCAATCGTTATCAGTAGGGAAAAGTTAATTATCTGCAATTGCCTTTTTTACTCTCACTCACATTACCATGACCGAGCCAACCCGATTAAACTATCACGACACCTATTCTTGTCCCGTCTGTCGCCATGGTAAAATCGCCACTTTACCACTAATGGAAGCATATGCTTGTAACTTTTGTCAACACATTTTTACTGCTAATTTAGAACAACAAGTTTTAAAAATGGCCGATAGTCAATTACCCTTAACTTGGTATTGGAATGGTAAGTATTGGCAGGGTTTACCGAGAGAAGGAGTGGAGATGGCAGGTTTTTACTTAATTATCGGTTTAGGATTTGTGATTTTTCCCACAGCAATTGTGGCTACGGGTGCCTATCTTTTTCCTCCAGTCGAGGGGAGTACTTTCTCATGGGTGCCTCTATTTTGGTCGATTTTAACCTTTATTTGCCATGGTATTTGTTTACTCTGGTTAATTATCGAATATTATCAGTTTCCCGTTAATATGTATCTGCGGGCATTGGGTCGTCGTTGGCAAAATTCTTTCGTCACTAGATTATTATCCTAGGGGTTATTTAATCCCAGAAAGGGGGGCAGGGTGTGGGAAAGTGGGGAAGTGGGGAAATTTCAACTAATACCCTAAAACCCTAAAACCCCAAACCCTCACTGATCACCGATTACTGATTACTGATTACTGATCACTGTTCCCTAAATTATCCCCAAAGGACAAAATTGACCCGATAATTCTAGTTTATTATTTTGGAGCAGATATAAACCGTATTCAATTCCTTCTACTACTGCTTGATAGGAAGCTTCCAAAATATTACTAGACACTCCCACGGTAGTCCATCTTTGTTGACCGTTACTGGACTCGATTAAAACCCTAGTTTTCGCTGCCGTCCCCAAACCACTATCGAGGATTCTCACTTTATAATCGGTCAGGTGAAAGTTAGCGATTTCGGGATAGAATTTGACTAAAGCCTTTCTTAAAGCCAGATCTAAAGCAGCCACAGGCCCGTTACCCTCGGCCACTTCTAATAAATCTTCCTCTTTTACCCGTACTTTAATTGTTGCAATCGCGTTACCACTATCCCGGAGCATATCACAATAAACTTGGAATCCTTTTAATTCAAAAAGGTGGCTTCTCTGTCCCAAAGCTTCCCGCATTAATAACTCAAAACTAGCTTCGGCTGCTTCAAATTGATAACCCTGACTTTCCAAGATTTTTAAACGTTCCAAAATTTGCCGACAGGTGGGATCATCTTTATTCAAATCTATGCCAAAACTGCGCGCTTTCGCTAACACATTACTTAATCCCGATTGGTCAGAAATGACGATGCGGCGCTGATTCCCGATCGCTTCTGGATTAATATGTTCATAGGTGAGGGGATTTTTCGCCACCGCAGAAACGTGAATTCCGCCTTTATGGGCAAAAGCGGAACGTCCGACGAAGGGAGCATGATCATCTGGGGCTAAATTGACCATTTCGCTGATTTTTCGGCTAGTTCCCGTCAATCGGCCCAATTGATTTTCTTGTAGGCAAGAAAATCCCATTTTTAACTGAAGATTGGGAATTAAAGTACATAAATTGGCATTGCCGCAGCGTTCCCCATAACCGTTAATTGTGCCTTGAATCATGCGTGCGCCCTCGTTAACTGCCGCTAAGGAGTTAGCCACGGCGGTTCCTGCGTCATTATGGGCATGGATGCCTAATTTAGTCCCATTTTCGTTATCAGGATCGATGCCCAATTGCTCCCGCACTTTCTCGACAATAGGGGCGATTTCTTGGGGTAAAGTGCCACCGTTGGTATCACAGAAAACTAACCATTCAGCCCCGGCATCCCTAGCGGTTTTCAGGGTTAAAAGGGCGTATTCGGGGTTATTTTTGTAACCATCAAACCAATGTTCGGCATCATAAATGACTCGTCTTCCCTGACAGCGTAGATACTCGATCGTATCTCCTATCATGGCTAAATTCTCCTCCAGACTGGTTTTTAAGCCCTCTGTGACGTGCAGATCCCAAGATTTGCCGAAAATTGTCACCCAACGGGTTCTAGCGGCGAGAATGGCGGTTAACATCCGATCTTCCCGGGCCTCGACATGGGGGCGACGAGTGGAACAAAAAGCGACTAATTCCGCTTGTTTTAGGGGTTCTTCGTGCATTTTCCAGAAAAATTGACCATCTCTAGGGTTTGCGCCAGGCCAACCGCCTTCGATAAAAGGAATACCCATCCGATCTAATTCCCTGGCGATTTTAATTTTGTCTTCTAGGGAGAGGGAAATACCTTCTCTTTGCGCCCCATCCCGGAGAGTAGTGTCATAGACCCAAATGCGCTTACCATTGTTCATAGAAATAGTCAATAGATGTTAATATTAATTAATAACTGTAGCGACTTAAAATCACGCCCCTAATGCCTAGAATAACAGTTTATGGTCAAACAATCACCTGCGATCAAGGTGCAAATCTCCGTTCAGTTATCAGTTATCAGTTATCAGTTATCAGTTTTGAGTTTTCAGTGAACAGTATTAAGTATTAAAGTGTAAAGTAAGCTGTACTGAATTTAAACTGCCTATTGGAGATTTTAGTACAAATGCTCAAACTTCCTCTCCCTGCTCCCTGCTCCCAACTCTGGTGCAGTCTCAACGAGTAATTTAGATAGTCAACAGCTTATTAGGTGGCAAGTTCGCAGCCTTCTTTTCACTGATTACTGATTACTGATTACTGATTACTGTTTACTGTTTACTGTTTACTGATTAAGGTTATCAAATGAACGAGACAATAACTTTTCGGATATCACCAATAATTCGGGTAACTTTATTAAGTTTATATGTGGCGTTAACCATCCCCTTACCCTTTTTAGCAAAAGTCACTAATTCCCCCGTTAATCCCAATTTTCTCTGGGTAGGAATTAGCTTAGGATTAATCGCTTTATACGGAGCTTTAAGTGAAAGAGTCATTTTATCAGAAACAGGGATACAAGTTACCTATCCCCAGTGGTTTCCTGCTTTTCTTCGCTCTGGTTGGTGGTTAAATTGGACAGATATAAAAGAACTGAAATGTCGCAGTACAGGACAGGGTGGTTTAGTTTATTATTTCCTTGATCGCTCCTCGGAAAAAGCCTATTTATTGCCGATGCGAGTAGTGGGATTTAATCGCATGGTCAAAATAATTGCGGAAAAAACTAACTTGGATATGACTGATATTCGCCCCCTTTCTCAGCCTTGGATGTATGGAATTCTTTTTATTCTCACCCTATTTTTATTATTAGTCGATGCTTGGACTATTGCTACGGCGAGAACTATTATTCCCTAATAAATTCGGCTCAAAACGTAATCTACTAGCTCGATTAACACATCTTTGGAGGGAGAAGAAGCTAAACAGTCAAGGTGTTTTAATGCGCTTTGACCGTATTGATTGGCTAACTCTTTTGAGCGAGGAATACCTTGGCTAGAGTGAATAAAATCAAGAGCTTTTTCGATGTCTCCTTCCTGACTAAATTCCCGTTCGATTAACACTTCTATATAGGGATTTTCCTCCATAGCAAAGAGAGCGGGAGCAGTGATATTACCACTGATCAAATCGGAGCCAGAGGGTTTTCCTAATACTTCCGTGGGGGAGGTAAAATCGAGAATATCATCGACGATTTGAAAAGCTAATCCTAAATTGCGACCATAATTATATAAATGATGATTAACTTCAGCGGATTGCTCGCTTAATACCCCGGCCGCTTTGGCACTGTTGGCAATTAAAGAAGCAGTTTTGTAGTAACTTTTTTCTAGATAAGCTTCTAAGGAGATACTGGTATCAAAGCGATTAATTCCCTGTTGAATTTCCCCTTCAGCAAAATCGCGAATCACTTCCGAGAGCAATTTTACCACTTCTAAATTATCTAAATTAGCTAGATACCAAGAGGATTGAGCGAAAAGAAAATCCCCCGCTAAAACCGCCACGCGATTGTCAAATAAACTGTTAACGGTGGGAACACCCCGGCGCAATTCCGCCTCATCTACCACATCATCATGGACGAGACTGGCAGTGTGGATCATCTCCGTGATTTCCGCTAATCGACGATGACGGGGAGTGATATCCCTGTCTAACATGGTAGCGCGAGATACCAGCAACACGATCGCCGGTCGAACGCGTTTACCACCGGCCTCGAACAAATGTTCTGCTGCCGCCGCTAAAATGGGATGACGAGCGCCGACGAGATTTTTTAAGTTATCGGTCAAAAGACGGAGATCATCGTCAACGGGTGCGAATAAAGAAGTTGTTGGGATCATTGGTTAGCCAATTGGCGAGATAGTTACGAAAGTTTACCTTTAATGTTAATGTCGGCTTGAAGGAACCCTCGGTTTTACCTCGGAGATGAAAGGTTCCGCCAATATAGAACAGCACTTCGACAGGCTCAGTGACACGAAGCACAACTGTTTAGAGTTGTGTTAAAATCTAAGAGTCAACAGGTTGAAATGCCGCTCACACCGTGAAAATCCCGTTGCAATAGTACGGCACTTTTGAGGAGAAAAAAGAAGACAAGAGCCACCCGAAAACTCTTAAAACAGGGGAGTAAGTCTTTTCCAAGACTGAAATAAACTAAAAACAGCTATCCACAAGTGGACAACTAGATAACCAGTGATATTCTAGTAGGTTCGGATAGGACATAATCGTGTAAGACGTGAGTAGGGGAAACCAGAAAGCGCAGTGATTAGCTCAAGAATCCCTCGCCTGAGCGCTTCGGGGAGTGTCAAATATCCTTACATTTATTTTAAGCTAACCGTCCAGACTAGGGAAGGGGAAGCATCAGTGATCAGTGATCAGTAATCAGTAATCAGTAATCAGTGAGGGGTTGGGGTTTTAGGATTTTGGGGTATTAGTTGAAATTTTCCCATTTCCCCATTTCCCCATTTCCCCATTTCCCCATTTCCCCATTTCCCCATTTCCCCATTTCCCCATTTCCCCATTTCCCCATTTCCCTATTTCCCCCCACACCCCACACCCCACTCCCCACTCCCCACTCCCCACTCCCCACTCCCCACACCCCACACCCCACTTCCCACACCCCACTTCCCTGGTCCCTAATCTTTTTCCCGACAAAACTCTTGTCATTGTCAAGACTCTAGGGTAACTTGTATATAAAAATTAATAAAGCGAGAAGTATTAGAACGATGTTGAGACTAATTAGCGACTTTGACGGCCCGATAATGGACGTATCGGAGCGATATTACCAAGTTTATCAAGACTGTTTACAGAAAACCGCCTATAAAGGTCAAATTATCGGGGAATTATCGAAAGCGGAATTCTGGCAGTTAAAACGGGATCAGGTTTCTGAGAAGCGTATTGGCGAAATGTCAGGATTAGATGAAGATCAAGCGCGTAAATTTGCCCATCTTCGTCGTCAAACTGTTCACACTTCACCCTATCTTGTCCACGATCGCCCGGTGCTTGGTTCTTTAGAAACTCTCCAGAAAATCCAAGAGTTAAAGATCGATTTAGTCGTCATGACGATGCGGCGGGTATCCGAGCTAGATCATGCCTTTAATCGCTACGATATCGGTCGTTTTTTCGCCGCTAATCGTCGTTATTGTCTCAATAACAATTACACCAAAACCAACGACGTGCGCGACAAAACCCTGCTTATGGCTAAGGCCGCTAAAGAACTGCCGGCGGCTGCCGATACTTGGATGGTGGGGGATACGGAAGCGGATATTGCCGCAGCTAAGAGCCAAAATATTAAGGTTATTGGCGTATTATCGGGGATTCGCAGCCGTTCCCGTTTAGAGAGCTACGAGCCTGATTATATCGTCAATAACCTTGGGGAAGCCGTGGACGTGATCTTAGGATCCCTGCGAGCGTTCGGTTAACGGAAAAAACTACTAATCACCCAAAAGATCAGAAAAGTGATGAGCGCATAAATTTGGCGATCAGCGAAAATATGCCAATCAGCCTTGGCCGCTAAACTGGCTAATCCCGCTCCCAGAGCGACTCCTAGCACTAAACCAGCGAGAGTGAATAGTAAGGCGCGGCCAAAACGTTTTTCTTTGCGGTTGAAAAAATAGATATTAACGAAAACGCCAAAAGCTAGGAGCAGCGGTAAGAGGGAGCCACTGGGATCGGGAACTAATAGCGTTATTGCTCCTAAACAAGCGTAAATGACTGCCGGTACGCCGATATCCTGTGCAGAAGGTGTATCGATTAAACTTTGCCACCAGTTAGGAGATTTGCTGCTAGTAACCGGTTTACTTTCCACCGGAATGGTCAGACGTTCGGGAAAACGAATGCGATCGGGTACTTTAATTCTACCTTCCTGTCGCATTCGCAGTCGATCCATGAGGACGGAATCGTAGGCCGCCTCGATCGATTCGATAATTTTGCTATCATTCTGATACTGTTGCACCAGTCTTTGTTTGGCCTCTTGAATTTCTTCAAAAGAGGATTCTTCAGTAACCCCAAGTTGTTCGTAGGGATTCTGTTCACTCATGAACATACCTCCTTAATTATGCTCCCGATAGTCATGATCTTAACCCGATGTTCTGTAGTTTAACTTGAGATGCAAGCTTATATAAATTAATTAAGTTTAGCGAAAATCTGGGCAGAATCGATCGCTTCGTAGGGATAACCACTGGCATCTAAGAGGGTTTTTTCGGCAATTTCCCCTTCTTTAACGATAATTAAGCGGTTTTTGCCACCGTAGGCTTTAATTGTGACAATTTCTAAAGCAAATAACCCCGGGGAGAAACGGGGATTTAGGTCCCCATCGTACTCGAATTTACTCTGCATTAACTGCAAAGCATAGACGCTACTGCTATCAAAGGGTACTGCATCTCTCATCGTTTTGGCCCGCACCACTGGGATTAAATCGCGAAAGGGAATAGAAATCGTTTGCAGGGTGCGATCAAGTGTATCAAAAGAATAACAGTAACCGATGCCATCCCAACGTCCTTCACAACGCAGAATTAATTTATAGCGTTTTCCGTCCCCTTGTACCTGTAATTCTATTCCCTCGTAGTTAGATAAATTTAGGGGAGGATTCAGGTTTCTGGTGCGAACTGAGGCAAAACCGCCGTTATTTTCGGTTCTAACGATACCGGAAAAGAGCGCACGTCCTCCGGTTAGGGTTATCTGACTCTCGCTCACTCCTCCCATTACCACATCATCCACCGCACCCCAGATTTCTGTTATATCACTGCTGGGATTGCTAAAGTCAAAGAGGGTTTTTTCGGTGCTTATACTGGTATTTTTCAGTAAATCGAGTAAATTAGCTAAACTATGGCGGTTATTATCTCCTTGACAGTAGATAATCTCATCAATCCCCGTGAATAATTGCGGGGTTTGCAGAGCGAATAAATCGACATTTTCAGCAAATAATTGACGTTCAGACTCGATATTATCGACTAAGGCGCGCATTTGATAGTTTTGCTGCTGTAATTTAGCGATTACCTTTCTACCGATCGCGTTTTCACCACCAATGACTAAAATAGTCTTCATCCCTTGCTCATTTGTTAGCTGATTTTTTTTATCTTCCCCGAAACCGAGCCACTTTTGCAGACAACTCCAGAGGGGAATACTATCAAAATAGTCGAGAGTTTGCCAAAATCTCTGAAAATCCCAGTTTTTTGACTCAGCCATAACTTTTCTCTCCTTACTGCCATTAATTTTTATTGTATCGATTCGGGTTAGCTGTTTTGGTCTCAAGGTAAAAAAACATTTAATACTTGTCATGCTTTGTACTCTCAATATCCCGACGAGATAAGATTGCTAGTCTTAGTTTTATCCTGTTGAATCTGCTTTAAAAACAAGAAATTTTTCGTAAATTTTTGTTTCTCACCGTTGACACAGTTCTAAGAAAAAATTATACAATATTTGCATCAAAACTAAAAGACTTGGTATTAGCTATGTTTGAAAGCCATGAAGCCTTGAAAATTCTCGGCTTAAAGGAAATTGAAGATTTAAGCTCAGCAATTAGTCAGGTTAACAACAACTTAGCAGAAAACTTGCAGCAAATAAAAGAATTAAAGGAAGAAATGCAGAGTCTGTCTAAAAAAATTGGTACAGAATTAGAAACTGAAATTAGTAGCTTGTCTGACACAATAAACACAGAAATCAGTGATCTTAAAACTTGTCAAAAAAGTTTACAAAACGAACACAAGGATATCACCAACCACATTGACATTTTAGCAAAGCAAAGTCCCCAATGGTTGATAGTGCTGTTCGCTGTAGGACTTGTGTTCGAATCATTTATATTCGTTGTAGGAGGATATTTAATTCTTAACCCTATTCTTACCAGATTATCAGCAAATTTATCAGGACAGAAAGAAGAAACCATTAAGCCAAGAAATACAATGTCATCTCCAGGGACAAAAGCAGTTAAAACAGAAGCTAAAAGTTCAGGCATCTAAACGAGATAAATTTTCTGATTATTTTTGGGTAAACAAAATTATAGTCATTTCAGATAAGTCTAATACATCCTATACCGATAAAGCCCTTAGCAACTCTAGCATTGATATTCTCAATCTTAATTGAAATGACTATACTAGAATTTAGGGTTAGTACTAGGACAGTTGGCTCTAGTTACTGAGATAATTACAGTCTGTAAACCAATGACTATCAACAGTATCATCAAACATAGTGAAAAAATTTATATATGAGATTTCAAAAATTTATTTCCGTATGTCTGATAGTTACTTTAGTTATTTTCCTTGATTTGTTAACGCCTACAGTGGCTAATCTCGCTACCAGTGTTAACTCACCAATAACCGATGATAACTTGCTTAAACAAATCAGCGATAACTTTTTATCATTGTTAACAATTACCTTCGTGGCGATTTTTTTTTCTGTTACTGTTTTTACTAATTTACTGGTTAGTGAAAAACTTTAATAATAAGGGTACGCTGGTTTTACCTTTTGAAAGTGGTACTATTAAAGAAGCAAATTATAGTAATGCTGTTGCTCAATTGCTAGTTGCAGAATTACAAAGAATACCAGAAATTCATAGAAAATTTGAAGAAATATTGCGGCATTATAATGAACTCTGGGATAGGAAAATTAGCTGCTCATCAGTCTATATTTTTACTAAACAAGAAAATTTCAATAAAGAAATCTTAATTCCCTTGGAAAATATCAAGGCGGAGAACGCAAATAATAACACCGTACTCGATAAGATGGAAGTGGAGTTGGCTGGAATTACCCTGCCAATAGTGGAAATTTTGGTTCTCTTTAAGCGACTTTGGCCTTGGAGAAATACTCAACAGAGCATCATCACTGGCAGCTTACAAAAATACGGTTCTAAACTGATTATTCTAGCACAAATGGAGTTTTATGAAAACTATGATCGGCCACTAAAAATATTTAACTGGCATCTAGAAGAATCTAATGATCAAGACTGTAATCAATTGCCTCAATTAGTCAGAAATCTAGCTTTTAAAATCACCTATGATCTATGTAGAAAAAGTAATAAAATAGCTAAACACACAGAAAATACTGAAACTAAAGATGCAAAAAATTGGAAAAGTTTTCAATATTTTACTGAAGCAATAGAGAGTTACTGTCAATACCAGGAGCATGAACAAAAGGAGTATCTGCAGGCAACTCGTGATAATTGTAGTAAAGCCTCTAAGTTTGAACCGGGATACGAAAATATTCTCGCTTTATTTTGTACTCTAGGAATCGATCTTCTTCAGAAAACAGACTATCGTGAAGCGGAGGAGATGTTTAAATGTGTACTAGAGTTAAATCCTAATCATCTTACCGCCTCTATGGGTTGGGGGGAAGTGTTGGCTAGAACAGACATCTACAATCTAGCCCTAGATAATTATGTGTTGGAATCTAGCGATGAGTTAGGAAAAATCGCTCAACGAGGAACTATTTACCGGCGAAAAGCAGAAGCTTCCCGCACTTGGTTAGGTGAAATACCAGAACGCAGGGAAGAAAACGAAAAAGCCTTAGAAGAATTCGAGCGAGTTCTTTGCAAGCTTAAACCACTCAAATCAGAAGATAAGTTTTTTCGTGCCTTTATTCTCGCCCGTCGCGGGGGAATTTATGGGAGTAGAGGAGATTACGAAAAGTCTATTCAAGATCTAAAAGAATCGATCACTATTTATCAACAACTACAAAAGGTTTATCCTGATAATATCGACTGGAAAAATAATTATGCTTGGGCTTTAGGAAGTTTAGGGGTTACTTATCTGCTCCAAGAAAAATATTCAGAAGCTATTGATCGCTTTTGTCAATCTATCCGACAATATCCCAAACTAGACTGGGTTTATGCTAGCCGGGGCGAGGTTTACCGCCAACAAAAAAAATTTGATGAAGCTTTGGAAGAATTTAATCATGCTCTTAATTTAGCTAGAGAGGGAAATATCGATAGTTCTGAATCAGGAATTCGGCTAAATCCTGGTGCGGCTTTAGCTTTAGCCAGTCGAGGATTAACTTATTTTTTGAGGGGAGATGCAGGAGACAATAACAACGCTTTAAATGATTTCTATGAAGCAGTCAAACTTAATCCTAAAATGCACTGGGCTTGGGCTAAACTAAGTATTATTAACTTACAGCTAGGGAAGTACGAAATAGCACTCGATGCGATCAAAAAGGCGATTCGACTCACAGAGCAGCGAGACTGGTATTATTATAATCAAGCTTTAATTTATAAAAAACAAGAGCAGGAAGTCCAAGCACAAGGTTGCCTCCAAATAGCAATCAAGAAAGCCGAACAATATAAAGTTAAATTTAAAGATTTTAAGAATCTATCTACCTGTCAAGAATATTGGCGGAATGACTTTAATTTAGCTCTTTATCACTTGGTTAAAGGAGAAAAAGAAGCAACAGTTAAAGCATTGTATCTCCAAGCTTTTAAGAGCAAAGAACGGCAAGCATCTCCTCGTTGGATTAATGTAGCTATTAGTGATCTTCATGTTTTTCTCTATATTTTTCCTGATCATCAGATTGCTAAATCAGCCCAGAAGTTTTTACAAGACCTAAGTGGAACAGCTTTTTCATAGTGCTAGACATTTTTCAGTCTAATTACTGACCATTGTTGAACATACTAAGTATCGATACCATAGACTCATCGATGAGTCAGAAAAATTCAGGAATTTATACCCACACTTCCCCCATACAGAAATACTAAAAAATTAACAAAACCCTTATTAGCCGTCACTGGGTACATTTCCCCTTGAAAATGGCTGTACCGTTGACTGTATCTAGGGTGGAGCGATTCCCTAGAGTTGGCTGTATAGTGATCGCTAAACTGATGATCACCGATGATGTCATTAATCTCTAGAGTCAGCGATTCCTTCTGTAGCCATGTTTTTGATGGTTTTCTGCCCCGAAACAAGCTATGATGGCCTAAGGGTCAAATTTGAAAATTTTTGCTTCCAACCCTATCTGCCTAAGCATTTCAGTCGTTCATCCTCATTAGTACATTAAAATTACATGGTTTTAGCTTAGGCTCTGTAAGACTTTTAGCCATAGCTAGTATATTCATATATATTCATACAGGGGAAGTTGAGTTATAATTAAATTACCAAATTATATTTAGTGCAAATTTTTTTAATCATCATGCCACAACAACCCTTAATTGCTAAAACCCCGACAGAGCAAGCCATTACCCCCCCCTGCACAAAATGGTTTAAATGTCAAGCTTTTTAGAAAAATATTTTTATTGTCTCCCCTGTTATTTTGGGAATTATTTGGTTTAGAAGTTAGATCGGTTAAAGCAGTAGAAACCCTGCAATGTCCCGTCATTTCTAGGGAAGAAGTTGACACTAATGCTCTTAAAAGAGAAATTGCTAATTATTCAGCTACCTTGCGAGCCTATCCTAGCAATCCTAACACGATTAAACTTTATATTCAACGGGGAATAGCGCGAGAAAAAATCAACGATCGAAATGGGGCGATCGACGATTTCAGTCAATACATTTGGTATAGTAATTATAATGCTCCCGGATTTAAAGATCGACAGTTACTCGCCCAAGCCTATCATCAAAGAGGTGTGTTAAAGTTAGCCATAGCCAACGAGCATCGTCAGCTAAAATTATTAGAAGCTGCCCAAGCAGATTTTCAGCAAGCCTTTAAATATAATCCCAATAAAAGCGAAGTTTACTTTAACCTAGCAATTATTGCATCTTTGCTCAATCATCAATCCTTGGCTTTAGATTATTACCGGCGTTTCATCGGTTATGAAACTGAAGATTATCGTGGCTATTATCATCGAGGACAGCTATACTCTCAGTGGGGAAATTATGCAGAGGCTATCAAAGATTATGATCTGGCTATTTTATACAAACCCGATCTAATTGAAGGCTATTATAATCGGGCCATAGCTTTAGAAAAGATAGGGGGAAAACGAGAGGCTTTTAAGGATTATAAAATCGTTTTAAAATGCTCACCTAACTTATTTTTAGCCAAGAATGCTCCTAGCAGTTATCAAAACCGTGCCAGAGTACAAATTGAAATGGCTGACGAGGAAGTCGAATTAGCCAATTTATCGAATAATTCCCAGCAAGGATATCAAACAGCGATCGAGTATTATAATGGAGCCATCAAAGATCTAGCACTTGTCATCCGTATTAATCCTAACTACGATAAAGTTCCCCATTCTAGAGCATTTCTTAAACGGGGTTATGCTCACTTACGACTCAACAATAATCAAGGGGCAATTCAAGATTATAACCAAGCAATTTATCTGCAACCCCAAGACGCAAAAGCTTATGTATATCGAGGGTTAATGCGGGCAAATAAATATCAAGAATACGCAGGAGCTTTAGAGGATTTTAGTGCGGCAGTGGTACGAAATCGTCATGATGCAGCTGCTCACTATCATCGGGGGTTAGTGCTGTATAAATTGGGGCGTTATCAGGAGGCAGTAGATAATTATAATATTGCCTTAGACCAAGATGATCGGATTAATACACCTAGTTTTACTTCTCGCTCTGTCTGTAGCGAAAATATCCGAGAATCTGCCGACAAAAATTATTTTTATAACTCCCAAGAAACTGATTTTCGTCCTAATTATAATGTTTCTTGTCATGCTCAGGCGCGAGGAGATGCTCATTTTGCTTTGAAAAATTTTGCCGCAGCCGAAAGAGATTATACTACTTATCTACTTGCCTATCCTAACGATCCAGAAGGGTATCATAAACGGGCCAATGCGCGTTTTGAAAAAGGGGATAAACAGGGAGCGATCGAGGATTATAATGTATTCCTACAAAAAGTCCGTGATGCGAGAATTTTCTATAGTCGTGGTAATAGTAGCGCTGACGTGGGAGATGACCAAGGAGCGATTACAGATTACCTTCAATCTTTGAGCATTAATCCTATCGATGTGACAGTGTATAGTAATCGGGGAAATGCACGCACGGATACTGCTACTATTCCCGATAATGTACAAGTAACCCCGAGAATATCGGCCAATCCGATCGCCTATAATAACCGTGGTATTATTCGACGACAAACTGGAGATAAAGAGGGTGCTTTAGAGGATTTAGATAAGGCAATTAGCTTGAATCCTAATAATCCTACTGTTTATAATAATCGGGGAGTAGTGCGTTTTGATTTAGGAGATAATACTGGTGCTTTAGAAGATTTAAATAAAGCTATTGCTCTCCAGTCTAACTATGCTGAAGCTTACTATAATCGAGGTTTAGTTAAGGAAAAAATGGGACAGAAAAACGAAGCAATTGCGGATTATCAATTAGCAATTACCTATCAGCCTAATTATGGCGAAGCTTATTATAACTTGGCGCTTGCCACCTACGATGATAAAAATCCTAGTAGTCGAGTAGTGAGCCTTAACTATTTGCAAAAAGCCGCTAATGCTTTGATAAAAACCGGTAATTTAGAACTGTACGAACGTGCGGTAGAATGGATGTTAAAAATGCAGTAATTTCTCGAAAAAATAAGCTCCGGTTTGACAAAGGCTTCAAGATTTGGCTATTTCAAGCCTTCAAAGAGCGTGACGATGTTGCTTTTTACAGAGCGGCGGAGTCTCTTATTGCCGATGAATTAGCCGCTAATCATCATACAAGGTTGGGTTGAAGCATGAAACCCAACGCTAATCAAAGATATTTGAAGGCCTTATTATCTTCAACCGTTCCATCGAACTAAGATAGTGCAAGCTTAAAAATAGCTTTTAGTTGTCACGTCAAATTGCTTCAAGAGATTTGATTGCGAACACCACTAAAAGCGGCGTATGCGATCGCTATAGCATCTACAGCATCATTAATAGGCATTTTTGTCAATCCGAATAAATACTTAATTTGTTCGGCCACCTCCGCTTTAGTGGCCCTACCATGGCCGAGATGACATTTCCAACTAGCTTGATGGAGGAAAATCGGTTCAATTCCCCCATCGCGACAGCTAACCAGATTGATAATTCCTAAGGCTTGCAGGACTCCACCGGCTGCCTTGATTTGCCGGTTAAAAAAGGGCATTTCCACGGCAATTTCCCCCGGTTTATATTCTGCGATTAACTCCTTTAAATCCCGTTCAATTTCGATCAAACGCTGGGCAGTAGAAAGATTTTTAGAAGTTTCGATCGTGCCATAATCGACTAAAATCGGCATTAACTCACTATTATCCCGGAGAACAGCCCAACCGACAATCGCTAATCCGGGGTCGATACCCAACCAAGTAGTCATAGATTAAGCCAAAAAATCTTCGACGATTTTGAGGATTCTTTGGGATGCTTGTCCATCTCCAAAAGGATTAATGGCATTAGCCATACGATCATAGGCGATTTTATCCCTTAATAATTCTCCCGCTTCGGCTAAAATCTGCTCCGGATTAGTCCCAATTAATTTCGCTGTTCCCGCTTGCACTGCTTCCGGTCTTTCTGTGGTTTCTCGCAATACTAAAACCGGTTTTCCTAAACTAGGCGCTTCTTCTTGAATACCCCCAGAATCAGTTAATAATAAATAACAGCGTTGAATCGCCCCCACTAACTCGGCATAATCGAGAGGTTCAGTTAAAAATACCCTGGGATGATTGCCCAAAGCGGACTGAATTGGTTCTCGGACGGTGGGATTGCGATGCAGGGGTAATAATAGGGCTGTATCGGCATATTTTTCTAACAACAAAGTGAATCCTTTGATAATATCCTGTAAGGGTTCGCCCCAATTTTCCCGGCGGTGAACCGTGGCTAATAAAACCCGATAATCTGACCAATTTAAGCCAGAAATTCGACATTCTGGTGCGGTTTTGGCTACGGTTAATAAAGCATCAATAACCGTATTACCGGTGTGGTGAATATTTCCTGTCACCCCAGATTTTTGTAAGTTTTCTACGGCTAAAGTAGTGGGAGCAAAATGTAGAGTAGTCAGTTGAGAAATTAGGCGACGATTAGCTTCTTCGGGATAGGGATTATAGATATCATTAGTTCTTAATCCTGCTTCTACATGGGCGATAGGAATTTGTTGATAAAAGGCCGCTAAAGTGGCAGCAAAAGCAGTGGTAGTATCACCTTGCACAATAATTAAATCTGGTTTGATGCGCTCAAAAACCGTTTCTAAACCCCGTAAACTGCGGCAAGTAATATCAGTTAACGTTTGACGGGTTTGCATAATATCGAGATTTTCATCTGCTTTTAAAGCAAATAATTCCATCACCTGCGCCACCATTTCTTTATGCTGTCCCGTCAGAATTACATGGGTTTGAAACTGTTCCGATTCTTGAAAAGCACGAATAACGGGAGCTAATTTAATCGCTTCGGGACGAGTTCCAAGAGTAATACAAATTGATTTCAACATATTATTATCAGTTATCAGTTATCAGTTATCAGTTATCAGATGTGAGTTTTCAGTTAACTGATTACTGTTTACAAGGGACGAATCTAAAACCTAATTGGTTAAGCTAAAAGCTTTGATATAGTTAGTTTCTAACCTTCTTTTTAGGGAGGAGAATTGTGCTGTTTTGTCATTTTTCACTCGTGGGGGTTTGTTGAACGATAAATTGGGGATAGAGTTGCATTTGCTTAGGATTTAAAGAAGGTCGAGCGATGGTCAAAACTTTTTGTTTGGCTAACTCTTGAGTCATGGTATCTAAAGTTTGAGCGATACGCAAATTATATTCTAATTGTTCCCCAGAAGAAAGCAGATTACTTAAGCCATCAATTAAACGTCTTAAATTATCACGAAATTGGGGATCACCGATTAACTCATCGATATCGGAGGTAATTTTTTGAGTATTTTCAAAAGTCACCCTAGCGGATTCGAGAGTTTTTTGCAGCAGGACTATTGTAGCAGGATCGTTAATGGTTTTAGTAATTTCTCGTAAATTATTCGATGTTTCCACCGCATTATTCAAAATCGTCTCGATATTTTGCATGACTTGTTTAGTATCAATTTCATCTAAACCAGCATTCAACCTCAGGGCGGTATTATTGAGATTATTAGCGAGACTACCAATACCTAAACTAGCTTGATTAAGATTATCGAGAGTATTAACAATTTGTCCCCGATTTTCGCTGAGAACAGCATTAAGATTAGCGACTAATTGGGAAGATTGTTGAAAAGTTCTGCTGATTTGACTGCGGTTTTCCTGTACGGTACTATCTAAAGTATTGACAAAACGGGAGGCATTATTAGCCGTATTAGTCACCGAGCGACTGGTGGCAGCTAATTCCAACGATAGACGAGAAATTTCTCTTTGAGCATTCCGGATAGTTTGGGAGGTATCATCGGATAAACGGGCGATTTTTTGGGCCGCTATAGCGGTATTTTTGGTGACATCATTGAGATTACCCACAAATTCAGGACTGGTAAAAGTATCCACTAAACGACCAACACTAGACATTAATTGTGTTCCTGTTGTCCCCTGTAAACGAGTATTATTACAGAGAATTAGCTGTTGATCACAGTCGGGACTCAGAGGGTCGAGATTTTTGGCCTCAGCACTTAAAGAAACTAAGGGAGTAATATCGATGGCTGCCTCCCCAATTAATCCGGAAAGATTGGTAGTAACAGTTACCTTCCTAGGCATAACTAAAGTAGCAGAAGCAATCTCGGCAATAACTTCCACTTGATTACTCCCCGGGATAAAACTCGTAATTCTTCCCACTCTCACCCCGCGAAAACGTACCGGCGCCCCGACTTGTAACCCTTCCACGTCAGCAAACTCGAAGATTAATTGATAGGTTCTTTGACCAAATCCTCCCCCGCGAACCCAGATAGCGAGCGCCCCAAAGACCAATAATCCGCCTAGGGCAAACAAACCTAGTCTTCCTTCCCGTAAAGCTCGCGAACTCTGCATGATTTTTCTCTCATTCTCGATAGTTCTTAATTTAGCTTAATCTAGCTTAAACGATTGTCCTAATCGGTCCCTCAATGCTGGCGCTAAAAAATTGCCGAATCATGGGATGATCGGTACGATCGATATCTGCCACTACTCCCTGCCATTGCACTTTTCCCTGATAGAGAAATACTACTCGATCGGCGGTGCGTCGGATGGTACTTTGTTGGTGAGAAACCATGACATAAGTGTTCGCAGACCCCGATTTTTCGTGGAGAGTCCGCACTAGATCCTCGATAATTGTGGAAGCTATCGGGTCTAATCCTGCGGTAGGTTCATCATATAGCAATAATTCAGGGTTATCGGCCTGATTATCGGGATTAGTGATAATAGCGCGGGCAAAAGCCACCCGTTTACGCATTCCCCCCGATAGTTCTGAGGGATAAAGGTCACTAATTCCCTGTAAACCGACCATTTCCAGGCTTTTTTCCACTAATTCCCTAATTCTGGCTTTTTTTAAATTAGTTTGTTCATAAAGATAAAAACCGACATTTTCCCCGACGGTGAGAGAATCAAACAGGGCCGTTTGTTGAAAAACTAAGGAAGTTCGCATCGCTTCCCGACCATCTTCTAGCAACCCCTGACGTAATTGGCCTTTAATACGAATTTCTCCCGCATTTATCCCCGTTAATCCCGCAATGACTCGTAAAACCGTCGATTTTCCCGTTCCCGATGGCCCGATAATTACCAGGGCCTCCCCTCGATAAATGGTTAAATCTAAACCTTCGAGAATAACGTTATCCCCGAATCTTTTCGATACTCCTCTCAATTCAATCAACGGTTCTTTCATGAAATCAGCATTAATGTCGCTTAATTATCCTATAACCTCTGGAATTTTAGGGAGATGGGGAAGTGGGGTGTATTTTCAGTGAACAGTCAACAGTAATCAGTAATCAGTAAACAGTAAACAGTAATCAGTGAACTGAACTCTGATAACTGAATAACTGGGGAGCATCTCACTTATGCAAGTGAGTAATTATGCTTATCGCTAAAACTTGCTTCTGGTAAGGCTTTCAAAATAGCTTGACATAAAACTTAATTTAGGAGTTACAAAGGTGAGATGCTCCCGATAACTGGATAACTGACCTCTGATAACTGATATAGTCATTTCAATTAAGATTGAGAATATCAATCCCAGAGTTCATAAGGATTTTGTCGGTCTAGACTGTATCAGACTTATCTGAAATGACTATAACTGATAACTGATAACTGATAACTGATAACTGATAACTGATAACTGATAACTGATAACTGATAACTGATAACTGATAACTGATAACTGACTCGATTCTGGCTGCTATAGTAGAAAAGCACCCATTGCTGACGATATTCTGAGGTAGATTGCCGTGACTATTGCTTTAGACCAACTACTCACCCCCGACATTTTTCGACCAGCGCGTTATTTGGGCAACGAGTTAGGTGCTAAACATAAAGAATGGGCAAGTGCGGTGGTGCGTTGGGTGTTAACCTATCCGGAAGTGTACGAAGTGGGGGCATCTAACCTCGGCCATATTATCCTCTACAATATCCTCAATGCACAACCTCGCCAACTCTGCGATCGCACTTATTTACCCGCAGCGGATTTAGCCCAAAAACTCAAACAGACAAAAACCCCCCTATTTGCCCTAGAATCCCGTCGTTGCCTCACCGATTTTGATATTCTCGGTTTTAGTCTTAGTTACGAGCTAGGAGCCACCAATATTTTAGAAATGCTCGACCTAGCGGCAATTCCCTTGACTTGGAGAGAAAGAGATGCGGGTAACTATCCGCTAATTTTTGCTGGGGGACAAACTGCCACCTCTAACCCCGAACCCTACGCCGACTTTTTTGATTTTATCGCCCTTGGTGATGGCGAAGAATTATTGCCAGAAATCGGTTTAATTTTAGAAGAAGGTAAACTAGCTAATCTAAGCAAAGAAGAACTATTACTAGATTTAGCCCAAATTCCGGGGGTATATGTCCCGCGTTTCTACGATGTCACCCCAATCGGTGCAGTTATCCCCAATCGTGACGATGTACCGCAAAGAATTTTACGCCGGGTAGCCACTCCTATCCCAGCCTATTCTATCGGTTTAGTTCCCTTCGTGGAAACGGTTCACGATCGCCTAGTGGTGGAAATCCGTCGCGGTTGCACTAGGGGATGTCGTTTCTGTCAACCGGGGATGTTAACCCGTCCCGCACGGGATGTGCAACCGGAAGCAGTAATCGAATCGATTGAAAAAGGAATGCGAGCGACGGGATATAACGAATTTTCTTTATTATCTCTCAGTTGCTCCGATTATCTAGCTTTACCTGCCGTGGGTATGGAGATTAAAAACCGTCTCCAGAATGAGAATATATCTCTATCCTTACCCAGTCAAAGAGTCGATCGCTTTGACGAAAATATTGCTAACATAATTGGGGGCAATCGTCAATCGGGTTTAACCTTTGCACCGGAAGCGGGAACCCAACGAATGCGCGATGTGATTAACAAAGGGTTAACCAACGAAGAATTACTCAGAGGGATAAAAACTGCTGTCGAACAGGGTTGGGATAAGGTCAAACTCTATTTTATGATCGGTTTGCCAGGGGAAACCGATGTGGATGTGATTGGTATCGTGGAAACGGTGCGCTGGTTGCGTCGGGAATGTCGTTTACCGAAGCGGAAACCCCTCGATTTTACCCTAACTATCTCGAATTTTACCCCTAAACCCCATACCCCCTTCCAGTGGCATTCCGTCTCCACGGCCGAATTTATCCGCAAACAGGAGTTATTAAGACAGGAATTCCAAGGCATGAGAGGGGTAAAAGTCAATTATACCGATGTCCGCATCTCGGCCATGGAAGATTTTATCGGTCGCAGTGACAGAAGTTTAGGGAAAGTGGTGCTGCGCGCTTGGCAATTGGGCGCAGGGATGGATGCTTGGTGGGATAATACAGAAAAAGCCTATCAAGCATGGTCACAGGCGATCGAAGAATCCGGTTTAACTTGGAAATATCGTCAGGTAGAACAGGGAGAATGGAATATTTTTGCCGATACAGACAAAGATATTTTAGAGCGTCCTTTGCCCTGGGATCATCTGGATACTGGTATCGATAAAAAATGGCTCCAGGAGGACTTAAAACGCGCCCTAGATGCGGCAACGGTTCCCGATTGTTCTTTTGAGGGTTGTTCCCATTGTGGCGTTTGTAGCGTCGATTTTGGCCATAATATCGTCATTGAAGCGCCTGCGATTCCCGCTTTTGCCGGACATTTTCAACCCAATCAAGAACGCGCCCAAAGAATTCGGGTTTGGTTTGGCAAAATTGGCGAAATGGCCCTAGTTAGCCACTTGGATCTGGTGCGTTTATTTGATCGCGTCGTCCGTCGGGCTGCTATTCCCATTTCCTTTACCGGTGGATTTCACCCCGGTCCGCGCATTTCGATCGCAAATGCCTTATCCTTGGGAGCAACCAGTAGCGGTGAGATTGTCGATTTTGAATTGACAAAAGTGATGGATTTAGAAACGTTTAAACAGCAGTTAAGAGCGCAATTACCCGCAGATTTGCCGGTTTATCAGGTGGAAGAAATTCCCTTAAATGCTCCAGCTGCCACCCGTTTGTTAGAAAAAGCCGAGTATTTGCTCACTTTTAATAGCGAGGGAATTGACTGTCAACAGTGGCAAAATTGGATCGAGGCAATTAAGCAAGCAACGGTGATGGAACGGGAAAAAACCACCAAATCCGGCAAAAAAGTCACGATTAATCTGCGAGAACAATTATATGAATTAGAGTTAAAAACTGTTGACAAACAAGCCGTTTTGTGCTATGTGGGCAGCTGTCGCAATGATGGAACTTTACTGCAGCCCGATCATATCGTCGAGATGTTAGAAAGGGTTTCTGGCCAAGAAATTTCGCTGCTTAATTTTCATCGTCAGCGCTTGATTTTAGGGGATTAACCATCATCAACTGTTCCCTTTATACTAATCCCAGAGAGTCAGCTAATCTTGATCGACTAATTCTAAGGAATCATCAATCAAAGCTGGCCGATAATTTTGAATAACCATCGGTAAAAAAGCCCCTCTTAAACCCTTTTTTATTCTCTCGGCCGTTTGATCAAAAACCACAAATAAAGGATGAATTTTTTCTGCACCTTCACTAAACATATGTTGTTCTCTGGGGGGCATTAACCACTCATATTCTTGATCTAAACATATTTGGGTTTCGCGCCAGCGTTTCAACAAATCAGAGAAATCTTCCCCCGGACGATGGATAAAAATCAGGATTTCTGAACCTAATTTAATTTTCCATTCTGGATCACACATCAGAATAACCAAATCACAGGCTAATTGTACCGTCTTTCTAGATTCAAGGGCAGAAGATGGACGAATTCTGACCAAGGGCAAGGGAATAGTAATTAAACTCTCTTCAGGACGACGCAGACTAGGAATTAACTCTAAATAGGGGCGATATTGTCGCAATAATTCGATCGCCCCCTGACGACAGCTGTATTCCGCTAATAAAGTTTCGTAAGACACAGATTCACCTAATCAAATAAAAGGAGATGAAAATTAAAATCTTGCTGATTTCAAGCTACTGATCAACTTATCCCAAGGCATCGAAGATTTTAAACATGGGCAAGTACATAGACAAAAGAATAGTTCCCACAATCCCGGCAATACCAACCATCATCAAGGGTTCAATGATACTGGTTAAAGCTTTTACGGCCTGTTCCACCTCATCTTCGTAGAAATCCGCCACTTTCATCATCATGGCATCTAATTCTCCCGTTTCCTCACCAATACTAATCATTTGAATTGCCAAAGCTGGGAAAACATTGGCTTTTTGTAGGGCCAGACTCATCATTCCCCCCTGCTGAATTTCTGCCTTGGCACCAGCGATCGCATTGGCAATTACCTGATTACCCACCGTATCACAAACGATATCAAGGGAACTCAAAATCGGGACACCAGAACGCGTCAGAGTCCCAAAAACCCGGCAAAATCTAGCCACAGCCGATTTTTCATTCAAATCACCAAAAAGAGGCATTTTAAGGAAAAAGTGGTCAATTTGCAGACGACCCATCGGGGTTTTGTAATAGCGACGCAGTAAAAAAACCGTGGCAGTAATGGTGACAATCGGAATTAAAATCAACCAACTACGCATCACACCACTTAAAAAGAGCATAAATTGCGTTAAAGCTGGTAGTGGCACCTTTAAATCGGTGAAAATTTTCGCAAACACGGGAATTAAAAAGATGGTCATCCCGAAAAACACAATTACCGCCAAAATTCCCACCGCTACCGGATAGGTCATCGCTGATTTAATCTGGTTTTTCAAGCGGGCCATATCTTCCAAAAGTTTCGAGAGACGGTTCAGCACTTCATCAAGTACCCCCCCCGTTTCTCCAGCTTCGATCATACTGACATAAAGTTCATCAAAACATTCGGGATGTTTGGCCATCGCTTCCGATAACGGACTCCCCTGCTGTACCTCAGCACTAATCGCTTGTAGGGCCTTTTTCATCTTGGGATTACCGCATTGATCCCCCAAAACTCCCAAACATCTCACAATCGCCACACCAGCATTAATCATTACCGAAAATTGACGGGAAAAAACCGCTTTATCTTTGATGGAAATGCTGGAGAACATCAACTCTAAAGCGGAAAGATCGATCTCTCCCCCCACTTTTTTTACTTTACCGACGGCAGCATATTTTGCCTTCAGCATCGTCCGGGCCTGATCGGGAGACATGGCCTCAATTTTCTCTTGGAAAACTTTTCCAGATCTGTTTTTAACTTGTGCGACAAAAGTAGGCATAGGACAAATCAGTTATCAGTTATCAGTTATCAGTTATCAGTTATCAGTTATCAGTTCACTGTTTACAGCAAAAAACTTCCCACTCTCCTATACCTTTTAAACAGGATTTAGTATTAAATCCGGGCTTTAGTTTTGGCGTTAGCGCTGGCCCCAGCGACAAGACGTTGTAATTCATCGGGTTTACCGCTTTTGGAAATCGCCTCTTCAAAGGAGATAACACCCCTAACAACTAAATTAGCTAATCCCTGTTCCATCGTTTGCATTCCTAACTTCATTCCTGTTTGAATTGCTGAGTAGATTTGGGGGGCTTTTCCTTCGCGAATTAGGTTAGCGATCGCTGGAGTTACCACCATGATTTCCTGTACCATTGCCCGGCCAAATTCCCCCGGTTTAGGATTTTTTTTCTTGACTAGGTTTTGACTAAAAACTGCTAGTAAAGAATTGGATAACATGGCGCGGATTTGTGCCTGTTGGTTAGCGGGGAAAACGTCAATAATCCGATCCACTGTTCCCGCTGCCGAGCTAGTGTGTAGAGTTCCGAAGACTAAGTGACCGGTTTCTGCCGCCGTGATTGCCAAACTAATTGTTTCTAAATCCCGCATTTCTCCCACTAGGATAATATCAGGATCTTCCCGCAAAGCTGCTTTTAATGCGTTAGCAAAACTCTTGGTATCTTCTCCTTTTTGTCGTTGGTGAAACAGGCTTTTTATATTAGGAAAAACGTATTCAATCGGGTCTTCTACAGTTAAAATATGTTCAGACCTAGTCCGATTAATTAAGTCTAAAATGGCCGCTAAAGTGGTAGTTTTACCTGAACCTGTTTGGCCGGTTACGAGAATTAATCCCCTCGGTCTTTCCGATAAGTCCCGGACTACTTCTGGTAAATTTAATTGTTCAAAGTTAGGAATTTTAGAGGACAAAGCCCGTAAACAAGCTGCATAAGCCCCCCTTTCTTTATAAACATTGACCCTAAATCTTGCTAATCCTTTCACCCCATAGGAACAGTCTAATTCCCAATTCTGCTCTAACTCTTTTCTTTGGGTATTATTGAGCATACTAAAAATCAATTTCTGACAATCTTGCGGAGTTAAAAATTCTTCATTAATCGGGGCGAGTTTACCACTAACGCGAAAATAGACCGGCGCCCCCGACTGAATGTGCATATCGGAACCGCCCATCTCGACCAATTGTTCCATTAAATCTTCGATCATTAATTCCATAAGTTAAACCCCATCTATAAGCTAAAATCAGTGAACAGACATTGGGAAAGTGTTATTTAAGACTACTCACTTAATACTCCTTACTTAAAAGTCAAATCTCATAACTGATCACTGATCACTGAAAAACTGTCTTAATCACTAAATCGCGCTGTCATACAGTAGGGACAATCGAGCCATTCTGGTTGTAGTTCGGCGCGACAACCACGACAGATTAAACCGCTTTTCCGTTTGGCTTTTAGTTCCGCTTCCAGACCAGAATCGGTAAATGTCACCCGTTCCACTTCTTCGAGGGTGGTGTAACCCTCGCGCACCAGATTTAAACTGTAGGCTAGGAGTGTCACCATGCCCTCATCGACAGCCGTCTCCTTAATGCGATCGGTGGTTGCCCCTTGGTTAATTAACTGCTGTAGTCGTTCACTATTTTGCATTACCTCATACACCCCGACGCGACCTTTATAACCGCTGCCACCACATTTGGGACAAAGATTGCCCTGTTTTCGCGCCTCTTGAATTTCCTCAAGGGTTAGGGTATTAGCCTTATAAAAGGTCACTTCCCGTTCATTGGCAGCGGTAAGACCAAAACGGGCTAATTCCTCTTGGGTGGGGTGATAGGTGACTCGACACTCGGTACAGACGCGCCGCATGAGACGCTGGGCTAAAACTCCCAAGAGAGAACCAGAAATCATAAACGGTTCAACCCCCATCTCATCAAGACGAGCGATCGCACCTGCGGCATCGTTGGTGTGTAGGGTAGTTAGGACCAAGTGACCAGTTAAGGCCGCCTCGATCGCTGTTTTGGCCGTTTCCTTGTCCCTAGTTTCTCCCACCAGAATCACATCCGGGTCTTGTCGCATGAATGCCCGCAGAATCGAGGCGAAATCCATGCCTTTTTCGCGAATTACCTGCACCTGGGTGATGCCTGGTAGAGAATATTCGATCGGATCTTCGGCCGTACTAATATTGACCCCGGGGTGATTTCTTTCCGCTAACACCGAGTATAAAGTGGTGGATTTCCCCGAACCAGTCGGGCCTGTCACCAGCAACAGACCAAAGGGACGACTAGCCAATTCTCGGACGATTTGCAGGGTTTTTTGGTCGGTGATTAGTTTATCTAAACCCAACTGGGTGGCCGAGTTGTCGAGAATCCGTAAACAGACTTTTTCCCCGTAGCGACTGGGCAGGGTATTAACCCGAAAATCCACTTTCCGCCCTTGATATATCCGCCTAATTTTACCATCTTGGGGAAGACGACGTTCGGCGATATCGAGATCGGCCATGATTTTAAAACGGGCAGTGACCGCCGGGGTAATTTTTTTCGGCAGTGGATCAAAAGCTTGATGAAGAACTCCATCTTTGCGAAAGCGAATTTTCAGGAATTCTTCTTGGGGTTCGATGTGAATATCCGAGGCCCATTCCTGTAGGGCTTTAGCTAGAATTTTATTGACGAGATTGATGACGGGAGCTTGATTAGCGTCCCCTTCTCCGAGATCATCGGCCACTTCATCGTTAGCACCAGAGGCCACCTCAATATCGCCGACAATACCGGTGAGATCCGAGAGTTTTTCTAGTTCTTTTTCTTTTTGCTGTCGGGCTTTTTCCTGTTCTAATTCCGATTGAGCCGAGTGGAATTTTTCCAGTAATCTTTCATAATCTTCGCTGGTAATCACTAAACGCTGTAAACCTAACTCCCTGGGGCGGAGGATACGATTGATGTCGTCGGTAGCCTCGAGGTTGTCGGGATCGACCATCGCTATCAAAATCGCAGCTGGCTCTCCTTCAATCTTTCGCAGGGGCATGAGACGATAGCGACGACAAAGATCGATCGGGATCAAAGAATCGATCAACTGGGCTATTTCCAGTCCATCCACATCGGTTAATTCGGGGTCGATCGATTCGACTCCATAGAGGATTTTTAATTCAAATAACTGATTTTTCTTATACTGTCGCTGTAAATCCGGGGGCAAAGGGCGCCCGGTTAGTTGTTGTAATATTTCTACTAGCGATCGTCCCGATTTCCGTGTTTCCACTAAGGCCTGTTGCATTTGGTCGGCACCGATATATCCCGACTGCACCAACTTGTTACCAAAGGGGGAAAAGTAATTGCGTAGGGCGACTGCACGGGTTTTCTTGGAAGAAAATGTCATAGACGATTCTTAGCCTCTCCACTACCCTTAAATGTTCCCAATTTTACTGCTAAAACTGCATTCTAGCAAAAATTTTTCTAGATCACCGATTATCTATCGCAGTCGCTCATATCTAGTTACGGATCTTGTCCACAAAATGTTACATTTAAGGTTAAACCTTGATTATTAACTGGTACTTAAAGACCAAAATTAGCAGTAAACGGTCATATATTGCCAAAATCCCCACTAAAATTGTATACTATGAGTGCAGAACCAAATACCTCAGCAATTTTCGACGAAAACCAAGAATCCTTTCCTAATTCCCCTGAATCCCCTGCCACCGAATCAGAAGCCGGTGTCACCGATGAAGCCAAAACGGTAACGGACCGGGCCGCCTCTAGCGAGGAATTTTCCCTTCTAGGCTCCATGACTATCGATGCTCTACAAGAGGAAATTGATACTCTCAAACAGCAGCTAGAGGAGCAAACTCAACAGGTTGATGCCTACAAGAAACGCTATATCACTCTAGCGGCCGAGTTCGACAATTTTCGCAAACGCACAGCCAAGGAAAAAGAGGAACTGGAAACAAAAATCAAGGGCAAAACCCTGATGGAAATTCTTGGCGTGGTGGATAATTTTGAGCGCGCCCGTACTCAAATTAAACCGGCTAATGATGGCGAGATGGGTATTCACAAGAGTTACCAAGGGGTCTATAAAACCTTAGTAGAAAGTCTCAAGCGTTTAGGCGTTTCCCCCATGCGTCCGGAAGGTCAACCCTTTGATCCCTCCTACCACGAAGCGATGATGCGGGAGTACACCGATGAACATCCCGAAGGCACGGTAGTCGAGCAGCTAGTGCGAGGATACACTCTCGGAGAAGATGTTTTGCGTCATGCTTTGGTAAAAGTGGCCGCCCCGAAAGAGACAGATCCTAACGCTGATCCGTCAGAATCCACTTCCATTCCATCTCAGGAATCGGTCTAAAATCCCGATCGGGATTAA
Source organism: Microcystis aeruginosa Ma_SC_T_19800800_S464 (assembly GCA_007095785.1). Classification (GTDB taxonomy): domain Bacteria; phylum Cyanobacteriota; class Cyanobacteriia; order Cyanobacteriales; family Microcystaceae; genus Microcystis; species Microcystis aeruginosa_E. Next base: position 29,304 of record SFBL01000120.1, read on the forward strand.
ACTGGTTCGAGGGTTAGGTATTAGCTGGTAGGGTCTGTATTCCCCCACTATCCCCTATCCCCACTGAAAGACTTTTTCTCTCTTTACCTAGGGTTTGCGGCAAAAAGTTTTTCGTGGGGGCAGGGTGTGGGGTGTAGGATTTTACCCATAAGAGCCAAAGATATTATCCAACAAGGTTTTTAGATTTATTCAGCCAACCCTATTGATCTTTTAATTAAAAATGCTTCTATACCCAAGGCTTTTGCCCCTTGGTAGTCCTCTTTTTTACTATCGCCAATATGCCAAGCTTGCGCGGGGGGACAATCATGTTTTTGCAGGGCGATTTGAAAAATTTCCCCATCGGGTTTAGCGACTCCCGCCTGGGAAGAAATCGTGATCGATCGAAAAAAATATTCTAAGCCTAATTCGGCCAAAACTTGGTAGATACGACTATCAAAATTAGAAATAATGCCCAACTCGATCCCCTGAATCTGCCAGAGTCTTAAAGCGGGAATGACATCCTCGTACAGCACCCAAGGCTCGGCCGTGGCAAAATGATGGTAAAGTTCGCCAAAAAAAGCCTCAAAATCGGGAAATCTTTCCAGATAACCTAAATTATTAAAAACTGTCCCAGTCAGCGATCGCCACCACTGATACTCTAACTTAGGAATTTGTGCAGGTTCAACATCAGGAAAAGCTAGGGGTGGAGAATTGGGGAAAATAGCCAAGAAAGATTGTTCTAGACTCTCTGCAGCCACCTCTACCCCAAAATCCGCCGCTATTTGGCTATAAATTGCTCCGACACTGCCTTTTACCCCAAAAAGAGTACCCACAGCATCGAGAAAAATAACTTGCGGTTTCTGCATGAGAGTTTTGTCTATAACGGTGGAACTGAGGTTTTTAGGGTCGGTCCTTTAGGTGGCCTAACACACCTAACAATTGCTCATTTTAAAGGATTATGGCCGAAATTCTCGGATCGCTTGCCAAACCCTTAATACCTCTGCCACCGTCCATGCTTGGGCAAAAGCTCCCCTAGGGGTAAAAGGAGCATTACCATCGAAAATTTCACTTAAATTACCGATACAGCTATCCCGAAGATGGTCAATCATCGGTGTTAAAAAACTCTCAGCTAGGATGGGATCGCGATAGACTTTTAGATGGGCTTCGATAAATGCCCCTAGTAACCATCCCCAAACTGTCCCCTGATGGTAGGCACTATCTCTTTTTAAGCGATCGCCACTGTAAACGCCACGGTAATCGGGATGATCGGCATCTAGCGATCGCAAACCGCGAGAAGTCAACAATTTTAAAGCACAAATATCGACAATGGCCTTTTTCTGTGGGGAATTTAATAACTCCTCCACCGACAAGGACAGGGCAAAAAGCTGATTCGGCCGTAAACTGGCATCATTACCCTTGTCCGTATCTAAAACATCGTAACAGTACCCCAGAGAATCGTCCCAGAAGCGAGAAAACCCTTTTAAGGTCATTTTTGTCATTTTTTCGTAATCAGTGGCATCCATGCCCAAATAATGGGCAAATTGAACCATTATTTTTAGGGCATTGAACCAAAGAGCATTAATTTCTACGGGTTTGCCGATGCGGGGAGTAATCACCAGATCATCAACTTTGGCATCCATCCAAGTTAACTGTACTCCCGCTTCGCCAGCATAGATCAAACCATCGTCATCTAGGTGAATATTGTAGCGAGTACCGCGACGAAACCAAGCAATCACTTCCGTTAAAGCGGGATAAATAGTTCTGAGAAACTCAAAATCTTGGCTTTGGTTAAAATAGGAACGAATGGCTTCAAAATACCAAAGAATAGCATCGACAGCGTTATATTCGGGGATTTCTCCGCCATCGGGTAGCAAATTGGGCAATAAACCCCGGTCTAGATAACGGGAAAAAGTTAGTAAAATCTGACGGGCGATCGCAAGTCTGCCTGTAGTCAAAGTTAATCCTCTTAGGGAGATCATCGTATCGCGACCCCAATCACCAAACCAAGGATAACCTGCGATTATCGTTTTGCCGTCCGGTTGATCCGGGAGAGGACGACTAACGATAAACTGGTCGGCAGCGAGGGTCAGTTGTTGAATCCATGGCGGCTGCTGGGGATTAATCAGACTATTCTCGTAGCGATAGCGAGACTCTAGAGAAGATTGACCGTCTAAATTCGGATCGGGACGGGTACTAGCGGCAATTGTCACCGATTCCCCCACTTTAAGAGTAGCCGAAAAACTAGCAGCATGGAGATGATTTTCCCGATCGATTAAACCACGATAACGTTCCACGGCCAAATCAAAGCGATAATACCAGATATGAGCGCAGAAAACCTCTCCTTGACTGATTAATAGATAAAAAGGTACAGCATGGTCATAGGCAATCACTCTTACTCCTTTTTCTAGAGGACTAATAGCCATTTGCCAGTTAAAACTCTGGGTATTGCCGTGAAAATCACGATAATTGACAAAAGCAGTCAGATTGAGAGTTAGGGGAGAATTGCCGCGAAGGTAGGTATAGCGAGTATAGGTGGTATTTTCTCCCGGTTCCATCCAAAGGCGCTTTTCTAGTAAGGCATCCCCACAGATAAAAGTCCAGACGGGAATTGTCCCTTCCAGATGAAAACTTTCGATATTAATATAGCCTTGCGGTTCGATCGTAGCACCTAACCAGCGATTGCTGGCGAGATGATAAAGTTTCTGGTTATATTGTACCGATTCATCGATTTTAGTCACAAGAAGCGTTCTTTTCGTCGGTGGAGCCAAAGCAGCGATCAAGAGGCCATGATAACAGCGAGTAAGCAATCCGGCCACAGTTCCCGCAGCAAAACCACCGATACCATTAGTGACTAACCATTCGCGCTTTTCAGCCACCGGAAGACAATTACAGATATCCCGACCGAAACGGAGCTTGACCATGAGCTTCCCAATTCCTAGTAATTTTGTTATAATCAAAAATTGTGTCTTTATATCTATAGACTAACTCTATCTTAAGGAGAAAAATCAGCAGTGAGTAAACGTACTTTAGAAGGAACCACGCGCAAACAGAAGCGCACTTCCGGATTTAGAGCGAGAATGCGTAGCGTCAACGGACGTAAAGTGATTAAAGCTCGTCGGAAAAGAGGACGCTATCGTTTAAGTGTTTAGGTTATTCTGGGAACCGACTAATTTTCGTGGGATTACCCCAAATTCACCGCTTAAAACATCGACAGGATTTTCAAGCTGTCTATGGAACAGGGAAGCGTTATCACGGTTCCCACTTAACCTTAATTAGTTTAGAGGATTCTGGCCAGGATAAGCCTCTTCCCAGTCGTTTTGGTATTTCGATTAGCAAGAAAGTTAGTAAAAAAGCGGTGGTTCGTAATCGACTAAAACGGCAAATGCGAGCGGTAATTCGGCAGTTATTGCCAGAAATAGCGACAGGATGGCGAGGGATAATCATTATCCGTCCCGAGGCGATCGAGTGCAATTATGAACATTTTTTGCGAGAATTAAAGCAGTTGTTAGTGAAGGCCAATATAATTCATGGGCATTAAAGAAGAGACTTTTTATGAAGGCGGTCCGCACATCGGCGACCTAATCATCAATATACTGCTAGGATTTACAGTGATTTGTTTACCTTTAACCGTTGGGGCAGTGGTGCGGGCAATCTGGTTAAGATATAAGATAACCGATCGGCGGATTTCAATCACCGGGGGTTGGATGGGACGCGATCGCACAGATATTATCTATTCAGAAGTGGCAAAAGTGGCAAAAATGCCGAGAGGAATTGGTATTTGGGGGGATATTGTCGTAACTCTCAAGGATAGAAGTCGTTTGGAAATGCGCGCGATGCCGAAATTCCGGGAAATTCATGACTATATTGCCGAAAGAGTCGCCGATAAAACCGGTCGTCCCCTAGAATCGATCATCAGTCAATAAAACAAAATAATCGATCGCCGAGATTCGATAAATTAGATTTGTTAACAGTGAACCCCCATTAAACGAGAAGGCATAGATTAAACCCATGGATTTTGGAGTCGGATTTATTTCCACAAATATCATGTTGCCAATCCTAGATTTTTTCTTTCGGATTGTGCATAGTTACGGTTTCGCCATCATTGCTTTAACGCTGGTGGTCAGATTTGCCGTCTTTCCCCTCAGCGCCGGCCAGATTCGCAATATGAGAAAAATGCGCATCACTCAACCCTTGATGAAGGAAAGACAGGCAGAAATTCAACAACGCTACAAAAATGACCCCCAAAAACAACAGGAGGAAATGGGCAAATTAATGCAGGAGTTGGGCAATCCCCTAGCTGGTTGTTTACCCCTGTTATTACAAATGCCGATTCTTTTGGCTTTATTTGCGACGCTGCGAGGTTCCCCCTTCTCGGACATTAACTACACCGTCGATTTACAGGTGTTGCCAAGGGAACAAATCGCCCTCGTCCAGCGCCAACCCTATGCCACCAAACCCCAAAACGTTTATATTGACGAGTCTCTCCACTATCCCATCACCGCTTTTTTACCCCAAGGCAATAAAATCGCCCCGGGAGAACAGCTAAAAATCGACCTGCAAAACGACCAGGGCAAGTCTTTAAGCCAATTAGCCACGGAAGCACCAGAAAATAACCTAAAACCCACCTACGAGGTGGTTAAAGGTCAAGAACTGGTGCAAGTTAATGAAGACGGTTCCATCGTCGCTTTAGCCCCCGGAGATGCCAGTATTAAAGTTATCGTGCCGGGGATTGCCGCTAATACGGGTTTTCTCTTTATTGAGGCCCTGGGAAGAATTGGGGCAACCGGTCCCAATGGTGAAATTCACTGGGATATCTTGGCGATGGTGATCGCTTTCGGTATTAGTATCTATGTTAACCAAGAGTTATCCGGTGCCGGTGCGCCTTCGGGGGGAGCAGCCCAACAACAGCAAACGGTGAATAAAATCACCCCGATAATTTTTAGTATGATGTTCCTGTTTTTCCCCTTACCGGCGGGGGTATTGATGTATATCTTAACCGCGAACATCTTCCAAACTATTCAAACGGTGATTTTGATGCGGGAACCTTTACCGGAAAACCTGCAAAAATTGGTAGCGGAACAGGAAAAAACGGAAAAATCCCGCGATGCTCTCCCCTTTGAAAAACGTTCTAGCAAGAAAAAGGAAAAAACATCGTAATGAGTATATGGGAGCAAAATAGCGAGAAAGCTAAACAATGGCTGGAAAAACTGCTAAAGTTGATGGCCATGTCCGCAGATGTCCAGATTGGTGTGCAGGAATTGGGAACTGGACCTTCCTCCTGTTGGTTAATTATTGATAGCAGTCAATTGAGTCCCCAACAAGTGGAACTTCTCCTCGCTAACAATGGTGAGGGACTGGATGCGATTCAATCCCTAGCTAATACGATTCTGAATATTGGTGTCGAGTCGGCAGAACATCAGTTCTATATTGTCGAAATCAATGGCTATCGTCAACAAAGACAGTCAGAACTTTTCGACTGGGTGAATCAAGCGGCGACGCAAGTGCGGCAAACAGGACAGGAAATAGAATTAAAAGCCCTATCTTCGGCGGAACGTCGCCAAATCCATGCCTTTTTTCAGGAAGAAAACGATTTAACCACGGAAAGTCGCGGCGTGGAACCCGATCGCCGGTTAGTAATTCGTTTAAAATAAGACCAAAGGGTGGGGTAAAACCTGCCCTCTTTTTTATTTTAGGCAGATATCTCCTGTCTCGGAGTTTCTTCACCTAACGGAAGATTTTTGATTGTTGCAGGAGATCTAATAACTTAACTTCAGAGCATTTACAGGTACATCATCCCAGGATTCTACGGTTCTTAAAACTGCTACCCACCCCGTTTGTTTTTGTTCGTCCGTAAGATTGGTTAACCAACTTTGATGACAATCTTTTGCCGCTTGTTCGTCTTGACAGGCAATACAAGCTTGTACTAAACCACAGGGGTCAATCTGTTCATTTACCCAAATAATCATAGTTAATAGCCCTACTTAACTTTACTATTATAATCCATCGATCGCCCACAGAGAAACTTTTGATATTCATAACCTGTTACATAATTGGAGGATAACTCTGAGAGTTGACAGTCCGCTCGATCTATTGAAGAATGGAAATTAATTAACCATAATTCAAAAGGGGGAGAAGATGGCAGATTAAAATTTGGCTTTTGTCCTGAGTTAACTAAGATAAACTTAGGTTTCTTATCGGGAAATCTTTGGTTAAATTCCCAAGCAATTCCCATCATTTCTCCCACCTGCACCAAACTCCTATAGCTAGTGGCAATTACTAACGGATAACGGCTATTATTTTCGATGGTGGTAACTAATTTATCCGGGCGATAATACTTACGATAGCCTAAATTAAAAGTAACACTTAGGGAACTAACTAAAGCCATGATAATTACAATAATTACGATTTTTTGCTGCTTCCTTTGCCAACAATTGTCTAATAAAATTGCCAGAATTAAAATTACCGAGGGAAAGTAAACAAAACTATATCTAGCTCCCCGGGTAATATCGATCGAGAGCAGATAGGTGATGACAAAGAAAATAGCAATTGAACTGAGAAAAAATGCCGAGAGAATGCCTAATTCTGGTTTATAGGAGTCTAGCCACGCTGTTTTTAATTGTGGGATAATCCAGAGAAAAAAACCGATCATTATTGCCCCAGAAATCAAGATAATTATTAAAGATTCTGATTCAACGGGGAGCAGGGAAAGCATGGTGATTAATGTTCCCAGCAATTGAAAAAAGGGGCTAATTACGGACAAAAAACTATCATTGTCTCTCTGAATCCAACTGGTCATCTGATTGCCATAATCTTTGGGTACAAAAGTGATAAACCAAATAATAATAAAGCTCAAGTTACCTAAAAAAACTAAACTTAAACGCCACCAATTAGTTATCCAAAAGTTTTTTTGTTTGATTTGCTTGAATAAAATCAATAATAAAGTTATCGCTTCTGCGAGGATAGTTAAACTAAAAAAATAGTGGACTAATAACCCTAGACAGTTGACAATTAACCAGAAAAAAACCAAAGTATGGGATATTCTCTTATGGTCGATAATTTGGCCGCTTGCCTTAATAAAACAGCCTAAAGATATGAGGACAAATACAACCGCTAAAGTATAATGACGCGCTTCTTGGGAGATGAAAACCGCATAGGGAGAAACCGCCATTAAAATCGCCGACAGAAAAGCGATCGAGCCGGATTTAAAGACCAATTTACTGATAAAATAAATTAGAGGAATCGAAATAACTCCCCAAAATACTGCCAGCGATCGCATTCCGTCTAAAGATACATATTCTCCCCGATCAAAGAATAATTTATTCCAGAGATAGGCGAAAATAAAATATAAAGGTGGATGATTGTCCTCCTGAATAACTAATTTAATTACATCAGCAATAGTTGCCTGATGGTTGCTCTGGAGAGGTGCTAATAAAGTGCTGAGGGAAATTATTTGATTTAACGGCACTATCTGGTAATTATTGCCAATACTAAAAACCATAGTGGCAAATTCATCCGTCCAGGGAGGTTTGCTCGTTAATTGTGTTAACCTAATAACCAGTCCCAAAATTATTACTAATCCTAACCAGCAAAAATCAGACCAAGCTAACCGCTCCTTGCCTTTTTGTTGTAGATCAGAAATGACTGTAGATAAATTCAATTTAATTGTTATCTCCAAAAGATTCGATTATTTTAACTGCTTCCGCTGGGGAAATATCTTGACGGCAATTAGGATAATCATACTCCTCCCGGGCAATTAATGCCCCACTGAGACGATAAAAATATTCTCCCATTTTCATCCAATCGGAATACAAATCAGGTTCGGGGAATTGTTGCCTTAATTCCGAGTTTTTGGGTGTACCATAATTGAGCCAGTATCCTTCTCCAAATAGTGGGGAATTGAGTGCTAGGGTTCCCTCTAATTCTAAACCATCATCGCCCCTAGCGTTTTCGATTCCTTCCACCAAAAAACAGCTATTCTCGGCATTTTCAAAAAGGACTGCGTATCCTTTCCCCTCTTCTGTGAGGATTTTAATCTCGCTGGCCCGAAATCCGGGAGGGATATAGTTAGGTAAAATAATCTTAGCATCTAGCGATCGCAGTTGTTGGCGTTGACTTTCGCTCAAAGTTACCGTTTCTGCTCTCAAATATTGCCCATTGTCAATAATAACAATAGATAATCCTAAAACTAAAGGCCAGAAAAATTTTATGGTCATAATCGCTGTTTTTAAGGACATATTCTCTAGAATATGTCAGTTTTTAGGCAATTTACTGATTATTTAACCAGATTGACGACGAATATTGCCCTTTTCCTGTTCCCGATTCCCTATTTACCGATTCTAATCGACAAAAAATCATAGCTTGTCTGTGGATTCCACTTTTTTCCACTTCTGTCACCCGGAATTATGGGACTGACATCACCCCAAACCCTCTCGTATTCTAAGGTTATCGACAGGAAAGAGAGGTAACAACCATGTTAGTCAGTCACCAAAATCCAACTTTTGTCCGTAACTACTTAATCGCAGTTATCTCCGTGGTGATGATGGGTGTGGGAGTTGCCGATCTCGTCAATAATCCCTCTCGAATCGCTCAACAAAACCGTCTTGATGGTTATGGTCGCTATGTTAGCGCTGGTTTGGTTAGTGGTGCGGTCAATAATATGCGTTAATTTGCCTCTGATTCTCAATTCTGTTGAAAAGGTGTGGGGAATTATGAATTATGAATTATGAATTATGAACTGGGGAGAATAAATAAAAATAATCTCCTGACTCCTGACTCCTGACTCCTGATAACTGATAACTGATAACTGATAACTGATAACTGATAACTGATAACTGCTTAAACCCAAGAATGAAGAGCGCGTAATTGGGGCGTTTTTTTAGCTTGGTGGGTCTGCATTCTTTGTAAAACATCATCGAGAATTGTCACCGCTTCCCGGATATATTCCCCCTTATTCAGCATGACACATTCAGCCCTTTCGGCCATAGCGGCATCAGTAATCTCGGCCCGGGAGGGAATACTTTTCTTGACCAGATTTTCTAGGACTTGGGTAGCCCAAATTACCGGAATATGGGCTGCTTCGCATAACCAGAGAATTTCCTCTTGAATTTCTGCTAATCTTTGATAGCCAATTTCTACAGCCAAATCACCCCGGGCAATCATCACCCCAAAAGGTTGTTTACCGGCAGCATGAATGATTAATTCCGGTAGATTTTTTACGGCTAAAGGTGTTTCTATTTTGGCCACAATTGCTTTTTGTCGCCAAGCATCCCCCAAACGACTTTGTAACTCTAGCTGTAGTGTCTCGATATCGCTGGCTTTCTGCACAAAAGAGTAACCGATAATATCGGCATTTTCGGCAATAAAATCTAAATCTTGCCGGTCTTTTGCGGTCAAAGGATCGATATTTAAGACGGTATCGGGGAAATTTAGGCCTTTATCTGCTTTGAGTTTTTCCCCTTTGTCCCTGGCGTGGGTAATTTTTAGTAAAAGACCTTCCGGCATTATGGCAATAACTTCAGCCCCGATATGACCATCATCAATCCAAACTTTCGCCCCGACGGGAATTTGGGGAATAATTTCCGGTTGGGAACAATTAGCCTGAAAATACTGAGGATGGGCAGTATGGGGCGGTTGGGGAGTTAAGAGCAGAAAATCCCCTTGATATAGTCTCGTTTGGGACTGGGGGGCTAAAATCTGTTCTAAACGGATTTTTGGGCCGGCTAAGTCCATATAAACCTTACAGGTATGTCCATTGACTAAATTTTCGGGATTTTTGACCGCCTCGCGCAGATTTTCGATCATTCCCTGCCATTCTTTGGGGCCATCATGGGCGCAATTAATGCGAATACAGTCCATTCCGCAACGCAGTAATTGAGCGATAAAATTGGGGTCTGTTGCCGCCTCCGTCGGCATTGTCACCATAATTCGCACCCGACGCCTGGGGGAAGGCAGACCAAAAACTTCGGCACTATGGGAAGCTAAAAGTTGATCTCCTTGAAAAAATGCCTCTAAAGGGGGATGTTTGGGTAATAATGAGGATTCTTGATGACAAACCGCCCCTAAAGTGGCAATTACTGCATCGAGGGTCGGTAAAACTTTCGATTCAATCCGGCCTAGGGAAGATAATCCCCAGGGCATTAAAGCTAATTGTAAATCCCGGATATCTTCTTGTCTCAGGGCGAGATAATAGGCTAAATTACGGGTACTAGGTTGAAAATTATCCTTTTCAATCAGGTTTTTCCACTGCTGCAATTTTTCCTCTCCTTCCACTGTCACAAAATGCCGTAACCTTTGCAGATGATGGAGGAGAGTTTGGGGATAGGATAATTGTTCTCGTTTGAGTTGTTCTGAGAGAGTTAAAGACATAAAATTGGGTACAAAGTAAAAATCGTCAATTATTAAGGCAATATTTGCCTAGAAAATGCTCACTTTCGCCGCTTATATTGCTTTTGGCCGGTTATGGGGTCAGTTATCAGGTATAGTCTCTCTGTTTCTATACTAAGCAAATATCCTGTCTCTAGAAGTTAATTTTTGCTACGATTTATGTCGGTTATCTTAACGGTGAGGTGGAAAGTTTTAGTTTTCGTTTTCTGTGGTCGTTGGTCGATACTAGAAAAGCTAGGTTTATCGGTGAAAAATTATCGATAAGCTTCCCTGTCTTACGCCTTTGATATTATTAAAAATAATGCGGAGATTGGTTGAATAAATTACCTTTTTTGATCTATATTAAAGGTGCATAGAGTGATTAGTAACTACAGTATTAAGTTTTATGAAGGGAGGGAATGCTCCAGAATCGCGACTATAATGATTAAACAGATCATTCCTGTGTCGGCGAGAGCGAGAAAATATGTCTGCCACTGAATACGAAGCAATTATCGGTTTAGAAACCCACTGTCAACTGAACACCAGAAGCAAGATATTTTGTTCCTGTCCCACCAACTTCGATAGTCCCCCCAATACTAACGTCTGTCCCGTCTGTTTGGGTTATCCGGGGGTATTACCCGTCCTTAACCAAGAAGTCCTGGCCAGTGCCGTTAAACTGGGATTAGCTATCGATGGTAAAATTACATCTCATAGCAAATTCGATCGCAAACAGTATTTTTATCCCGACCTGCCGAAAAATTATCAAATTTCCCAGTATGATCTCCCTATTGTCGAACAGGGTCAACTAGAAATCGAGATCGTCGATAAAAAAACTAAGGAAGTTAGCCGCAAAATTATCGGCATTACCCGTCTGCACATGGAAGAAGACGCGGGAAAACTGGTTCATGCTGGCAGCGAACGTCTCTCCGGTTCCACCCATTCCCTCGTGGATTTTAATCGTACAGGTGTACCATTATTGGAGATCGTCTCGGAACCGGATTTACGCACCGGGGCCGAAGCGGCGGAATATGCCCAAGAATTACGGCGTTTAGTGCGTTATCTCGGCATCAGTGACGGCAATATGCAGGAGGGTTCCCTGCGCTGCGATGTCAATATTTCTGTTCGCAAAAAAGGCACTAAAAAGTTCGGGACTAAGGTAGAAATTAAAAATATGAACTCCTTTAGTGCTATCCAAAAAGCCATAGAATACGAGATTGATCGACAAATTGAAGCGATCGAAAATGGCGAACTAATCGTACAGGAAACCCGTCTTTGGGAAGAAGCTACTCAACGGACGATTAGTATGCGGAAAAAAGAAGGTTCTAGCGATTATCGCTATTTTCCCGAACCGGATTTACCCCCCCTAGAAGTCTCCCCCGAACAGTTAAAAGCTTGGGCGGAAGAATTACCGGAATTACCCGCTCGTAAACGTCGTCGTTATGAAGAAGAATTTGGTCTTTCCCCCTACGATGCTAGGGTTTTAACCGATGATCGCACCGTGGCTGAATATTTTGAAACTGCGGTAATTGCGGGGGCAAATGCGAAATTAGTCGCTAACTGGATCAGTCAAGATATCGCCGCTTATTTGAATAATAATAAGCTGACGATCACAGAAATTGCCCTGCAAGCAGCAGACTTGGCGGAATTAGTTAAACTGATTGAAGCGGGAACAATTAGTGGCAAAATTGCTAAGGAAATTTTACCGGAACTTCTCACCGAAGGCGGTTCACCAAAAGTGCTGGTGGAAAAGAAAGGATTAATACAGATTTCTGACAGTTCTGCGATCGAAAAACTGATCGAGGAAATTATCGCTGCCCATCCAAGCGAGTTAGAAAAATTCCGGGCGGGTAAAACCAATCTTAAGGGATTTTTTGTCGGTCAAGTCATGAAAAAAAGCGGCGGTAAGGCCGATCCTAAATTAACTAGCCAAATCTTAGATCAAAAACTTTCTGGTTAGTTATATTCAGTGATCAGTGATCAGTAAACAGTAATCAGTGGTGAGCTTTTTTTCAGTGATCAGTAAAAAGTAAACAGTAATCAGTGAACTTAAAACTCAAATCTGGTAACTGATAACTGATAACTGGTAACTGGTAACTGATAACTGATAACTGATAACTGATAACTGACAACTGATAACTGATAACTGATAACTGATAACTGATAACTGATAACTGAAAATGCCAAATTCCCCAACAAACTCGCAATTAAAGCCTCATAGCCCAAAAATTCTCGCTGTTGTCAATGGTAAAGGTGGTGTGGGTAAAACCACCACTGCGGTTAATTTAGCGGCAATTTGGGGGCAGAATCAGCGTGTTTTGCTGGTGGATGCGGATCCGCAGGGTTCCTCCACTTGGTGGGTAGAAAGAAATCAAGCGGGTATGGTATTTGATTTAGCCAAAGAAATTAATACAGAGAAATTAGGAGAATTGCGTCAAATTATCGAGTACGATCTGATCGTGATTGATACACCACCAGCTTTGCGTTCCCAATTACTTACCGCAGTTATAGCAGAATCAGATTATTTAATTTTACCGACTCCTCCCGCACCGATGGATTTAATGGCTTTAATTGACACGGTACGCACGGCAGTTAAACCCCTAGGAATTGCCTATCGGGTTTTGTTAACAAAAGTGGATTCTCGTAGTCTTAAGGAAACTTTAGAAGCACAAAATACTTTATTAGAATTAGGTATTCCTGCCTGTCATGCTTTTGTCAGAAATTATAAGGCCCACGAAAAAGCCGTTTTAGATGGGGTAGCTATTACCAATTGGCGCGGTAAAAATGCCCAAGAAGCCAGCGCCGATTATCGTCGTGTGGCCGAAGAATTAGAACGAGATTGGTAGATTTATGAACAGGTTTTCTAAGGACAATATTTTTGCAGTAAAGAAATCACTAAATCTAGACCATCGGGCTGAACTTGAACAGTATAGGCTTCGGCTTCAATTTGCCGGCTAAAACCCTCATAGTGCATAAAAAATCTTCTGGTCATTGCCGGTGGTTCTATGGCTAAATTAAGAGCTTTAACTGTTTTGCCTCCATGACAAAGTTGGGCAGCATGGACAGCTTCATGAATTAATGTTGGTCGCGCAATACCTAAGTCAAAAACCAGGGGATGAATCCAAATAATTCTAGTTTTACTATCAAATAAACCGTAGGCTCCTCGCACTGGTGGCGGGGCAAGTTTGACGATAAAATTGTGTTTTTCTAGAGCTTTTTGCAGCAGTGAAAAATCAGGATTTGCCGCCGATAAATTTTCTCCCGCAGCTAATTGCATCCCTAGAAAAACAGCAGCGATTGTGTAATAAATGCCCATCGGGTGATAGTTCCTATTAAAGAAAAATCAAAATTAGCAGGAGGTTATTCATTGATGAATCGAACCATCGGGGAGAATTGTTCCCGTTAAAATTGCTCCAGTTAATTTCACCATAATACGCTTACCGAAGCCAATTTTTGCCCCGCGTAAATCCGCCGCCGACAGATCTGCCCCACTTAAATCCGCCCCGATGAGATTGGCTTCCTGTAAATTCGCGCCTTTAAGGTTAGCTTCGAGGAGATTGGCGCGAAAAAGATTAGCTTTGTACAGATTAGCCTTTTCTAGGTTAACTTTGTGCAGGAAGCTATCGCTTAAGTCGGCATGGCTTAAATCTGCCCCGATGAGACTGCGACTAGAGAAATCTTTTTCCTTCAGGTTGGCTCCCTGTAAATCGGCCCCGTTTAAATCCCGATAGTGAGGGCGCCAGGCGGCCTGATTGTGGACCTGATGGTTATTCTGGGAGTGGCTGTGTTGACTGTGGGTTTGTTGACTATGGGTTTTATGACTGTGGGTTTGGGAATTTTGGCTGGGTTGGCTAGGGTGAGGCTGATAGGGGGAAGCAGTTTTATAGGCGTGGGCGGGCTGTTTTTCAGTTTTAGGGGGTGAATTGGAGCGTTTAGGAGAATTTTGATGGATTTGCCGCAATTGCTCCCTAGCGTGGTTAATTTCTTGCAGTTTAGCGGTGGCTTTTTCCAAAAGACGCTGATTATCTTTGGGAATGCGATCGGGATGCCAAATAAACACCAAATCTTTGTAGGCTTGATTGATCTCGTCGAGAGATGCCCCATGATCTAACCCTAAAACTTTATAGTATCGCTCCAATTCTTTCATTATCGAAGTCCTAATACAAGGATAAAAGCATTAACGGCCACAATTTCTCTGAGTCTTGTCGGATTTTCTAGGAGAGGATTTCTTTTAGGATAATTTGACTCTGGGAGAGTTGCCATAAAATTTGAGAAAATGTCTGGTAATTAAGAAAATCTCGTTTTTCTATCCTGTTTTGTCGCGTAACTGTATAGCACATAACAGCAAAATTAGCAAATTTTTGATACAAAACTTAATTTATGCTGTTAGGGAAGTGGGGAAGTGGGGAAGTGGGGAAGTGGGGAAGTGGGGAAGTGGGGAAATTGAACTAAAACCCCAACACCCCAAAACCCCAACACCTAAAACCTGCCGACCGCCGACCGCCTCCCGACTGCTGTATGATAAAACTTGTCCCGATAGGATAAATCAAGGTTGTGAAATTTGGTCAGTGGTTGGGGTTTATCTGTTTAATAATGGCTCTGTATGTATTGTGGCAGATTCGACAGCTGTTATTATTGATTTTTATGGCGATCGTGTTTACCGTAGCCTTAAATAGATGTGTGAAAGGATTGCAGAGATTAGGGATTAAAAGGGGTTTGGCTATTTTAATTACCCTGCTGACGAGTCTGGCAATTGTGATTTTATTTTTTATAATTATTGTTCCCCCCTTTATCGAACAGTTTCAAAAATTAATTGAACTTTTACCGCAAGCTTGGGATTTAGTCCGCAATAACTCGATTCAATGGCGACAACAATTTCAATTTGATTGGTTGCCATCCCTGCCTAATTTAACTGATTTAGTCCAGCAGTTACAACCTTTAGGAACCTTTGTTTTTAGTAACTTTTTTACCTTCTTTTCTAACTCAGTTGCGGCAGTTTTACAATTATTATTCGTGCTGGTGTTAGCAATGATGATGTTAGCCAACCCCCAACCCTATCGACAAGCTTTCTTAAAATTATTTCCTAACTTCTATCGTCGTCGTGCCGAGGAAATTCTTACCCTATCGGAAGCGGGTTTGGGTAATTGGTTGTTGGGAATTGCCATTAGTTCAACTATGGTGGGATTATTAAGTGGGTTCGGTCTTTTTGTTCTACAAATCAATCTAGTTCTCGTTCATGCTATCCTAGCAGGATTGCTCAATTTTATCCCTAATATCGGACCGACTGCTAGTGTGATTTTTCCCATCCTCATTGCTGTTATCGATGCACCTTGGAAAATTGTCGCTATTCTGATTCTCTATTTTATTATCCAAAATGTCGAAAGTTATTTGCTGACACCCACTGTCATGGCTAAACAGGTATCTTTACTACCAGCAATTACCCTAATCGCTCAAATTTTCTTTGCTCAAATGTTTGGCATCTTAGGTTTATTATTGGCTTTACCTTTGACAGTGGTAGTAAAAACATGGTTAGATGAATTATTATTCAAAGACATTTTAGATCAATGGGATCAAGTCCATAACAAATCTTAAATAATCTCGGCAAAAGTCATGAAATTAATCATTCTTACTCTCGTTATTTTATCTAACTTTTTGGCTCCTCTCCCAGCTAAGTCCGAAACGGTTCTAGAAAAAATTAAACGCACGGGATTATTAGAAGTAGCGATGAGAGAAGATGCCATTCCGTTTGGCTATCGAGATAGTGATAATAATTTGCAGGGATTGTGCTTAGATTTTATCCAATTGCTTAGAGAGGAGCTTAAGCAAAAATTAAACCTCCAAATCATCAGTGTCAAAATTTATAAATCGACTTTATTTAATCGCTTCCAGTTATTGGAAAATAAAACCGTTGATTTCGAGTGTGGTCCTAATAGTATCAGAAAAAATATACCTGATGGTGTCAGTTTTTCTCGTCCTTTTTTTGTCACGGGAACTCAGTTTTTAGTTCGGAGTGATAATCAGAAGAATTTTAACTTTTCTTCGTCCTTAGAAGGTATAAGTATTGGAGTTTTGCGAGATACCACCACTCAAGAATTATTAAGACAAAAATATCCCCTTGCTACCTATCAGGAATTTCAAGGAGTGACGGGAAGACTACGAGGTATCCAAAGTTTAAGAAGGAATAGAATAGATGCTTTTGCTAGTGATGGTATTCTGCTAATTGGAGAAGCTGTTATCCTCGGTTTATCCTTAGAAAAAGATTATCAACTTATCCCGCGCAATCCTTTAAATTGTGATTATTATGGTTTTATTCTTCCCGCTAATGATCCCCAATGGCAAGAGTTTATTAATGGGGTTATCGTCACCAGTGAGAACAGAAATATTTTTAAAGCGTGGTTTACTGAAGTTGCTGCCTATTTTAGAGATACCTGGCAGTATTGTCGTAATAATCCCGAAAAATCCCAGTAAAACTTAACGATTATGCACAAAAAGAATGATTTATTTTGGTTAATTGGTTGCGCTACAATAATCCTGTTTATTTGCAGTGCTGTCAGACATATTTTATTTCAATCTAATGCTCTCGATCTTGGTTGGTTTGATCAGGGAGTTTACCTAATTTCTCAAGGTAAACCACCGATTATATCTTTTGTTGGCTACCATATTTTAGGCGATCATATCGCTTTTATTCTCTATCCTATAGCCTTACTTTATAAAATTTATCCTAGCGTTTATTGGCTGCTTTTCTTACAAGCTTTTTCCCTTTCTCTTGGTGCTTTTCCCCTCTGGCAATTGGCAATACAAGCGGGATTAAAAGAAAAACAAGCTTATACATTAGCCTTAGTTTATCTGCTCTATCCCCTGATTTTTAATGTTAATCTCTTTGATTTTCATCCTGAAGTTATCGCAGTTCCAGCCATTTTTTGGACGATTTTGGCAGCCAGATTAAATAATCTCTGGGGATTTTGTCTAGGAATCATTATTATTCTCGGTTGTAAAGCAATTCTCTCTTTAACATTGTTGGGAATGGGTATCTGGTTACTTCTCTGGGAAAAGAAAAAAATCCCAGGAATAATTGCTATTATTAGCGGCATTCTTTGGTTTATTATCACCACGAAATTATTAATCCCTCTCCTGACAGGAAAATCGGCAGTTATTGAAATGGCCGATTCTCGATATAGTTATCTAGGAGATAGTTTGCCAGCAATTATTTTTAATCTTTTCACCAAACCCGATCTTGTCTTGGGAAAAATCTTTACTGGCAATAATCTAGAATACCTCATCCTATTAATTATTCCCTTAGTTTGGGGTTTATCTTGGCGTTATTCTGCCCCAATAATTGCCGCTATTCCCGCACTCGCTTTAAATTTATTGGCAGATCATGCCCCACAAAAAAACTTAACAACTCAATATTCCCTGCCAATTTTGCCCTTTTTATTTCTAGCGGTTATCGCCACTTTAGCCCATAATGGTAACTGGTTAAAAAAACCTAAATGGATAATTACTTGGGCAATTATTGCCTTTCTTGCCTTAGCTAAATACGGCTATTTTTGGTCACTGTATTTAAATTCCCTCGATACTTGGTCCGCCACCCAAAAAGCTCTCACCCAAATTACCACCAGTGAGAGTGTCTTGACTACTTCTAGAATTGCCCCCCATCTTACCCATCGAGAAATGATCAAATTAGCGATCGAAGGTTCCCAATCCCTAGATTTAAATCAATTTAATTATATCTTACTCGATCGCCGTCATCCCGGTTGGTCTAGTTCACCAGAACTGATTGATGATCACTTAAATAAACTGAATCAAAATGACAACTTTCGGTTAATCGTTAATCAGGATGATGTGTTTTTATATCGGGCCTTGACAACCCCTCAAGAAACAACATAATTTGTCGTTCCACCGATTTCAATAAATTTTCTTTATCGATGGGAAACCAGACAATATCAGTATCGGCACGAAACCAAGTGCGCTGACGTTTAGCAAATTGACGGGTATGGAGGATAATTAAATCGATCGCCTGTTCTAAAGAAACTTCCCCGAGGAGATATTGCTTAATCTCTGCATAACCCAAAGTCTGCAAAAGTGGTAAATCCCAACCGTATTTATCCCCCAAATGCTGCACCTCTGCTACCAATCCGTTGGCGATCATTTGATGAGTACGAACAGTGATCCGCTTGCCTAAACTTTCTGGGGAACAGTCTAAACCAATTTGTAAAATTGGATAAGTGGGGGGATTTTCTCCCTGCTGACTAGAGATAGGTTTTCCTGTCAGATAAAAAACCTCTAAAGCGCGTAAAGTCCTGACCTGATCATGGGGATGAATTTTTTTAGCAGCCTCTTCATCTACCTGCATCAGAATTTGATAAAGATAGGATTGTCCTAAAGCTTGTAATTGCTGTCTTAAATCCGCTTGAGGAGAAACCCTCGGTATTTTTAAACCTTTGACAATGGACTTGATATAAAGTCCCGTACCACCGACCAAAAACAGGGGAGAATAGTGGAGAGTGGTGATTAAATCCTCAGCTTGTTCTTGGTACTGTGCTAGGGTAAAATTATCCTGCGGATCACAAATATCAATTAGATAATGGGGAATCCGCTGACATTCTTCTAAGCTAGGTTTAGCAGTACCAATATTAAATTCTCGATAGATTTGTCGGGAATCGGCACTGAGAATTACTGAATTAAACTTTTCGGCCAATTGTAGGGCCAAACTGGATTTTCCCGTGGCAGTTGCCCCACAAATAACAATTAAAATAGGTAAAGAGGAAGTAGTCATCGATGCTACATGACAGTGAACAGTAATCAGTGAAAAGATAGGAATGTTAAGCTAAGACGGGTGCATCCCACATTTGCAGAAATACCGACAATCAGCAATTATCAGTGACTCTTAAATTAGTACAAAAATATGAACAATCGCGTGTAAGCATCTCACAGTTAAACTAATGCGCGGGGGGTTTGGGGGCGGCGCCACGCCCCCAACGGGGGGTTTGGGGGGTAGAACCCCCCAAAAGCTTGGATTGAGTGATAAAACCGAAAGTAACGCCCAATTTTAGGAGAAAGTTTCCGCTTAAAAATCCCAAATTAGTAGATTTACAAAAATTGAGATGTACCCGATTAACAGCTGATCAGCAAGAAATTAAGTTTGTCATTAATTTTCGTTTGATAAAAAAAACAGCACCCATCAGGATGCTGTTTGTCAAGAAAATGTTACAAAACTTAAGCTAAAGCCGCCATTTTCACATCGTTATGAGCGAGGATATTTTGTAACTCCTCCGCATCCACGGTTTCTTTTTCCACTAACATTTGCGCTAACTGGTCCAAGATGGCGCGGTTATTGACTAAAACCTCTTTAGCGCGACGATAGGCCTGTTCCACTAAGCTACGCACCTCCTCGTCAATAGCTGCCGCAGTTTCATCGGAAAAATCTCGATCGGAAGCGATATCACGACCTAGGAAAACATTACCATTTTGACGACCTAAAGCCACTGGACCCAAGCGATCGCTCATGCCGAAACGAGTGACCATTTGCCGCGCTACTCGTGCCACCTGTTGCAGGTCATTAGAAGCACCCGTAGTCACTTCCTCCTCACCGAAGATAATTTCTTCAGCTAAACGACCCCCCAAAGCTACAGCCATCTGATTTTGCAGATAAGCGCGAGAATATAACCCGGATTCCATGCGATCCTCGCTGGGAGTGAACCAAGTTAAACCCCCAGCGCGACCGCGAGGAATAATACTAATTTTCTGGACGGGATCGTAATCCGGCATTAAAGCACCCACCAAAGCGTGACCAGCTTCATGGTAAGCAACTAAAGTTTTGCGTTTTTCACTCATGACGCGATTTTTCTTCTCAGGACCGGCCAGGACACGATCGATCGCGTCGTTGATCTCATCCATGGAAATTTCGGTTAAATTGCGACGTGCCGCTAAAATTGCGGCTTCATTGAGCAAATTAGCCAGATCCGCACCGGTAAAACCGGGGGTACGACGAGCGATTTTATCGAGATCCACGTCTTGGGCCAAAGTTTTGCCTCTGGAGTGGACATTAAGGATTTCCTTACGGCCAGCGTAATCGGGACGATCCACCACCACTTGGCGATCAAAACGACCCGGACGTAATAAAGCGGCATCCAACACATCAGGACGGTTAGTGGCGGCGATAATGATAATACCTGTATTACCTTCAAAACCGTCCATTTCCGTTAATAATTGGTTGAGGGTTTGTTCCCGTTCATCGTTACCACCCCCTAAACCGGCACCCCGTTGACGACCGACAGCATCAATCTCATCGATAAAGACGATACAAGGTGCATTCGCTTTCGCTTGTTCAAATAGGTCGCGGACGCGAGAAGCACCCACCCCGACGAACATTTCCACGAATTCCGAACCGGAAATGCTAAAAAACGGGACTCCTGCTTCTCCAGCTACTGCGCGAGCGAGCAGGGTTTTACCTGTCCCCGGAGGACCGACTAAAAGGACTCCTTTGGGGATTTTTGCCCCAATTGCCGTGAAGCGATCGGCATTTTTCAGGAAATCTACCACTTCGTTTAATTCTAATTTTGCCCCTTCAATCCCGGCCACATCACCGAAAGTAACCTGGGTTTGGGGTTCCATCTGTACTCTTGCTTTCGATTTGCCGAAGTTCATCGCTTGGGAACCGGGACCACTTTGGGCGCGACGGAGCAAGAAAAATAGACCAACAAGAAGTAAAATCGGGAAAAAGAGGCTACTGAAGGCTCTTACCCATACTCCTTCTTCTCTTTGGGGCAGTACGGAAATATCAACGTTATTTTCTGCCAAGATGTTGATTAATTGCGGATCGTTGGGTAGGTTAACTAATACGTTTGTACCGTCTTGAGTGGGTACGATCGCTCGTTGCCGGTCGGCACTTAAGCGCACGGTTTCTACTTTACCTTCCCGTACTTCCTGTAAAAATTCACTATACTTCCAAGTTTGTTGCACTGCTGGCTGGCGATCGAAGAAAGCTGAGGCCAAGGCAAGGACTACGATTAACAATAGGGCATATAGTCCCGCATTGCGCCATTTTTTGTTATTACCGTTTTTGTTCACGCTGTCGAACTCCTGATAAATTGAGGATGATCTTATCGGTTGTCAAGGGGTTGTTAACTTATGTTAACGTTTCTCAGGAACAGTGGACAGGTTTTTTTTAATATGCCCCTCGTGGTCCTCCCTGGGGGTTAGCTGTTGGGGGTTGGGAGTGAGTCAAAAAGCCATTTACTGTGACTCTCCTCGACCGAGTACGATTAATTAGTAACAAAATGCCAAAATACTGCATAAAAGCTGGAAGTGGAACGATAGAGAGTTTAGTTGACCTCCACGGGGAGTAGCTAGATGAAAAAACGAGAGACTTTGCTGGAGAAGTTTTGTTGCTTTTTAGTTTTGCAGCAAAATAGGACACAATGGAATTGCGATCGGCGTTTGCGTCGTAACATGGAAAGCTATGGCCCAATCGCTCCTAATGTCGAGTCCGAGGATTATTGGTCCCTATTCTTTCACCAACAGTATCAGAATCACGGTTCCAAAAATCATCTTTTTCGTGGGCATTTATACGCTTATTTGCAGGAACCTTGCTACTGGGCAGCTGCCGAAATCTATCAAAAATATCAAGCTAAACTAGATTATCAGATTGAAGACTACTTTAACGAAGGAATTCTTGATTTTGAGGCTATCTTAGCTGACTTTAAGCCTTTATTCTCGACTCGCTTCGATAATTTTGCCACTCAGAGGATTAAATATCGCTTAATCGATCGCATCCGTCAGATTAGTCAAGCATTCGGCCATAATACTTGGAGCCTACTACTTAATTCTACCGGAGCGCGTCTCACCCAAGCTCTCCGGGCGAGGGGATTAGTGGGGGAAACTCTCGAAAATTACCTTTTAGCTTGGGATTACTATCAAGAAATTTATGCCCAGGCAAAAATAAAAACCGATGGTAAAATTCAGGAACCTAGTCCAGAAATCTGGCAAAAAATCGCCGCTGCCTATAACTCGGATAGCCACTCTACCATCAAAATCAATTCCGCGACAATTTCCCGATGGTTACAGGATGCAGGACAAGCTATTTTTGATTATTTATTTCCCCAAGGAAAAACAATTTCTCTACAGCAACCTTTCGGGGATGGGGAAAGTAGCACGAGGGAGGACATGATCGAAGATACTCTCCATGATACCCCTTGGCAGCGATTAGAAGCGGCGGAAAATTTTCGCGAGTCCCAACAAAATCACCAAAAAATTCTAGCTTGGTTAGGGGCAGAAATTTCACAGATTTGTCAGCAGCCGCAACAGGCAAAACTGCATCCGCAAATTCAGTTAATTCTAGAGATGACTTATGGGTTAGGGTTGGGACAAGTGGCAATTGCCGCTAAGATTACAGAAATTACCACGGTAGTTATCAAACAATATCAGGTTTCTAGGGAACTGGATAAAGTTTATCGTCACCTCGCTAAAAAGTTTTTACCTTGGGCAGCTGAAAACCTGCATATTCCTTCCCAGTCTCACGATAGAGAAGTTATTAGTAAGGCAATAGAACCATGGCTAACATACTACTATCAAACCAGCGCAACAACTCAGGAGGATTAATTATGGTTAATGATTGGTTAGAACTAACTCCTGATAGCATTTGGCTAGAAATACCCGCAGATATTCAAGAGATAAGTTGGGCAAAAAGTGCCAGTTTTACCGATGCCAGTATTCGTCAGAGATTTTATATTAATTATCTCTGTCAACAAGTTATTTTTAACTATCTCCAGTCAGGGATGCCTCCAGTTAGCTTAGTAGAAAATCAAGAAGATTTCTGGCAGTTAGGAGTTAATGGTTTTACCGTTAAATTAGGCGAAAAGTCAGTAATAGTTATTGCCAGCGAAACTCTGGATCTAGAAGCGATCGAAATTCCTCAAGAATGGGTAGATATTCCTCAATTAATTGGTGATTATTATCTAGCGGTACAGGTAAACACTGCCGAAAGTTATCTGAGAATTTGGGGTTCTACTACCTATAAAGATATTAAGAAAAAAGGACAATATATTAAGCGTAATCTTAACTACTCTCTACCGAGAAATCAACTGCAATCAGGATCAGATTCTTTGGATTTATGGGGAGAGTGTCAATTACAACCAGTTAAGATTGAATGGGAAAAGAGGTCAGAAAAACTATCTTTAGATAGATTGACAACCTTACTAAACATCTTAGCTAATCCTCAGTTAATCTTTCCCAGAAAAGCTATTGCTTTTCAAGAATGGGCAGCAGTTATCGTCAATAGCAACTGGAGAAAAATTTTAATTACCCGTCGGCAAAAATCCCCCGTCAAGTTAACCAATTGGTTTGCCCATAATTTCCCCATTGATTGGCAAAGTATCCTCGATTTTAGCTCACTGTCACTGGTTCCAGCTTTCAAAAATACAGAAATTAAACGCATCAAAGATTTAGGAGTAAAATTACTGGGAAATCCCCTTGCTTTGATGATTACTATCGCTAAAACTGAAGAAATATTTAGCCTGCAAGCGACTGTTTACCCCACCGGAGAAACAAGCACTTTACCCCCCCATTTAAAATTAAGTATTCTCACCGAAACTGGCCAGGTTTTTCGAGAAGTAATTGCCACAGATAACGATGAATTTATTCGTTATCGATTTGATGCTGAATTGGGGGATAAATTCTTCATTGAAGTAGCTTTAGAATCGGCAAAAGTAACCGAATATTTACAAGTGTAAGCGAGGAAAAACTTAATGATTAAACTCTTAACTCTCGAACTAGATGGCACATTCGATCGGGGATTTAAAGTAAAATTAGAAATTCGTCCCGATCTTAATTCTCGTCCCCAAACTGTGATCAAAGCAAGGCTACCAGCTAATTTAGAGTTATTAACTTTTTACCGTCAATGGCAACGTTACTATAGTGAATTAGAGGGATTTTTTAAAGTCTTAAAAGATAGCAATCCCCAACAAATTACCAATAGTTCTCAGCAGAGTTTAGTTTTTAAAAACTGCCAAGAAAAAGCCAAATTATTTGAGGATAACTTAAACAAGTGGTTGAATAATAGCCCAGAATTTGAACCGATCAGAACCGCAATTCTGCTCTCTGGGAATAACTTTCGTATCTGGGTACAAACCGATAATATCTGGCTGCAAAGATTCCCCTGGGAAAAATGGGAAATTCTCAAAAATACCGGCGCAGATATAGCAATTATTGTCTCAGAATACGATACCTTAGCCAGACAATTAAAAAATCATGAAAAAATTCGGATTTTGGCCATTTTAGGCTATGCCACCGACTTAAAATTTCTCGAAGAAGATCGCAAAACTTTAGACGATATTGCGGGAAAAGCAGGAGCCGAAATTATCTGGGAAAAAGCCCCACACCCGCAAAAATTAAATCAGTTATTGCGTCAAGAAACTTGGAATATCCTCTTTTTTAGCGGTCATAGTGCCAGTACAGAAGATGGACAAGATTGCGAAATTCAACTAACAGAAACTCATAAATTAAAGATAGCTGATTTTAGCTTTTCCCTGGGAGAAGCCACTAAAAATGGGTTAAAATTAGCGATATTTAACTCCTGTGATGGTATCGGTTTGGCACAACAACTATCCCGGGAAAAAGGGATGGCATTACCCCATCTAATCTTTATGCGCGAGAAATTACCCGATCCCGTTTCTCCCAAATTTCTGCAATACTTTTTAACCGCTTTTACCAGTAATAAATCTCTCTATACTGCCGTACATGAAGCCCAAAAAAATCTCCACGATGACTGGGAAAAAGACTATCCCTGTGCCAGTTGGTTGCCCGTAGTTTGCCCCAATCCCACCGAAGAACCCCCCACTTGGCATAGTTTCAGTAACTCCCCTCAAAAACAACAAAATTGGCGACGATTCGCTCTAACTTTCGGTTTAGGTTTAGCCGTAGCGATGACAGTCTTGGCAATAAGAGAAACGGGAATTTTAGAACCCTTAGAATTAAATATTTATGATCGCCTGATGCAACTAAAACCCAAAGATAAACCCGATGAAAGATTATTAATTATTACCATTGATCGCCAAGATTGGGCATATCAAGATCGCATGGGTATGAAAAGACCAACAATACCCGGAAGCGATCGAAAACGTTCCCTCGCAGGAGAAGCATTATCGCAGCTTTTAAATAAATTACTACCCTACCAACCGCAAATTATCGCCTTAGATATCCTCCGTCCGATCGCTGCCAGCGAAGATTATCCACCCCTAGCCAATCAATTACAAAATACTCCTAATTTTATCTCGATTTGTCAGTTCAATAATTACCCACAACCGGACGGATTTCCCCCACCCCCAGAACTGCCAAAAAATCAGAGTAGTTTTAGTAACACAGTGCCAGACGAAACCATTGCCGGAGTTCCCCGAATTCGTCGTTTTTTATATCAGGCAAAACTCGATCGCACCTCTCCCTGTCTTCCCCCGGATTCTTTGGCCACAGTTGACTCGATGTCCTGTAATTTTAAAGATTATGCTCCTAGTTTTAGTCTCCTAATTGCCAAACGATATCTAGAATCCCAGAATCAAGATTTTGACTGCAATAAACTGCAGCGGGGAATTCTAGAAATTAATACCGGGGATACTCATCTCGGTGACTGGCTACAATCCAACCGCGGCCCCTATAAAACCCGTCAATCCGATACCCGATCCGGCCGTCAAGTTATGCTCGCTTACCGTCGAATCGCCGATAATGGCATCGATGCGATCATAAAAATTGCCCCGAAAAAATCCCTCCGACAGGTTTTAGATCCGCGTTTTAATCCCAAATCAGTCCGGGAAAAAATTGTTCTAATTGGAGTAACAGAACCGGGGATCGATGATTTTTTAACCCCCTTTAGTCGCAACCCATCGGAAGCAATTCCGGGGGTTTATTTGCACGCGCACGCAGTCAGTCAAATTCTCGATACAATGATGGGAAAACGAGCCTCGATCGCTTTCTGGAATCCCCTACAGGAGACTTTCTGGGTGCTGAGTTGGTCCCTAGTGGGGGGATTATTAACGTGGCGTTTTCTTCGGGTAAAAACGGTACTTTTGACAGTAGCGATCGCTGTGATTTCCCTCACCGGTATCGGTTGGCTTCTCTTTAGTTATTTCGGTCTTTGGGTTCCGATTCTCCCCCCAGCGATCGCACTTCTCACCACCTCCGGTATCTTCTTTTTTCTTCGTTCTTGCTACTTGAAATAGCTAGGTTAAGCTAAGACGCATTTTAACCGCTTATTCTTAGATTAGCCACCCCCCCTGCCCCCCCGACATCGGGGGGGTTGGGGGGGGGAGTCTTGCCTCTTGCCTCATCTCAACAAGCAATTTAAATTACGAACAGGTAACAGCCATGATCAAACCTTCGATCGCCCTCATCCTTCTTTTCTCCCTACTGCCTCAACCCGGATTAACCCTTGTCACCCTGGCTGCCGGAAATATTTCTAATGATCGCATTCTGACGGCACAGGGCGATCGGGAGCTTACCGAGGAGCAATTCCTACAACGAGTCACTGTTAAGATTACTAGCGAGACAAATCGGGGATCGGGGACGATTATCGCTAAAAAAGGCGATAATTACCTTATCCTAACCAACGCCCACGTTACCCGCAACACGAAAACCCTACAGGTACAAACTTACGACGGCCACAGCCGTGCGGCCCGCATTGTCCCCAATTCCCTATCGGAGAATCAAGATCTCGCCCTGCTGGAGTTTAGCGATACCCGGGACTATCCGATCGCCACCATCGCGGAGTTTACCATCAATCAAAACAGCATCGGTTTAGAAGTGGTGGCTGCGGGATATGTTGCCGAAACGGGACAGTATCGGACGACAAAGGGAACCCTTGAACAGGTGAGCGATCGACCCCTCCGGGAAGGCTACAGCGTCGGTTATAGTGGCGATATCGTGCAGGGAATGAGTGGCGGCGGCATTTTTGTCGAGCGGGATTTAATCGGCATTAACGGGCGATCGGCCCATCCGATTCTCTCTAACTACATCTACGAAGACGGTACGAAACCCACAGACGCAGAAATCCAACAGATGAGAGCGGTTAACTGGGGCATTCCCATCAATACCCTATTAACCTACATCCGTCCCGAAATCCTCAGCGCCTATAACCTACCCCTACCGCCGGTGAACCCCGATATAGAAACCACCGCCTATACTGGCTATATCGCCGAATTAGAAACAAAAGCCAAGGGTTTCACCGTGCGGATTGATAGTACGAGCGGTGGAAACGGTAGCGGTGTCATTATCGCCCAGCAGGGAAAAACCTACACCGTCCTAACCGCCGATCACGTCCTCTGTGAGAAAGTAGCCGAGGAGAAAACCTGTGCCAATGTCACCTACACCGTTGTCACCAGGGACGGCAAAACTCGAAACATCGAGAAAAGCACCATCATCCGGCAGGAAGGGGTAGATTTAGCAGTCTTTCAGTTTGAAAGCCAGGACAATTATCCCGTTGCGGAAATAGCCAACTATAACCCAAATACCGATGATTTTGTTTTTGCCGCAGGCTTCCCCAAAATTGGCGACAATCCCTCGAAATGGTTGTTTAGTGGCGGTATAATTAACGATAAAGAAGGGGGATTACTACAAACCCGCCAAAGTGACTTAAGCAATGAACAAAGTGGAACATTACAAAGTGTTGCTTCTTTAACCGGAGGCTATGAATTAGTTTATACCAGCATCACATTTGGGGGAATGAGTGGTGGTGCAGTCTTAGACTCTCAGGGGAGAGTAATAGGGATTCATGGACGTTCAGAAGGAGCAGGGGGAGGGAAAATTCAGTTAGGGTTTAGTTTAGGGATTCCCATTAGCACTTTTATCGGATTGCAAGAAAGATTGAAGGTAAAACCGCAATTATTAACCACTACTCAACCCCAAGTTAGTCCGCAACAAAAACAAGAAATTATTAAAGCAATTACTGGTGTTATTGTCCCTAATACCAATGCGAAGGCGGATATTTGGATAGAAAGGGGAGGACAATTATGGCGGTTACGGAGGCATGAGGAAGCAATTAAAGCCTTTGATGAGGCGATTAAGCAAAATGACCCCGATAATGTCTATTTAGCCTGGTATGGGAAGGGATTAGCGTTATTTGATTTATATAAAGATCAACCAGCCATAGAAGCTTTGCAACAAGCGATTAATACCTTACCTAAAGGGGAAGATTTAAAGGAGTTTCACAGTAGTATTTTACAACAGCAAAGTGTTGTTTATCGATATTTAGAAAATTATGAGCAAGCATTAACAGTGATTAATCAGGCGATTTCTCTGTTTCCCAATAACCCCAATCACTATAATGAGAAATCGGGAGTATTAGCTCTATTAAAACGCTATGATGAGGGATTAGCCGCAATTACTCAGGCAATTCATCTCGCTCCCCGTGCTGGTTGGTATAACCATCGTGGGAATCTTTACTCTAACCAACAAAAATACGAATTAGCTTTAGCTGACTACAACAAAGCTATTGAACTTAATCGTAATTATGCTATGGCTTACTACAATCGGGGGGTTGTTTACTATGACCAACAAAAATACGAATTAGCTTTAGCTGACTACAACAAAGCTATTGAACTTGATTCTAATGATGCTATAGCTTACAACAATCGGGGGGTTGTTTACTATGACCAACAAAAATACGAATTAGCTTTAGCTGACTACAACAAAGCCATTAAACTTAATCGTAATCATGCTAATGCTTACTACAATCGTGGGAATCTTTACTTTAACCAACAAAAATACGAATTAGCCTTAGCTGACTTCACCAAAGCTATTAAACTTAATCCTAATGATGCAAAAGCTTACAACAATCGGGGGGCTCTTTACAGTCTCCAACAAAAATACGAATTAGCTTTAGATGACTTCAGCAAGGCTATTAAAATTAATCCTAATGATGCTATAGCTTACATCAATCGTGGTCTTTTATATGCCGGATTAAAACAAACCAAAAAAGCCAAAATTGATCTAGAACAAGCAGCTATATTATTCCGCCAACAGAATAATATGGCTGCTTATGAACAAGTGATGCAGATTTTACGCGAATTAGGGAGGTGACAAATGATAAAAACAGCCGTTGATTTATACCGTAGAGGTAATGCTACATCTCCCAGAATGGATCATGTTCGTCCTAACAAAGATATTGCTATCTATGAAAATAATTTTCGACCTTTTCCGTTCAGGGAATAGGAAACAACTGGTGGAAACTAGATCGGGGGAATTCTATTCCCAGTGAGCTAGAATTAATTAATGATCGAGGTAATCACTGGTTATGGAAACCCTTATTTCCTATGTCAATAGAAACCTATCAACAAGCTTTAAGGGTAATTGGTGAACTTTTTTATCGTGTAAGTTGAGGTAAACTATGAAAACTCTATCATTTAAAGACATCCAATTTATTATCGAAGCTCTCGAATCCCTTCTCAAAAATTATAGTGACCGTATTCAACAACTAG